>CAKRON010000119.1 GCA_934373455.1 uncultured Marvinbryantia sp.
CAAGATATTCATCAACGGATGATTTCATTATTGACTTTTTTAAAATATATACTTTTATTGCCATTTTTTATATCCTCTTTCTCATGAATACCTTTTTTATCATATCATTATTTTCATACATTTGAAACCCGATTATGTATGAATTTTATGAAAGCCTTTTTAGTATACTCAAAAAACTCCCGTTTTGCAATTCAAAACGGGAGTTTTTTATTCAGAAGCGTATCGAAACCATCATTATTCTAAATGGCTGATTGTCATGATAGGCCATCATCATCGGGGAACGAAGCGTATCCAGCAACGATTTTTCTCTGATATTTGAATCCGAATAGTGAATAAATACACACGGATCAATATCGCCATTTGCATTGATATGAAGATAACGATGACCACCTGCAATACATCCGCCTACATATTCTGCGTCGTTCTGAAAATCCATCGCAAACAATGGCTTTGTTGCACGATACTTACGGATCTTTTCATATACACCAGTACGCTGTTGTGGTGTTGGCATCAGTTCCGGAACTGCATCATTTCCAACTGGCATATAATGGAAATACCATAAACCAGTTTCTTACTTCTGAGCAGTTCCATGGCTTTACGCACTTTCTGATAAACCCCCAAGCCACGGCGTCCATCTGTAGCCTCTTCAAATCCTTCCAGTGAAATTGCCGGAACGAAATTACCAACCCGAAGCATCTCATCTGCAAATTCTTCATCGATCAGTGTAGCATTGGTGAAACAAAGGAATACGCAATCGGAATGTTTTTCACAGAGACGGATCAAGTCTTTTTTACGAACCAATGGTTCTCCGCCGGTATATTACAGTTATATTTTGCCCTTAACTCTTCTTCTTTTTTCCATCCGACGAGCGCTGCATTCATTGTATTTTCCTCCTATTTGTAATTGCTTCTCTTTTTGATCTCTTTTTATCTTCATAGTATTTGCGGATCGGTCTTAACCGTACAATGTACAATATAATGCCTCATCCCAGCTTCCATCAGTAATGCAATGCCTGCAATCAGCAAGGTCTTACCAATCACGATCATTATACCTGCTACCCCGGATAATACAGAAAAAAACAAAATCCATTTCCATTCTGCCATTCCGAATCTCCAGGCATCTACCGATGTCTGTATGGCGAGAAGACTGTCCAGCAAAATCAAAATTCCTAACCCTTCCAGCAAGTAAACTCCTTTATAATGTTTGATGCAAAGAGTAATCACGCCCAATACGATTAAGAAAATTCCACAGGCCAGATCATATTGAAATGCAAGACAATACAGATCTTTTGAAAAATAGCCAATCATTTTTATAATTCCATATGCAATCAAAAGTATCCCAGCTACAGTCTTTCCATTTTCTCCCATCAAGTCAGGACGAACAATACAACAAAATCCGGAAATATAAAAAGCAATAGAAATTAAAATATACCCGACTTTCGCTGTTTTTAACTGTTTCAAATCTCTCACCTCCCTGTAATTACCCTTGTGTTAGGATTAATTTATTCCATTTATTGTTTTCTCACAATGGTCAAAACAGGGATTGATTTATTTTATTTATCTGCCTTTCATTTTGTCAAAAAACAAAAGCCCCACAACCAATACGATTGGAAATATCAGTCCAACTGCCATACCGCTTCTGATATTATTACCGGCTAACTGTGTAACACGGCCGACAATTCCCGGTCCAATACTTCCCCCTAAATCTCCGGCCATAGCAAGCAGGGCAAACATTGCCGTTCCTCCTGTTGGAAACTTTTTGGATGAAATACTTAAAGTACCAGGCCACATGATTCCAACAGAAAATCCGCATAAAATACATCCTATGAGTCCAATAACCGGATTGGCAAAAAGCGATGCAAAGACATAACATACTATACATAGCACACCGGATCCAAGCATAAATTTTGTTAAATTTACTTTTTCTCCATACTTTCCATATAGAATCCGGCAAATCCCCATCGATACCGCAAACAGACACGGGCCTAAAAGATCTCCCATTGTTTTACTTAATCCCAGTGCAGCTTCCGCATACGCAGATGCCCACTGTGCCATAGATAATTCCGATGCACCGGAACAAATCATCAAAACAATCGCAATCCAGAAAAGTGGTGTCTTAAACAGTGTCCGTATCCCCATTCCTTCCCCTTCATCTACGAGATATTCGATAGGACATGTTGCAAAATTATAAATATTGTATGCAGGAATTAATGCTAACAGGATTGCAAGCCATTTCCAGCTGTCTATTCCGAAAACCGTAAAGAAAATTGTCGAAACAAGAATTGTTCCAACAGCTCCCCAGCAATAAAAAGAATGCAGAAGACTCATTGTCGCCTCTTTATTCTCAAATGGACATGCCTCGACAATTGGACTGCATAGCACTTCAATAAGTCCGCTGCCCATCGCATATATTATTACACTGATGATTATTCCGGCAAATGGATCTGGCATTATTTCCGGAAGAAATGCCAAACCAATGAGACCTAATGCAGAACATATTTCGGAAGTTACAATGCATGCTCTGTAACCAATCCTGTCAACAAATTTCGCACAGAATAAATCTACTACCAGCTGCGTGAAGAAGAAACAGGTAGAAATAAGTGCTATATTTCCAAGTGTAATATTATAATCTGTATGAAATTTCAGATATAAAAGAGGTGCAAAATTTGCTGCGATCGCCTGCGTTATAAATCCAAGATAACAAGCCAGTTTCGTTTTTTTATAATTTTTCATATTGATGCTCCTTGTTTATTATTAGCTTGTATTATATAATATATACATCTTCATTTCATTGTAGATTATCAGCATTTTATTGTAATATATCGTATTATCAAGGAGCACCCTATGGATTTTAAGAATCAATTTACCAGAATCATAACGGATGACAGTCTAATGGAAACAGCAATACACGGAAGCGAAGACTATCCATTCCACTATTATTATGAAAATCTTGCTCTGTTTGATTTTCATTGTATAGACTGGCACTGGCATAGCGAACTGGAATTTGTATATGTGGAAAGTGGCAACGTATCATTGAATATCGGCGATGAGCACATTGAACTTTGTACCGGAGAGGGAATCATGATTAACTCAAAAATCCTGCATAGATTCAAATCCACAAATGAAGCAATCATACCCAATTTTCTATTTCAACCATCATTTATAGCACCTACAGACAGTCTGATCTATTCAAAATATGTCTGTCCTGTACTTTCCTCTTCACTTAAATACATATGTTTCCATGACGATATTCTCTGGCAGACAGAAGTCCTTGAAATTATGAAGAAAATCTTTTCTCTTCAAAGTACAAATTTGAACATTGAGCTTTCTACTTCTATGCTTATTCAACAGCTTTGGATATTACTATTGGAAAATATAAACTTTAATCAGGCAGAAAATAAAATTACTACTGTATCAAGAACCAGACTTCAGTTGATGATGCAATACATTCATAATCACTATTTTGAAAATATAACACTGGAAGATATTGCAGAAAACGCAAATATCAGCAAAAGTACTGCACTTCATCTGTTTCAGGACAATCTCAAAATAACACCTGTAAATTACCTGATTACTTACCGACTTAAACAGGCTGCTTTACTTCTTTTAAATACAGAAAAGAAAATAAACACGATTTCTTCTGAAACAGGCTTCAATAGTGTAGACCATTTTTGCCGCAGTTTTAAAAAAATATATGACGTAACTCCAACCAATTATCGAAAACAAGGCGTTAACAAAATTCGTCACAGTGCACCTATATAATTCTGCCGGAGACTGTGTCACTCACAATAGCTGTCGAAGAGGACGGATAACGATTCTAAGCACACCATAATAGAATTTCTTCTTCCAGTCCAATACTTTTCTCTCATACTTTGCCCCTATCTTTTCCTGACCATTTGCAAGTACTTCCTTGCTCTTTTCCATATAATCTGATTCTGTTGCACGAATCTGCTGATTCAGCTTTTCACTATCGATTACCAGCATCAGTTCGGTATCCAGATACGTGCTTCGCATATCCAGATTATAGGAACCCACTATGGACAGGCGATTATCAATCAGTACCGCTTTTGTATGCACCGGATAATCGTTCATCAACTCGTAAACAGCTGCTCCTGTTTCTAAAATCTTCTTTTTCTGATTCAGATAGTCAGTACATCCCCATGGATTGGAACCTTTTTCTACTGCATTCAGCACGATCTGTAATTTTGCATGATTTGAGATTTCTCGCAGCACGTCATACATATAGCCATTACAAATCACATACGGTGTCTGTATGATTACATGATCTGCGTTTTCTGAAAGATACTGTATTGTCTGAAGAACCTGTGGTACTTTTCGTCCCGCCTGCGTTCCGTTCTGAATCAGCGTGATTTTATTTGCCATCTCTGTATCTTTTTCCCAGGCACTGTAACTTTCTATATCCTTATACTTTTCCACTAAAGATGCATATAATTCTTCCAGATGTTGCTGCCCATCCGTATACTCAGAAGACGTTTTCTCTTTTTTTATACTCACACACTTTTCGTTCCAGATTTTATGAAAATAATCTTCCAGCTGAAGTAAAGATTCTCCGCATCCTTCTGATGTATCATACACTAAAATATCTCGATCTACATTGATTCCTTTTTTATGATCTCCCAGGAAAATATCATTACTGTTGCGACCTCCAAGCAAATACATCTTTTCATCAACAATCAAGTATTTATCATGCATACGATAATTTACTTTAAATAGATTGGCCGGCGTCACTGGATTATACACTCCCACTTCCACATTCTCACGGGATGCCAGCGCCTGAAAGTCACTGCTCTTGGCCAGAAACAGCTGTTGATAAATTCCGTCAATCAGTAACTGAATCTTTACACCTTTTGACGCAGCATGATTCAATGCTGCCAATATTTTAGTGCCGTTTTCGTCTGCACGCAAATCAAACGTAGACAGCACAATACTCTTCTTCGCAGTACCAATCATGCGAAGTCTCCATAACAATGCTTCTTCATTATCATCTATGCAGTAAATTCTTTCCGTACCTGCTGTTTCTGAAGTAAACTCAGTTTTTCTCAGCATTTCTCCATAAGTTTCGTCTGGTTTCCTGCAAAAAAGCGGTGCAAGTATATTTACCAGCACCGCAATCAACAAAAAGCAGAAAACGACTTTGCATATTCTTCTTAATATTTTTTTCATTTTGCGCTCCTGCACTTTACACTTCATTTATATTTGTATCATATCATTATTTTTCATTCGGCACAATAAAGGATGACGCAATTTCCTCCTCCGCATACTCTTCCACATCTGTTCTCGTTACTTGTTTTATATGTTGTTTTTTTAGGCGCAGATATACGAACTCCCGGAATATAGTATAAAATACCGATACAAGCGGAATGAAGATCAGCATACCTATAATTCCCATAAGATTTCCACCGATTGTAACTGCCGCCAGCACCCAAATTGATGGAAGTCCTACTGATCCGCCAACCACATGAGGATAGATCAGATTACCTTCTATCTGCTGCAAAATCAGAAAAACTATAATAAATAAAACTGCCTGTTTTGGATTTACCATAAAGATCAAAAAACTTCCCACGACACAGCCAATAAAGGCTCCAAAGATAGGAACCAATGCGGTAAATGCAATCAAAATTCCAATCAAAAGTGCATATGGCATTTTTAAAATACTTAGCGTAATGACAAACATCATTCCGAGAATTACTGCTTCCAGACACTGTCCGGCAAGAAAATTTGCAAATGTCCGATATGTCAGCGAACATATGTTAAGAATTGCATCTGCTTTTTGTTTTGGAATAAAAGCGAAAATCACTTTTCTTACCTGTAAATGTAATTTTTCTTTCTGAAAAAGAATATAGCACGCAAAGGAAAACGAAATAAAAAAGGTCGCTAATCCACTGGCAATGGAACCTACTGCTGTCATCGTCGTATTCATCATATTTCCGGCTCCGTTTCCAAGAAGACTTATTCCCCATTTAATCGCCTGATCAGGCTGAAACTGCAGCTGATCTACCAACTTCATAATATCCTGATTATCATGTGAAAATTCTCGAATCCAGTTTTGCATCTGTGGAATAAAATCTGAAATACTCGTCATCAGATTTCCCATAGTCTGTGTAAGCTGTGGAATCACACCAAACATTACCAATACCATTACACCTGCTGCCAATATAATCGTAAAAAGCAGGCTTATCGGTCTCGCAGCTTTTTTGCCTATTTTATTATTTTCTTTTATCTTTCCGAGCATTTTCTTTTCCAGGAAACTCATTGGCACATTAATCACAAAGGCAATTGCACCACCAAGCGCAAAAGGAAACACAATTTTCCATATTGACTTCAGCACTTCAATCACCACATCGAATTTCCACAAAGCAACTACAAGAAATGCCGTAAACACAATCAGTTCTCGAATTTTTTTCATAGAACATCTACTTAAATCCACTATCTTTCCCCTCTTTTTCTTAATTTTTGATAAAACTATAAAAAAAGAGACCTTTACTGCATAATAAAAAATGCAATAAAAGTCTCACCATTTCCTTATGATACCGGATGCTTCCAC
>CAKRON010000120.1 GCA_934373455.1 uncultured Marvinbryantia sp.
GTCCGGAAGACCGCTTGATCAGGGAATGCTGGATTTTATTTACCGGCTGAAAACCAGTGCATTGCTGGAAGGTTCTATGATGGTAGGTGCGATTCTGGCAGGTGCTTCTGAAGAAGAAGTATTGCAGATAGAGAGAGCAGCTTCTGATGTTGGACTGGCATTTCAGATTCAGGATGATATCCTGGATGTGACAAGTTCCTGTCAGGTACTTGGCAAACCGGTGAACAGCGATGAAAAGAATCATAAAACGACATATGTGACCATGGAAGGTCTGGAAAAAGCAAAAAAAGATGTAGAGGCAATATCAGAACGTGCGATTGAAACTTTAGATCAGTTGGGACGGGAAAATCCATTTTTACGTAATCTGATACTGGAACTTGTCACCAGGGAGAAATAATATGATTTTGGATAAAATTCAAAAAGAGAACGATATACAGAATCTGGACAAAAGTGAACTGCCACAGCTGGCAGAAGAGATCCGTACATTTCTGCTTGATAAGATCAGTGAGAATGGAGGGCATCTTGGATCCAACCTGGGCGTGGTGGAACTGACTATGGCAATGCATCTGTCTTTTCATCTTCCGGAAGATAAGATGATCTGGGATGTGGGACATCAGTCCTATACCCACAAGTTGCTTACCGGGAGAAAAGATGGATTTGATACATTGCGTAAATATGGAGGCATGAGTGGATTCCCAAAAAGAAAAGAAAGTGCCTGCGATGCTTTCGATACAGGTCACAGTTCCACATCCATATCTGCCGGAATGGGTTATGCCATGGCCAGTGAACTGCGCGGAGATTCCAATTATGTAATTTCCGTTATCGGAGACGGTTCACTGACAGGAGGAATGGCCTGGGAAGCATTAAACAATGCGTCCAGATTAAAAAGAAACTTTATTATTGTATTAAATGACAACAATATGTCAATTGCTGAAAATGTAGGCGGTTTTTCAGAATATCTGAATCAGGTAAGAACAGGCGAAGGCTATCAGAATCTGAAAGCAGGAGTGGAAAATACATTATCCAGACTTCCAATACATGGAGAACAGCTTATTCGCAGTATTCGAAAGACAAAGAACAGTATTAAGCAGTTTTTTGTACCAGGAATGCTGTTTGAAGAAATGGGACTGACTTATCTTGGACCATATGACGGACATAATATCGACCAGCTGTTGCGTGCATTTCGCGAGGCAAAGCAGGTTAACGGAGCTGTGTTGATGCATGTCTGTACACAAAAAGGAAAAGGGTACGCACCTGCTATGAGGCATCCTGCCAGATTTCATGGCGCAGAACCATTTGTCATCGAAACAGGACTGCCAAAGAAGAAGAGAGTGAAAGCAAATTATACAGATATCTTTTCGACTGTGATGCGAAAGATGGGAGACAGGGAACCGGAAGTGGTAGCTGTGACGGCGGCAATGCCGGATGGCACAGGGTTAAAGCGGTTTAAGAATATGTTTCCTGACAGGTTCTTTGATGTGGGAATCGCAGAACAGCATGCAGTTACCTTTGCGGCAGGACTGGCAGCGGCAGGTTTGAAACCGGTAGTCGCTGTATATTCGTCATTTCTCCAGAGAGCCTATGACCAGGTGATTCACGATGTCTGTATTCAGAATCTGCATGTGATTTTTGCAATTGACCGGGCAGGGCTGGTAGGAAGTGACGGAGAGACGCATCAGGGTATTTTTGATCTTTCTTATATGTCATCCATACCAAACATGTGCGTGATGGCTCCGAAGAACAAATGGGAACTTTCAGATATGATGAAATTTGCAGTGCATTATAATGGACCGATATCGCTTCGTTATCCAAGAGGCGAGGCATATGATGGACTGTCCAGATTCCGCACTCCGATAGAATACGGAAAATGGGAAACAATTTATGATGAGAATGAGATTGCGCTTCTTGCAGTAGGAAGTATGGTAAAGACAGCTGTGGAAGTGCGTAATCGTCTGAAAGAAATGGGATATGGCTGTACGCTGGTAAATGCACGTTTTGTAAAACCGCTGGATCAGAACAGTATCCGTATACTTCAGTCAGAACACCGTCTGCTGGTAACAATGGAAGAAAATGTCAGAGCCGGTGGTTTTGGAGAAGCAGTTTTGGAATATTTAAATGAAATCAAAAGTACAACAAGGATGATGATTACAGCTCTTCCGGATGATTATGTGGAGCATGGCAATGTGGATCTGCTGAAACAGGAATGTGGAATAGATGCTGAATCTATTGTAAAGAAAATAGTAATAGAATATATAGGGTTGGCAAAATGAAAGAACGATTAGACGTGATGATGGTGCAGCGTCAGCTGGCACCATCCAGAGAAAAAGCGAAAGCATTGATTATGGCAGGTTGTGTCCTGGTAGACGGAGAACGGGAAGATAAGGCCGGAACCATGTTTGCAGATACGGTGGAGATTACTATAAAAGGAAATACCTTAAAGTATGTAAGCCGCGGTGGTCTGAAGCTGGAAAAAGCAATGGATAAATTCGGCATTGAACTGAAAGGAAAAGTCTGTATGGACGTAGGCGCTTCGACAGGAGGATTTACAGACTGCATGCTTCAGAATGGTGCGGTAAAGGTATATTCTGTAGATGTCGGATATGGTCAGCTGGACTGGAAACTGAGACAGGATGCCAGGGTTGTCTGTATGGAAAAGACCAATATTCGTTATGTTACGCCGGAGGATATTCAGGAACCTGTGGAATTTTCTTCTATTGATGTATCATTTATTTCCCTGACGAAAGTATTGCTTCCGGTTAGAAATCTGCTGACCGAAGACGGTCAGATTGCCTGCCTGATTAAGCCACAATTTGAAGCCGGAAGGGAAAAGGTCGGAAAAAAAGGTGTGGTCAGAGATCCGGCAGTACACCGGGAAGTAATCGAAAAAGTGACAGATTACGCCATGAGCATCAGTTTTCAGCCACTGCATCTGGAATACTCTCCGATCAAAGGACCGGAGGGTAACATCGAATATCTTTTGCATCTGCAGAAGATGCCGGAAGGCAGCGGGATAGAAGAACCATCCTTTGACATACATGAAACAGTACGTCTTGCTCATGAATCACTGGATAAAAAGGAAAAAGAATGAAGCAATGAAACATTTTTATGTGATTACCAATGGGCAGAAGGATCCGGAGAGAAAGGTAGCAAAAAGGATTCAGAAGTATCTTCTGGGGAAAAAGGTCTTGTGTACACTGCAGGATGAAGAAGAAGATATTTCAGAAGGAAGGTATAAATCCACCAATCCGGATAAAGTGCCGGAAGATGTCGATTGCGTGCTGGTGCTGGGAGGAGACGGGACCGTGCTGCGTGCAGCCAGAGATCTGGTTGAAAAGCATCTGCCCCTTTTTGGAGTGAACTTAGGAACACTGGGATATCTGGCAGAGGTCGATCAAAATCATATCGAAGATGCATTGGATCACCTGGTGTTAGATGAATATATTATAGAAGAACATATGATGTTAAAAGGTGTGGCATATCATGAAGGGCAGGAAATTTTGTCAGATGTGGCATTGAACGATATTGTCATTGCACGAAGCGGAAGAATTCATGTGATGGATTTCAAAATATATGTTAATGACCGTTTCTTGAATGATTACAGTGCAGATGGAATCATTATTTCTACTCCTACCGGTTCTACCGGTTATAATCTTTCGGCCGGAGGACCGATTGTATCTCCGGCGGCATCATTGATTCTGATTACGCCGATTGCACCGCATACTTTGACAGCGCGAAGTGTTATTCTGCCGGATAATGTAAAAGTGAAAGTTGTGATCGGGCAGAGAAAAGAACCGGAAGAAGAGGCAGAAAGTTCTTTTGATGGAGACACTACGGTGAAGATGACCTGTGGAGATGAAATTGTAGTTGAGAAAGCTCAGAGTACCGTACAATTTGTGAAAGTGGATCAGATCAGTTTTCTGGAAACACTGAGGAAAAAAATGAGCGGTACCTGATGGGGGGCTATATGAAGATTCAGCGACATGCAAAAATAGTAGAACTAATAAATAAATATGATATTGACACCCAGGAGGAGCTGGCCAGAAGATTAAAAGAAGCCGGGTTTCGTGTTACTCAGGCCACTGTGTCCAGAGACATACGGGAACTGCGTCTGACCAAGATTGCAGTGAACGGTGGGAAACAGAAATATATGGTGATGAATAACCAGAGCAGTGAATTAGATGAAAAATATCTTCGAATTTTGCGAGAAGGCTTTTTATCGATGGATATGGCTCAGAATATCCTGGTGATTCGCACGGTATCAGGAATGGCCATGGCTGTGGCAGCTGCAATGGATGCATTGAACTGGAAAGAAATAGCAGGGTGTATTGCAGGGGATGATACGATCATGTGTGCAATTCGAAGCGTCGATGACACCCTGTTAGTGATGGATAAGATTCAGAAAATTCTGGATTAACAGAAAATTCCTTGCCGGAGAATAGGAAAAATATATGCTTTTAAATTTACATGTTAAAAATATGGCACTGATTCGAGAACTGGAGATTGATTTCGGAAAAGGATTTAATATTCTGACTGGTGAGACAGGTGCCGGAAAATCAATTCTGATCGGTTCAGTGAATGTTGCTCTTGGAATGCAGAGTTTTAAAGGATTTGTCAGAGAAGACACGACATCTGCTCTGGTAGAACTTGTTTTTTCAGTGGAAAATCAAGAACTGAAAAAGAAAATCGAAATGTTGGAGATTCCGGTGGAAGATGACCAGGTGATCATTTCCAGGCGGCTGATCAATGGCAGAAGTATCAGTAAAGTAAATGGAGAGACTGTTACACTGACACAAGTAAGGGAATTAGCATCCCTTTTGATTGATATTCATGGACAGCATGAGCATCAGTCGTTGTTACATAAAAAGAATCATTTACAGATTCTGGATGAATATGCAAAAGAAAAACTGGCACCATATAAAGAACATGGTGCAGAAATATATGCCAGATATGCGAAGATTCGTAAAAAACTGGAGGCTTCCACACTGGATGAGGCGGCCAGAAAAAAAGAATCAGATTTTCTTCAGTTTGAAATAGAAGAGATTGACCGTGCTGAACTGAAAAACGGGGAAGATGAAGAACTGGAAGAGCGCTTCAAAAAGTTATCCAATGCAAGAAAAATTGCCGGGAATGCAGGAGAAGCGTATGCTCTGACCGGTGATGGAGAAAATGGCGAATCAGCATCCGATCTGATATCCGCAGCGGTACAGAGACTGCAAATGGTAGAAGAATTTGATGAACAGCTTCAGGGACTGGAAAGCCAGCTTTCAGAGATAGAAAATTTATTGTCTGATTTTAACCGGGAAATGTCCGGTTATCTTGGAGATCTGACATTTGATGATTATGAATTTGAACAGTTGGAGAAACGTTTAGATGAGATCAACCGTCTGAAAGTAAAATATGGACAGTCTATTACAGAGATACTCGCTTATCGAGAAGAAAAAGCACAGAGGCTGGAGGAACTGTTAAATTACGACAGTTATCTTGGACAGCTGCAAAAAGAATATGAAGAACAGGAAAAACTCCTGCGGGAGAATGCAAAAAAAATGTCAGCAATTCGAAAACAGTATGCAGAAGAACTGGCAGAGCAGATTCGGAAAGAATTAAAAGATTTGAATTTCCTGGAAACCAATTTTGAAATGGAAGTGACAGAGAGCGCGCCGCTTTCTGCAAATGGTTTCGATGAAGCATGCTTTTTGATTTCTATGAATCCGGGATCACCGATGCGAATGCTGGGAGATGTGGCATCCGGTGGTGAACTTTCCAGAATTATGCTGGCAATCAAAACGGTGCTGGCAGATAAGGATCAGACAGACACACTCATTTTTGATGAAATTGATGTGGGAATCAGCGGAAGAACTGCACAGAAAGTATCGGAAAAGATGGCGGTAATTGCCAGAAGCCGACAGGTACTTTGCATTACCCATCTGGCACAGATTGCTTCTATGGCGGATCATCATTTTTATATTGAAAAAACAGTCAAAAATGGTGCTACGGAAACCGGAATCCGAGAACTGAATCTAAAAGAAAGTGAAGAAGAATTAGCCAGAATTTTGGGTGGCGCACAGATCACAGAGACGACATTGAAGAGTGCAAGAGAAATGAAGGAAATGGCAGACGCAACAAAAAAATACTAGAGTACAAACAAAGATAGCTCACATACTAAGAAGGATATCAGTCAAAGATGTCCTTCTTTTTTTGAATTTATAAAACAGGAAAGGATGTGAGCAGATGGATCGAAAGAAGAAAATACAGATCTGTGGAAAAATGGTATTAGATCTGATACTGGTAAGTATTTTGTCTGGAATCTTGTTCTGGCTGGATCTGTACAGTAAAGTGCCGGAATCCCTGACCGTAGCTTCTGATGAAAACAGATCAGAGATTTTTCAAAATATCTTTTCAGGATATCTGGAAGAGACCGTTGTGGCAGATAGTCAGTTTCCTTCTAATATTCCGGAAAAGAATCTGACTTTAACTGAAAATATAAATTCGGTGCAAGACAGCTATGTGATAAAGTGCAGTCTTCTTGGCGTGATTCCGGTCAAAGATATACAG
>CAKRON010000121.1 GCA_934373455.1 uncultured Marvinbryantia sp.
CCTGCTTCGTCTGAGAAAAGCTTTTTGCAGGTCTGGCATCTCCAGTAGGCTTCATATCCAGCTTCCGTGCAGCCGGCTTCTTTTCTCTTGACTGCTTTCAGATTATGACCTGTCGCTTTGATCTCTTTCGGATTGATGATTTCCACAGTCCCTGCTTCGTCTGAGAAAAGCTTTTTGCAGGCCTGGCATCTCCAGTAGGCTTCATATCCATCTTCAGTGCAGCCGGCGTCTTTCCTCTTGACTGCTTTCAGATCATGTCCAACAGCGGGAATTTTCTCGGTGTAGCTGTGGCTGTTGTCATTCTTGCAGACATAAGTGCGGACACCTTCTGTAGTGCAGGTGGGTTTTGTTGTCACAGAGCTTTCGTAATTGTGTCCTGCAGCAGGGATTGGCTCGGTGTAGGTGTGGCTGCTGTCATTCTTGCAGACATAAGTGCGAACACCGTCTGTAGTGCAGGTGGGTTTTGTCGTCACAGAGCTTTCGTAGTTGTGTCCTGCAGCAGGGATTGGCTCGGTGTAGGTGTGGCTGCTGTCATTCTTGCAGACATAGGTACGAACGCCGTCTTGCGTACAAGTGGGGGCTTGAGTGACAGTACTTATATAATTGTGGCCGAGAGCACCATATTCGTAGCCACATTTATCGCAGATTCTGCCCGTTGTACAGGTGGCTGTTCCACTGAAGGAATGGGTTTCAATATCCCTACCAACAACATGATTGCAAGTTGTGCATGAATAAATTACATAATGATAATTTGAGTTTCGGGGTTGATAGCCGGAAATGTACGTTTCTCTCAGCTCACCATTGCAATAATCACAATACCTCGCATTTTGAGACGCATACGCCGTCACTGGCATAACAGCCAGCACCATGCCCAGCGTAAGCAGGACGCCCAAAAATCCTTTTTTCATATAGTTTCCTCCCAATAAACATCGAATTTTGTTGGTAATTTCTGTATATAAAGATTTTATCATGTTGACTGCTTCCATATAATCTCCGTTTCACCTCGAAAAAGTATATTTTCTATTTCAGCATATAATTTTTCAGTTCATCCCTCTTTTTTATATTCAGCTTCACATAAATCCTGCTCAGATAAGTTTTAACCGTATTGGGTGAAAATCCCAGATAATCTGCAATTTCCTGATTATTCCAGTCACGGCTTGCCAGCATGGCAATCGAGAATTCCACCGTGGATAATGCATCTGTTACAGAATTTTCCGACATCGGATTGTGGATTGCCATCCATCCTCTGCTAAAACTGATAACCTGATCCGATAATTTGTTATATAGTTTTGAATCCTCCTTGCGGATACATGACTCCAGAAGCCCCTGCAGCAAACCATGATGTTCAATAAAGGGTTCCAGGAATTCGTCTTCTTTCGCCATGTTCCATGCCAGCATCAATGCGTCTTTCGCTTTCTGCTGATGTTTCAGATTCATCTGGCACATTGCCATCATACAATAAAGATAAATCATACTAATCGGATAGGTGCCGTCCCTGAACATGAATGCTGCCTCACAAATTCCAAGCGCTCTGCCGTACTCCCCTTTCAAATACGCCATATGAGCTATCACATAGGCAGAAAACATCTTAATTCCAGGAGGCAGTGCTGCTACATAAAATTCCACATCCGGAAGTTCATCTACCGGAAGATGCAAAAGTACGGAAGACATATATCCTGCAAATACACTAATTGCTTTATCCTCCGCAGACGAAGAATATTTCATTTCTTTTTCAAGACATTCCCGAATCTCCCGTATCCCTTTTCTGGATGCCACGGCTCTGCCAAGTGTCAGATTCGAATATACATATAACAGGCAGGAAGACATCTTAAGCTTTATATTATGGCTCATCAGGTAACATTCTGCTATATGGCTGCATTTCTCCGCCTGCCCGGTAAAATAATAATATTCAGCACGTGCAATCTCCTGAAAATCCCTATCTTCAAAACCGGCTACCATCTTTTTCGCTTCACCCGGCTGAAACGATGCATTGATCAGCGGCAGGATGGTATACTCACTCATGATTGTGTACCTCCAACGGTTTCTATATTTGACATTACATCGACCCCTTTCCGTATTTCTGTCCATAAGCACATCTTTTTATATTTACTAAAAGGCAGAAAAAGGAAAATTCTTTCACTTCATTTTCATTTTTTGCACAGAAAATCGTTCTGTTTTGTTTTTCTGTGCCGAAATACAAATATAAATAATATATACTACTCCAACGAACAGCATCAAATTCTGAGGCATCCATTCGATTCCTCTATAACCATACGCTTTAAAAATACCTATAAAATTGCTGATTCCAAGATCTGTGTTTTTATAAATCGTCACCCATGGCACACCTATTCCGATTCGATACATATACAAACTGCTTCCATCTGCTAATGCTGAAACTGGCAAAAACAACGACAGTAATGCCAAACTTACACAGATTATAAAATATACTTTTAATGAAAATCCTTCTTTTATTTGTTGATATATAGCTTCTATTCTCATAGTCTCTTCTCCATTCCTCTCTGAATTATTCAGTTTTCTTCAACGCAACCTTTTCTGTCTGTTCTCCACCTTTCCACTTCATAGTTACCGTAATATGATTTAACGCCTAATCAAGTTCCTCCATTGGTGTATCTGCCGGATCTATCTGAATGCGAAACGGTTCTCCCACTTCTTTCCAGCCATAATTTTCTTCTGCGGGTGGAATGAACCTCTCTCCCCACTCATATTCATCATCTTCCTGGCTGTCGACCTGTTCATACTCTATTTTCCGTTCATAGAGCTGCAGTTCCAGATAACTGCAATCTTTATCTGCCAGGGACATCTGAATTTTACCATCCGGTATGGACTCTCCTGATTCATAATCTCCTACAAAATCAGAACGAAATTCCAGATCATCAGAATCCCATCTTGTCTGTAATTCCATAGATACCGGGTTTCCAAAGTTATCCTTTCCCTTTAATTTGTACTCATAATCCATCCAAAACTCCAGGTCTCGATCCTCATCTGCCAGCGGGACGTTGATTACAGTATAGAGATCATTCATAGTCAGTTCCTGCAATCTCATTTTTCCAGAAGGGAACCTCGGCATGGGAATCTCTATATCCAGTTCCTGTGTCCTCGTTTTTGCTTCCAGTGCTTTTGCATCTACGATAAAATCAAACGCAAATTCTGCCATACTGCCTGCATTATCCAGTCCTACTCCTGTCCCAGGATCTTTTCCGGCTTCTACCACCAGATGCACTTTTGCTGTTCCATTTAATAATATATCTTCTGAATATCTTTCCACATAGATGAACTTACCACTTTTACCTGTACTGTAAATTTCCTCAATCGGATGAAAAACTTTTCCATCAAAAGTTGTCTTTTCACTGTTGATCCATGATGCCAGTGTCCCATCCGGCATCACAATATCAGCTTCCACCATCAGTATACGCTCATCTGCAATGGCTTCTTTTAAAGTTACGGTAATCCCATTTTTTGTCTGGCTCTGTTCCTGAATATCTGATGTATAGCTTAGCAAATCTTTCCGGAATCCCATAATTCTTCCAATCTCGCTGGTGATCTTTTCCACCGTTGCCTGTACAATCGGACTTCTGAATGCAGCCATTCCCAGAATAAATACAAGCAGCACACAGGCTATCTTTCGACTATAAAACTGCAACACTGGATATTTCCTCGGATGCCATTCTTTTCCAGCCTCCTCAATCATCTGATCACTGATATTTCCAAACTCTTCTGAAAAATTGAATTCTTTCTTCATTGGAACCCCTCCTTCTGTAAGATACGTTGCAGTTTCTTCCTGTTTCTGCACAGATTGGTTTTGATGCACCCTTCGGAAACCTTATGTCTTTTAGCAATTTCTCTGACCGGATCCAGATACCAGTACCGCCGGACAAAAATATCTCGGTCTGTTTCAGACAATTTCTTTAAAAACTGTTCGATGATCTGCATTAGTTCTTTTCTGGCTATCTCTTCATCCACAGAATAAACGCCATTCAATTCTTCCATCTCGTCGCACAGATCCGCTATGTGCGTATCCGGCCGTCTCACTGCCCGTTTCTTTCGAAACAGATCGATCGCCTGTCTTCTGGTAATTCTCCCTACAAATGCAGGCAATACCGAAGGTCTGTGAGGCGGTATTGTCTTCCATGCTGCATACCAGGTACTGCTTAAGCATTCCTCTGAGTCCTCATGATTCTCCAGAAGATTCCATGCGATCTTATAACAGTATCCAGAATACTTATTACTTAGTTCCGTCACTGCACGTTCTTCCCTTTTCCAAAATAAATCAATGATTTGCGTATCTTCCACCTTTTCCTCCTGTTTGTCCGATTACAAGTATGATTTCTTGTAATCTGATTTTATCATCTCCTACTCTATAAGTCGTATCTTTTTTCAAAAGGTTACCAGAAAAATAAAAAAAGTTCAGTTTCCTGAAAAACTTTTGCACAGAAAAACACCGATACTGCGCCGGTGTTTTATATGTATCCCAATATTGGTTTTATATCTGTTGCTTTTTCATCAATTGACGGGCAAAAAATATGACGGTAATGCACAGAATCGGGAAAAGATAGCCGCATCTCTGCCAGCTTCCGCCTGCTGTAACAAGAAGATTGTAGATTCCGTGGAATACTACGCAGAATCCCATAATACCTGCAATGCCTATCAGCCGAAGCCAGGATCTCTGAAATACGAATGCCAGACCAAGCCCTGATGCGATCCCTCCGCATAGATGCATGGCTCCTGCTGCGATTCCTCTGAGAAACAGAAAGTTAAAATTCGCTGTCCCATTTTCTGTCAGATAACAGATGTTCTCGAATGTGGCAAAGCCAACTGCAATCAGAATGGCAGCCATTACGATATCCTCTTCTTCCGGTTCAAAGATAAACAGCCAGAGAAGAAACGGCAGGAATTTTAAAACTTCTTCACAAACCGGTGTAATCTCCACTGCAGTAACCAGTGTATTTGCTCCATATACTGCCATAAAAAAACTGGTCACATAGGACGCCAGCAGGCACATCACCATCCCGCAGAGAATAAAGCTGATATATTCCCTCTGCTTTCCCTTTACAAAAAGAAGTGCAAGCAAGAATGGAACTCCGATACATACCAGAATATTTTCCAGACAGCTCATTTACATTCCTCCTTCTTCAGCCAGAAAAACAGACTGCACATAGTCGCCATCAGCAAAAAATCCACAGCAAAATAAAGATTGAAATGTGTATATCCTGTTGTAAAAACAGAAACAATATAAAGCAGAAGCTGCCACGCAATATTTCCTGCTTCTTTCATTTCCATATAAAATACCATTCATCTTACCGAAACTACAAATCAGCGGGGACGGTGTTTTCCTGCTCTTTCACTGTCCCCGCTGGTTCTTTCATCCCATGTTATTTAAGCACAAGCACAAATACCCCATGTCCTCATAAATAAATCATTCAATCAAACATAAAAATACAGGTCTAATTACAGCAAAAGGGTTAAGCCAGATCGGCTTAACCCTTAATTTTACAGTGTTTACTAATTAGTCCTGAGCGATGATCTCTTTTTTGTTATATGTTCCACAGTTCTTGCAAACTCTGTGAGACATCATCAGTTCTCCACACTTGCTGCATTTTACAAGGTTTGGAGCTACCATCTTCCAGTTAGCTCTTCTCTTGTCTCTTCTACCTTTAGAAGATTTATTCTTTGGACAGATTGACATGGTTTACACCTCCTTAAATTTGTTAAAGATTTCCTGGATCTGTGCCATCCTGGGATCCAAATCTGTAGGCTCACAGTCGCAAGTCTTCAGATTCAAATTGGTCCCGCAGGTATTGCAGAGTCCCTTACAGTCCTCACGACATAACACCTTTGACGGCCAACTTACCAGTATCTCTGAACAGACAAGCTTATCCACATCCAGATTGTATCCTTCAATATAATACTGCTCATCCAATGCCTGAATCCGTTCTTCCTCGTCCAATTTCATATCCACTTCTTTCTCGAAGTCAATCAAAATCGGGACATCCACTTCTTCCAGACACCGGTCACAGGGAATAGCCAGAACTACTTCTGTATTTCCCTTAATCTGTAAGTTCCGTTCTCCTTTGTTCAAGATCTCCAGAGATACCGGACTCTTACGAACGATAGGATAATCACCAAACGTTCCATGGAACTGATCCATCTCCAGTTCAGTATTTATCTGCATCTTCTTTCCGTCGATTTTCAAAATGTCATGTAAATCAACCTGCATAATGCCCTCCTATCCTATCCATACCTGATTATTATAACTATCTGCCTGTCATTTGTCAATCATAAATTTACATAATTCCTTAAAGTTTTTATGATCTCATCATCACACTTCTGTCACAGAAAGAGCGTGACAGATTTCTGCCACGCCCTTCATCTTCAGGCTGATTTTATACTAAAGCTACTGTCTCGCGGCAGATTGCAAGTTCTTCATTTGTAGGAATTACTGCAACTTTCACTTTAGAATCAGCAG
>CAKRON010000122.1 GCA_934373455.1 uncultured Marvinbryantia sp.
ATATATACTGTGGCAGGAACCTTAATTAATGTTTGTATGACGATGATCTGCGCATATCCATTATCCCGTAAAAATTTGAGGGGACGAAATAAAATTATGTTCCTTTTTACATTTACGATGCTCTTTAATGGAGGAATGCTTCCAAACTATATATTGATCAGTAAATTAAAAATGATTAACACGGCCTGGTCTTTGTTGCTTCCGGGTGCTATAAGTGTTTACAACATGATTGTTGCAAGAACATTTATTCAAAGTAATATTCCTGATGAGTTACTGGAATCATCCAGGATAGATGGTTGTGATGATATACGTTTTTTCTTTAAGATGGTTCTTCCTTTATCGAAGGCAATTTTGGCGGTATTGGTTATCTGGTATGCAGTAGGTCATTGGAATTCTTATTTTAATGCATTTTTATATTTGAATGATAAAAGCAAATATCCACTGCAAATTTATTTAAGAGAAATTCTGGTATTAGGAGAGGTTCAATCAGATATGATTGACGGAGAAACTGAAAGCGCAATAAGAAATCTGAAATACTTATTAAAATATTCAACCATTGTAGTTTCAACTGTACCATTGTACGCTATTTATCCTTTTATACAAAAGTATTTTGTGAAGGGTGTGATGATTGGTTCAGTCAAAGGTTGAATGAAAAATAATGGAAGGTGGCAGGTATGGAATATATCATATTTGATGGAATATATAATATGGTTCCGGATGAAACGGCATCAAAATGTAAAGATGAGCCATTGAAAATTGTGTTTGATCGTCCGCAGACAGTTCTTTGGCAGAGCGAAAACTGGTTTTGTGCAGATATACGTGTAGAGCAATATTCGGATGTTCGTATACAGATAGCATTTCAGGATATTTCAGATAACAAATTAATGATCGAATATGAACTTTTACCGAATGTAAAGGTAAGTTTTCGTGTAAAGTTGGATGAATTGTGGAGTAAGCGTTTTTTTCTGGAAGTATTTCCGGGTTCTTATAAGGGAACAGTACATGGTTTACCTATGGATCCGCAGAATGTGGTAAAAATTGAGATTTCTGTAATACCGGGCAAGGATTTTAAAAGCGCTGAGCTTGGTAAAGTATGGATCAGTGAAAAACATCCGGATGGAATTAATCCGGATGTACCAATCATTGATGAAATGGGACAATTAATAGGTTACGAGTGGTCAACAAAGACACATTCTTTTAAGGAAATGGAGAATCGGCTTTGTACAGAGTATGAAGAGGCAAAAGCTAATGATTGTTTATTTCCAAATCGCAGCCGCTGGGGTGGATTTTTGGAGAAACAGTTCAGCTCCACTGGTTGGTTTCATGTGCAGCATGATGGAAACAGGTGGTGGTTGGTGGATCCGGATGGGTATGCTTTTTTTTCACATGGTTTATGTTATGGTACCAGAATGGGAGAGTTTGGCTGGTATACAGGTATGGAGAAATTCTATGAGAACGCACCATCACCAGAAGATCCCAGATATGAGGAAGCCTTTACGCATCCAGGGATGATAGATGAATATGTGAAACGGTATGGAGTGACAGAACGTTCAAATGAATGGATGTATAATCCTGCGCGCGGTAATATGATTCGTATTTTTGGAGAAAAATGGTGGGATGCATGGCGATTAATTGCAACCAGACGTTTTCATGAGTGGGGAATTAACACTACAGGTGTAGGTATTGTTAATTTTACAGATGAGCATTGTGATGATTTTCTGCGCATGTCGAATCTTCCATATGTTATAACTTTGAAACGCTTTCCCACTACAAAAAATTTTATTTTCCGAGATTTTCCAGATGTTTTTTCAAATGAATATATAGAAAATTCTAAAATATTTGCAGAAAATGAACTGGGTCCACATGCAAATAACCATAATCTGATTGGTTATTTTTTGCACAATGAACCAGAATGGATGTTTGAATCTGATTGTAATATCGCATGGGAACTTTTGGTGGAAAATAAGCCACTTAAAAGTCGTGAAAACATGATGATCTGGTTAAAAGAACGTTATGGAAATATTGAATCATTTAATGCTTCATGGGGACTTGATTTGAATTCTTTTGAAAGATTACTTAGACCACTTGACAGGAATACAGTTTTGTCTGACAGGGGATGGAAGGATCTTGAAGAATATGAGCAGATTCTTATTGACAGATTCGGAAGTATCCCAATGTCTGCCTGCAAAAAGGTTTCGCCGAATCATTTGTGTCTGGGTATGCGTTATGCGCAAATGAATCAAAAAGTGCTTATGAGCTGTAAGGTGTTTGATGTTGTTTCTTTTAACTGCTACAGTAAAACACCGGAGAAGTACTTTGATCTGGCCAGGGTTACAGAAAAACCCATGATAATTGGTGAATGGCATTTCGGTGCCCCGGATAGCGGACTTTTACGTACCGGAATTCTGGGTGCAGTCAGTCAGGAGGAACGTGCAAAAGCATATCGCCGTTATTGCGAGATAAGTGCTGCTGATCCGACTTGTGTTGGTATACATTATTTTGAATATAATAACCAGACGTTGATGGGTCGTTTTGATGGCGAACATGCTGCTCACGGTATCATTGATTGTTGTAATTTACCATATCCGTTTATGGTAGAAGCTATGAAAATCAGTTCTTCCAATTTATACAGTGTTATGACAGGACAAAAAGCACCTTATGATGGACCTGTCAGATATCTGGAGAAGGCATGGTGATTTATCATCCGGTTTTCATCAGTTACAAGTAAGTAACAAAAACCTAGATTAACATTTGAGAGGTAAAAAAATGCCAGTAAAATTATTGAAAAATAACAGAAAGATTCCAACTTATATACCTAAAAAAGCAATGGATTTACCAATGTTTTTTGAAAGAAAACCATATCAGGGCGCCAGTGGAAGACTTTATCCGCTTCCGTTTTCTGATGGCATCAGTGATGAAAAAACAGATGTATCATATGAAGTATATACACTGGAAAATGAATATATTAAAACAGATCTTTTACCGGCTTTGGGTGGAAAGATTTTAAGAGGTTATGATAAGTATGGGGATTATGATTTTATTTATTATAATGAAGTAGTAAAACCGGCTTTAGTTGGTCTTGCAGGACCATGGATTTCCGGTGGTATTGAATTTAATTTTCCACAGCATCACAGACCAACTACTTACCTTCCGGCAGAAGTCATTACAGAGGAACGTCCGGATGGAGAAAAAATTGTCTGGATGGGGGAAGTGGAGCCTTTTAACAGAATGAAAGGAATGCTGGGTGTTTCTGTAGAACCAGGCCGTTCTTATATAAAAGCAAAAATTAAAGTATATAATCGAACCAATCAGCCACAGATATTTATGTGGTGGGCAAATCTGGCGGTACCGGTAAATAAATCCTACAAAACCATTTTTCCTCCGGATGTGGAATGGGTCAATGATCATGATCGAAGATGTATTATGAGCTGGCCTGTTGCTAAAGGTGTATATCATACGGCAAGACCGTTTGATTATGGTGAAGGAACAGATATTTCCATGTATGACGCAGTAAAGGTTCCGTCCTCTTTTCTTGTTTCTCAGGGACAGTCGGATATGAACTTTGTTGCTGGGTATGATGGCCAAAAACAACTTGGTATCATAACGGTAGCCAATCATCACATTTGTCCAGGAAAAAAAATGTGGACATGGGGAAAAGGTGATTTTGGTGAAATGTGGTGCAATAATCTGACGGATCAAAATGGACCATATATTGAGTTAATGACAGGTGTCTATACAGATAATCAACCGGATTTTACATGGCTAAATCCATATGAGGTGAGAGAATTTGAACAGTATTGGTATCCCATCAGAGAAATTGGAGATGTAAAAAATGCGAGTATTGATGCTGCAATAAATGTAGAGCAGCGAGGTGAAAAGCTGTTTTTTGGCTTTAATGTTACCGGCAGCTTTGAAAATACAAAAATAAGAGTCCAATATAAAAATGATGTTATTTTTGAAGAATGTGCGGATATGACTCCGGATAAGGCTTATTTAAAAGAAATTCCAATGAATGGAATGAAACTGGAGGATATTACGGTATCCTTGTTGGACAAAACGGGAAAAGAGCTGATACAATATAAAACCTATGTCAGAGGACAAAAAGAACCAATTAATCCGAGAAAGCCGGTAGCCCGTCCATGTGAAATTGATTCTATTGATGAATTATATATTAATGGACTTCATTTAGAGCAATACAAGCAGCATAATTATGATGCACAGGATTATTATCTGGAAGGTATTCATAGAGATCCGCTGGATGCCAGATGTAATACAGGTATGGCTAGAATTTCTTTAAAGAACGGTCAGTTTGATGATTGTATTATGTATGCAGATGCTGCTATTAACAGATTGACATCAAGAAATATGCATCCGAAAGATACGGAAAGTATCTATTTAAAAGGGATTGCACTAAAAGCAAAGGGAGAATACCAGAAGGCATATGATACTTTATATATGGCGGCATGGGATCATTCCTATCGAAGTGCAGCATATTATGAACTGGCATTAATTGATTGCATAAATGGAGAATATGAAGAGGCACTTTGTCATCTGGAAGAATCATTGAAGCAAAATATAAATCATACAAAAGCATTAAACATGAAAGCTGTGATCTTAAGACATCTTGGAAAAAATGAGGATGCAGAATGTATTTTGCGTAGAGTTTCTGCATATGATATGTTGGATATGTTTGCACAAATTGAGCTTTTGAACTATGGAGGTAAGGTAGAAGAATTAACACATATATTCGGAAATAAAGCAGATAACTATCTGGATGTCGCTTATGATTATTTAAATGCCGGATTTTACAATGAGGCGTTTCATGTATTAGAGTTGGCGAAAATAAAAATAGAGTATCCCATGATTTCCTATGTGAAAGGATACTGTGTTCATATGCTTGGAGATGAGGAAGAAGCAAAAAAATATATAATGGAAGCAGAAAAAATGGATACAGGCTATTGTTTCCCATCCAGGATCGAAGATATTGCTATATTGAATTATGCAATATTAGTGAACGCAAAAGGTGACAACGCACCATATTATCTTGGATGTCTGTATTATGATAAATTTGCATATGAACAGGCTATTCAGCTATGGGAGTGTGCGATAACCTTAAATCCGAAGCACAAAAAAGCCTATAGAAATCTTGCTCTTGCATATTCTGACAAAAGAGGAGACTTCCTTTCGGCAAAGCTTTGTATGGAGAAAGCACTTAAAAATAAACCGGACGATTCCCGACTGCTCATGGAATATGAACAATTATTAAAAAATATGAACTATACTCCGAAGCATCGAATTGATTGTTATCAGCAATATTATGATTTAATGATGCAGCGAGATGACTGTTATTTAGATCTGATTACGCTTTATTGTATGGTTGGCGAATACAATAAAGCAATTGAAATGGCAAAAGAGAGACATTTTCACATTTATGAAGGAGGAGAAGGAAAGCTTACCAAGCTTCATGCATGGATGCATGTACTGTATGCGAACCAGATGGCCGAAGAAGGAAAAATGGAAGAAGCAATAAAACTCTGTGAAGATGGAATTAATATGCCTAAATCATATGGAGAAGCAAAAACATTTTTTAATCAGGAATCTCATATTTACTATTATCTTGGTGAATTTACAGGTAAGAAAGAATACTATGAGGAGGCTTCTGTTTATAAGGCTGCTGTATCTGAAATTTCTTTATTCCGTGCATTGGCACTTCGAAAACTAATGTGTTATAGTGAGGCAAAAGCGGTATTGGATGAAATGATTGAAGTTGCAGATAATCAGATTCAAAATTGTGATCTGAGAACCTATTATGGCGTGGGTTCACCTTCTCCTATGCCTTTTGAAACAGATATTGTAAAATTAAATCTGACAGACGGATACATACTGAAGGCATATGCACTGCTTGGATTTGGAAAATTCCAGGAGGCAGAGAATTGTATCAGAGAAGCAGAAAAATATAGTACTTATGATTTTCGAATCATTGTATATAAAAAAATTGCAGGAAGTATAAAGTAAGACAAACTTATTTTTCTGTTCAGAGTCATGCAAAGATTCATAAAGTAACCCCATTCGCAAAGTCGCTGCTTAGCAGTTTTCCTTTGCGAATGGGAGTTTTAGGCAGTTACAATTATGATAGAATGTAATGCTTTTCCTTTGGTTCCATTTTTCCATTTGAAAAGATCCTGATAGGCTTTTCGTCTTAACATCTGTTGTCCTCCAAATGTTATTCTTATTGAATACATCATTAGTGTAACATTTTTCCTTTGATTTTAGAAGTAAATTGTAACATTATTCGTAACATTTTTCCTTACTTTTTCATGGTGTTTTGTAACGTTTTTCTTAAATAAATAATTAAAGATTACCATATCTTATTTTATTATACCCTTGAGATAATGGG
>CAKRON010000123.1 GCA_934373455.1 uncultured Marvinbryantia sp.
GGTCGGGAATCTGAAAACCGATTCCCGACCTTTATTCTGCCTAATGCTTGGCTTACATAAATGATATTTACATATTCACTTATTGTGGCTTTTCACTTGATACATCCGGATGGAAGAACTGGTACTGAACCGCTTCATTCACACCTGTTGACATAACACCGATGAGAATGTTGCCGTCTTTTAAGTACCATACATTTCCTTTGGCAGTTCCCATATCGGAATCGAAACCGCTTTCACCATATAACTGGTTGGTTTCATCATAAAGGGTTTGATAAACATTTTCCAAATCTTCCTTTGATTCCGGGATATACAGCCAGGCCATACTCATCAGCTTGTCGTCACCGTCGAACATATATTTGATGGTTCCGGACATGTCATGGAAATCTTTTTGAAAGGTGTAAGTCATTCCGGAGTAAATAGAATCATAAGAATCTAAAGGTTCTCCTTCCAGAGCTAATACATCGTCCAGGGAATTGTCCCAGGTGATTTCTGTGAAAGGACATTCTACTTTCTTGGATTGTCCATCGGATTGTCCGCAGCTGCAAAGAAGAAGACTGACTGAGACAAGGAAAAGCAGGATGACAGAGTTTCGCAATTGTTTCATAATAACCTCCGCAAATAGTTTTTGTAATTATTTCGTACTCGGTTATTGTACAATATATACGACATGAAAACAAGAATATTTGCGAAAAAATAAAAATACAACGTATTGTGCAAAAAAATGAAAAAATATTCATTACTTATGGTAGATTAGTGCAAAATGACAAAGAAATCCTTGACCGGACAATGAGGTAATTGTATAATGTTGATAATGAGAGCGAGTTGGGAAACAAAACTTTTGTTATGTAATCAACTATGGAGGTAAAAGTAAGTGGAAAAAATTAAACAAAACGCATTTGTAAAAAAAGTGGGCTTTAACAGAATTATCCTGGTTCTTGTAATGCTGGCAATGTACTTGGCTTTCGGATTACTGACCAGCGGAAACTTCTTTGGAATGTCCCGTATTATGAACACAATGAATTATGTTTATTTCCTTGGATTCCTCTCCTTGGGAGTAACATTCGTTATAGCAACGGGTGGTATTGATTTCTCAATCGGACCTGTAATGTTCTGTTGCGCATTGGTATCTGGTTACAGTTTTCTGACATACGGTCTTCCGATGGCAGCGGCTCTGATCTTAAGTATCCTGGTAGGTCTTCTGTTTGGTGTTTTCAACGGATACCTGGTTGCTTATTGGAATGTTCCGCCATTTATCGTATCAATGGCAAGTATGAACATCGCAAAAGGTATTGCAGCAGTATTTACAAAGACACAGTCCGTAAGCTGGCCACAGTCCAGTGACCCGAATGGCTGGTACAGAAACTTTGTAAAAGTTGGAAATATTCCGACCGGACTTATCATTTTCCTTACAGTAGCCATTATCTGTGGAGTTATCTTAAATAAGACAAAAGCCGGACGTTACATTCTTTGCCTTGGAAGTAACAAAGAAGTAGTAAGACTGTCAGGTGTTGACGTAAAGAGATGGGAAATGCTCGCATATGTGATCTGTGGTGTTCTGGTAGGTATGGCAGCGATCTTCTATGTTGGTGCTTATACAACAGTACAGCCTGGTTACGGCGATCAGTATAACAACGAAGCGATTGCAGGATGCGTAATGGGTGGTACATCCATGGCAGGTGGTCTGGCATCTATCGGTGGTACGGTAATAGGTGTGCTCATTATCTCACTGTTACAGCAGGGTATTCTTGCTCTTGGTTTCTCAAAAGACTATCAGTTTATTATTACAGGTATCATTGTTATTGCAGCTGTTTATGCAGACGTATCTGCAAGACGTAGAAAGAATTAATTGGTGATAGTACGAAGAAAGGAAAGGATAGGTAAGAATAATGGGTGATATTATTTTAACAATGAAAGGTATCGATAAATCTTTCCCTGGAGTTCACGCACTGGATCATGTTGACCTGGAAGTGAGAAAAGGCGAAGTTCTTGCATTGATGGGTGAAAACGGTGCTGGTAAATCCACATTGATGAAGGTCCTGACAGGTATCTACAAAAAAGATTCCGGTACTATTACATACGAAGGCAAAGAAGTTGAATTCAAGAATACAAGAGAAGCACAGGATGCAGGTGTAGTTATTGTACACCAGGAGCTGAACATGCTTGGTCATCTGACTGTGGCCCAGAACCTGTTTATCGGACGTGAATTCAAAAAAGGCATTACAATCGACGATAAGAAGATGAATGAAGAAGCAAAGAAGCTTTTTGATCGATTGAATGTAGATATTGATCCGACAGAAAAGATGTCCAACTTAACAGTTGGTAAACAGCAGATGTGTGAAATTGCAAAAGCAGTTTCCTTTGATGCAAAAGTAATTATCTTTGATGAGCCTTCCGCAGCTCTTACAGAATCAGAAATCGAAGAAATGTTCAAGATCATCAGAGATTTGAAGAAGAAAGATATTGCGATGGTATATATTTCACATCGTATGGATGAGATCAAAGTGATCACAGACCGTGTTACAGTTATGCGTGACGGTACTTATGTCGGTACACTGATTACAAATGAATGTACCAAAGAAGATATCATCAACATGATGGTTGGACGTGTCATCTACGAAGATCCTAAGACAGAAAGTGCAGTACCGAAGGATGCACCGGTTGTACTGAAGGTAGAACACCTGAATGCAGGTAAGATGGTACAGGATGTCAGCTTTGAACTTCACAAAGGTGAAATTCTTGGTTTCTCTGGATTGATGGGTGCAGGACGTACAGAGACTGCAAGAGCTTTATTCGGAGCAGACCCTAAGGAAAGCGGTGATATCTATATCCATGGCAAGAAAGTGACCATCAATAGCCCGAAAGACGCTGTTGAATGTGGTATCGGATATCTTTCAGAGGATAGAAAGAGATTTGGTATCGCAATTCAGAAGACCGTTGCTGAAAATACAACGATGGCTACGATGCATGAATTCATGAAAGGTATTTTCATTGATAAGAAGAAAGAAGCAAGAGTAGCACAGGAATATGTAGAAGCACTGGCAACCAAAACTCCTGGTGTAGATCAGTTAGTTGTAAACTTATCCGGTGGTAATCAGCAGAAAGTTGTTATTGCAAAATGGCTGACCCGTGATAGTGAAATCCTGATTTTCGACGAACCTACCAGAGGTATTGACGTAGGAGCTAAGAATGAGATTTATAAGCTGATGAACAGACTTGCAGCAGAAGGTAAATCCATCATCATGATCTCATCTGAAATGACAGAAATCTTACGTATGAGTGACCGTATTGTGGTTATGTGTGAAGGTAAGAAGACTGGTGAGATTAGTATCGAAGAAGCAACTCAGGAAAGAATTATGAATCTTGCAACTCGCGAGATCGAATAGGAGGAGAAGGAAGATGTCGAAGAAAAAGGACTTTGGTAAAATAAATGGACGTGAAGCCATGGTAGTCGGTATCATCATTGCGATGGTCGTACTCTTCAGTATTCTCAGTCCTACATTTAGAACTTATTCAACATTTGTAAGTGTATTGGATATGTCATATTACATTGCACTCATGGCGATTGGTGTTACATTCCCGTTGATTACCGGTGGTGTAGACCTTTCCATTGGTACAGGTTTGATCTGTTACTCTCTGTTTGGAGGATATCTGATTGTACACAAAAACCTGCCTGTATTAGTAGCGTTATTGGCTTGTTTACTTCTTAGTATTCTGATTGGTACATTGAATGGATTCCTGGTAGCATTTATGGATCTGCCACCTTTCCTTGCAACTCTTTGTACCTGCATGATTACAAGAGGACTTGGCTCCCTGCTTAGTGGTGGTTTTGGCGTATCATGGCCATCTTCACTGGAACCTGCAGGATGGTTCAGAAAGATATTCCGATTCAATTCAAATGGAAAAGTTATACCGATTGGTATCGTTGTGGTTGTCGCCCTTGTGCTTATTATGAACTTTGTATTGAATCATACAAAGATCGGTCGTTACACAATCGCAATCGGAAGTAACAAAGAAGCAACAAAATTAGCCGGTGTAAACGTTAAATTCTATCATGTATTTGCATATGTGATTTCCGGTTTCTTTGCAGGACTTGCAGCAATTGCCTATTCTGCTACCTACGTAACAATCTATCCGGGTTCCGGCGCAGGATTCGAGCTTGATGCGATCGGTGGAGCGATTGTTGGTGGTGTATCTGCAAGTGGCGGTGTTGGATCAATCACAGGAGCATTCCTCGGTGTGTTGGTTATCACCCTGATGAAAGTAGGTCTGCCATTTATCGGCTTACAGGCAAACTGGCAGCAGATCTTCACAGGTCTGGTATTGATCGGTGCCGTTTTAGTCGATGTTGTGAAAAAGAAAAAATAAAGAAACGTGAAATAAAGCAATACGAAATAACACTATTTACTATTATGATATGACGTCGCGTGACTTCATATAGATCAATCATGTGAACCCTAAAGGAGGAAACAAAAAATGAAAAAGAAAATTTTAGCACTCGTACTTGGTACAGCAATGACACTTTCAATGGCAGTGACTGGCGCAGCAGAAGGAAATGATTACCACTTTGAAGTAATCGTTAAGAGTTTCCAGTCTACTTACTGGCAGGCAGCTGTTCAGGGTATTAACAAAGCTTGTGAAGAATTAGGTGTAACAGCAAATGCCAACGGACCTGCAAATGAATCCGATATCGCTGACCAGGTACAGATGTTAGACGACGCTATTCAGAAAGCTCCAGATGGAATTGGTTTAGCAGCATGTGATACAAACTCCGTACTTGACTCTCTTGGAAAAGCATTAGAAGCTGGTATTCCAGTAGTATGCTTCGATACAGGTGTAGCAGACGCTCCAGAAGGAGCTATAGCAGCAACAGTTGCAACAGACAACGAAGCAGCAGGTGCTTGCGCAGCTACAAATATGTATCCGGTAATCAAAGATGTTATTGCAGCAGCTACAACAGATGCTCCTGTAAGAATCGGTGAAGTTAACCAGGATGCTACAGCTCTTAACATTCAGCAGCGTGGACTTGGTTTCATCAACGAAATGATCAAACTTTGTACAGCAGACGGCAAGAAAGTTGCTGTAGTTGGTAACGAATTCTACGTAAACAACTGCTCAGATAAAGGCAACGAAGCAGAAGCAGAAGTTATCATCGAAGTTGGTGTTCCGGCTCAGACAACTGTAGACCTGGCAGCTACAGAAGCTAACAAGATTATGTCCAAAGCTGACACAATCGCTATCTTCGGTTCCAACCAGACAACAGCTGAAGGTGTTATCACAGCTAACGAAACACTGAACAAATTAGCTACAGATCCTGCAGAAGGAATCATCGGTGCCGGATTCGACGCTGGTACACCACAGAAAGCAGCTATCAACAGCGGTAAATTAATCGGTTCTGTAACACAGTCTCCATTAATGATGGGTTACGAAACAATCTACACATTAACAGACATCTGCAACGGTGAAACAGTAGAAGATATCCCTATGGATGGTTACTGGTACAATACAGAAAATATGGAAGATGAAAATATCGCTCCAAACCTTTATGACTAATCTGTATCTTTGATACACTTAAAGTGAATAGGTAAAAATCAGGGATCGGAGGTTTCCGATCCCTTTTTGATAACAACCGTATGACAGGCATGATTGAAATAAAATAAATAGAACAGACTCTTTTTTTGAAGCATGATTTATATTATAATGAGATTAATGAACAGATATTATGGGAGGTATGTAAAATGTTAAAAGGAATTCCTAAAATTCTTTCACCGGAATTATTAAAAGTATTGGCAGAAATGGGTCATAGTGACAGACTGGTTATCTCTGATGGAAATTTCCCGGCAGAATCTATGGGGAAAGATGCAATCGTGATCCGCTGTGATGGTCATGGTGTTCCGGAAATTTTAGATGCTATCTTGCAGGTGTTCCCATTAGATACCTACGTTGAAAAACCGGTAAATCTTATGGAAGTAATGCCTGGTGATAATGTGGAGACTCCGATTTGGGATACATATAAAGAAATCGTTGCAAAATACGATAACAGAGGAGCGGACGCAGTGGGAAATATCGAACGTTTTGCATTCTATGATGAAGCGAAAAAAGTATATGCAATTATTGCAACCGGTGAGACAGCTCTTTATGCAAACATCATGTTGCAGAAGGGTGTTGTAGTAGATTAAGATAAGCGCAGCAGAAGACGGGGGACAGATTTTATGTTATATCAGATTGAAACCATGTTTGACGATATGGAACGGAAAATCAGAAAGTTAAAAAAGAAAAAATATGAAGAGAACATGGAAAGCTTTATGGCAGACAATGAGGCGTATTTCCTGGAGATGGAGGCTTACTTAAGTA
>CAKRON010000124.1 GCA_934373455.1 uncultured Marvinbryantia sp.
CTGTATGATAACGTCTACGATCTTCGCACCCGTGTGGAAGAAAGAAATTCCCACACTATCGATTGCTGAGTGTGCAAATCCAGGCATAATCCTAAATAAAATAAACCCGGCTGTTCCTAATACAATTGCACCGATTACATTGAAAATCAGGTGAATTGCTGCTACTCTCTTTGCATTTCGCTGTGCTCCAATACTGGAAAGTACCGCCGGCATACAGGAACCAATATCTGCTCCGAGACAGATAAATACTGCTGCACTGGTGGTTACTGTTCCACTGGTAGCTGCTAATGTCTGAAGTACACCTACTGACGCTGAGGAACTCTGCATAATCACAGTAACTATTAAACCAACTGCAATACCAAGAAATGGGTTATTACCAACTGCGAGAAACGCGTTTGTGATAATCGGTGAATCCATATAGCTTTTCGCTGCTGCACCCATATAATCCAAACCAATAAACAAAAGGCCAAGACCTATCAGTATTTCTGACAGTGTCTTTTTCTTGGATGATTTCGAAAATACTGTAATAAATACACCAATTCCAAGAATCAATGGGGCGTATAAGGATGGAGATATCGCTTTAAAACTATCTCCCAGCTGTCCTAAAGATACAATCCATGCAGTAATACAGGTACCGATATTGGCACCCATGATCACACCTACTGCCTGAGGAAGACTCATGATACCGGCATTTACAAATCCTAATACCATAACGGTAGTGGCACCACTACTCTGTATGATTGCAGTCAGTCCTGCACCAACCAGAACGGCAACTAAACGATTATTTGTTAAAATACCTAACAGTTCCTGCATCTTGCTGCCTGCAGATTTTTGTATTCCGCCAGACATGGCATGCATTCCATACAGGAACATGCCAAGACCTCCGATAAACATAAATAAATTAGAGACATCATTGATCGACATTTGTTCTCCCCCTGATATTCGTATTATACTAAAATGTGAGATACGACAGAATGGTTCTCTTCGTTTCCCATCTTTTCATCCTGTCACACAATATTTCTCCAATCAAGGTCTCCATTCGAAAGTCCAAGTAAAAGAGATTCCGCTGTAGCAATATTGGTTGCAATCGGAATATTGTATTTATCACAGCATCTTGTAATACTGTCAATATCTGCCTGACGTGGATCGTGAAGCAGTGGATTGTAAAAGAAAATGACCATATCCATATCATTTCTTTCAATCATCTCTGTAAATTGCTTATCTCCACCTACTGCACCCGGGAGAAATTTATGCACCCTGAGATTTGTCACTTCTTCTATTCTTCTTCCGGTACCGCCGGTTGCATATAATTCGTGTTTGCTGAGTATTCTTTTATATGCAAGGCAAAAGTTCTCCATAAGGCTTTTCTTGCTGTTATGTGCAATGAATCCTATTTTCATAATTTTTATCCCTTTCCCGAGACTAGCCCATATTACGTGTCTATTATATCATAAATTTTTGTAATAGCAAATACATTTTGTTCCGTTTCTTGCAACAACTGCCAGTTTAATATCATTATATCTTCACATACTAACCTTGCAATAACAAATTGCAAATAAAAATAACCATTTACAAAGGAGGTAATTAACATGAGTAGTCGTTCATCTAATACCACAGCCGTTCCAGAAGCCAAGGGCGCATTAGACCGCTTTAAATATGAAGTAGCAAACGAACTTGGTGTTCCGCTTACCAATGGTTATAACGGAAATCTGACTTCCAAACAGAATGGTTCTGTCGGTGGCTATATGGTAAAGAAAATGATTGAAGAGCAGGAAAGACAGATGAGTAACAAATCTCAGAACAGTATGCAGTAACGTACTTTTTACAGAAACAGGCAGATACTTTTCATGTGTCTGCCTGTTTCATTTTACGTATTTTCTTATAAACTTAGCTTTTTCAGTTCATTTCTCATATAAGAATCCAGCTTATTTTTTAATTCCAAATGTTTTTCCATAAGGCACTCCGGATCTTCCCTGTGAATTCGTTCTGCAGCTTTACAGGCTTCTTTTAAAATATCAGCATCCGCATAAATATCACCAATCTTAAATTCCATTATACCACTTTGCCTTACCCCGAGAAGTTCGCCGGGACCTCTTAGTCTCAAATCTTCATTTGCTATATAAAATCCATCATTTGACCGATTCAAAATATCCAGCCGTTTTTGATTCTTACCATTTTCACTTCCATTTATCATGATGCAGTAAGACTGTGCAGCTCCTCTTCCAACCCGTCCTCTCAGCTGATGCAGCTGTGCGAGACCAAAACGTTCTGCATTCTCAATCATCATAACGGTAGCATTCGGTACATTTACCCCAACTTCCACTACTGTAGTCGATACAAGAACGTGTATCTGATTTTCTAGGAATCTTTGCATAATCATATTTTTCTCTTTAGGTTTCATTTTTCCATGAAGATATTCTACGCAAATCTCTGCAGGCAATTCCTGCCGCAATTTTTCAGTATAAGAAATCACATCTTCAGCATCCATCATTTCACTTTCTTCAACCATCGGGCAAATTACATACGCCTGATGTCCTGCTTTTACTTCTTTTGCTATAAAATCATATGCTTTTTTTCGGTAAGAAGTATTTACCACGCAATTTTTAATTGGTATACGGTTAGACGGCAGCTCATCGATGGTGGATATTTCCAAATCTCCGTAAAGTATAACTGCCAGTGTTCGAGGAATTGGTGTGGCACTCATAACCATAGTATGAGGAATTCCTGTCGCTTTTTCTCCAAGAATTTCTCTCTGACGTACGCCAAACCGATGCTGTTCATCGGTAATCACAAGTCCCAGTCTGGCAAAAACAACTTTTTCTTGTATTACTGCATGAGTTCCTATCACAATATCCGCTTCCTGGGATGCTATTTTCTCATAGGCTGTTCGCTTCTCTTTTGCAGTCATAGAACCAGTAAGCAGCACAGCCCGAACCGGAAGATGTTGATTTTCTGTAAGTTTTTTGAATGCTTCATAATGCTGGTTTGCCAAAACTTCTGTCGGAGCCATCAACGCACTCTGCATGTGGTTTCTTGCTGCGAGGATCATTGCAAGAAAGGCAATAATTGTCTTTCCGGAACCCACATCTCCCTGTATCAAACGATTCATTACACTTTTTCCAGACATATCCTGACGTATTTCTTTCCACACTGCTTTCTGTGCGCCTGTCAGCTCATAGCCCAGATTTTTTGTAATATCGCTCAAGTCATCTGATACAACGGGATAATCATTTGCCATTTCGGACGATATTTCTTTAAAAGCTCTGACCGCCAGAACAAAAAGGAAAAACTCATCAAATACCAGTCTCTTTCGTGCAAGCATCAAATGGTGTTCATTTCTTGGAAAATGAATCATATTCAGCCAGCTGATAGGTTTTGCGTATTTCCCCGGGCAAATAGTCTCTGGATAAATCCACCTGTTCCATTGCCTGTCTGATCAGCTTGGTCAGCATATGATTTGTAACTCCTTTTGTCAGCATGTATATCGGTTGAAGTGCTTTTTGCATCTCTTCGTATTGTTCTGGCTGATAAATTGCAGGCTGATCCAATACCAACTGATTTCCTCTTTTGCTGATTTTCCCATAAAATACATACAAGTGTCCTGGCATAATTGTATTTTTCAGATAAGGCATCCGAAACCATCGTGCGACAAGTTTTCCACTCTCATCTTTCAGATGTGCTGTCGTAATCTGCATTCTCTTTACATATTGCACTGACAGTTGACCAACTGTTTCTGCAAGTACCGCAACAGTTTCTCCATCCTTTACATCACGGATCATTTTTGTGTTTTCAAATTTTCTGTAGTCTCTTGGATAATATGTCAGCAGATCATCCACGGTACAGATTGACAATTTTTCTAATAGTTTTTTTGACTTCTCGCCCACCCCCTTCAGGGCATCAATCGAAGCAAATCTATCCATCCTTTTACTCCTAAACAGGGTGGCAGATTCCTCTGTCACCCTGTCTTATTCTTTCTAAATATAATGAAACTGTTATTCTACAGATACTACATAGTAGTAAATCGGCTGTCCGCCCTCATATACCTCTACTTCACAGTCCGGATATAACTCCTGAAGTTCCTCACCCAGAGCTTCTGCATCCTCTGAAGAGATATCTTCTCCATAGTATACGCTGATCAATTCTGAATCTTCATCTGTCATAAGACGAATGGTTTCTTTCGTAATTTCCGCAATATCTTCTCCGACAGCAAGGATGGAATGATCTCCGATTCCCATGATATTGCCTTCTTTAATTTCTTTATCATCAATATGCGTATCACGCACTGCGTACGTAACCTGTCCTGTCTTCACCAGTGACATAGCTTCGGTCATTTCTTCCGCATTCTCTTCCGGTGTCTTTGTCGCATCAAAGCTGATGATTGCTGAAATACCCTGTGGAACGGTCTTTGTCGGAATTACGATAATCTTCTTGTCCTCCGTCAATGCCTGTGCCTGATTAGCTGCCAGAATAATATTCTTATTATTAGGGAAAATAAAAATTGTATCTGCATTTACTTCTGCAATGGCATTCAGCATATCTTCTGTACTTGGGTTCATAGTTTGACCACCTTCTATTAAGTAGTCAACTCCAAGTCCTTTGAAGATTTCTCCGATACCATCTCCGATACTGACAGAAATAAAGCCCACTTCTTTATGAGGCATTGTCTTTTTCTTTTCTTCTGCCTGAGCCGCAGCCAGTTTTTCTGCATCTTTGATCAGCTTCTCACGGTGTTCTTCTCTCATATTATCAATCTTCATACGAGACAATTCACCATATGTCAATGCTTTTGAAATCGCTACACCCGGATCATTGGTATGCACATGTACTTTTACAATTTCTTCATCTGCCACTACTACAATAGAATCACCGATGCTCTCCAGAAATGCCTTAAACTGCTGTTCTTCTTCTGACTGCATTGGTTTTTTCGTCATAATAATGAACTCTGTACAATAGCCAAATTTGATATCGGCCTCTGTTCTGGTATCAACCTGCACCGGTTTTCCTATGCTTTCAGATTTCTCAATGGTATAGTCTACCGCTTTTCCCTGATATGCATCAAAAGCTCCCTTTAATACCTGAATCAGTCCCTGTCCACCTGAGTCTACTACGCCTGCTTCTTTCAAAACAGGAAGCATCTCAGGAGTCTTTGCCAGGACTTCTTCTGCGTAAGAAAGCGCTGATGAAAGTAAATCATCCATCTCAACATCATCTGTCAAAGCCAGTTCTGTCGCTTTATCGGCAAAGCCTTTGGCAACTGTCAGAATTGTTCCTTCTTTTGGCTTCATTACAGCCTTGTAAGCGGTTGCTACTGCTTTCTGGAAAGCTTCTGTTATAGTAATAACATCGATCTCTTCTGTATCACGAATTCCCTTTGTGAATCCTCGCAGCAGCTGGGAAAGAATTACTCCGGAATTTCCTCTTGCACCTCTTAAGGAACCGGAAGAAATTGCCTTAGCCAGGGTCTCCATGTTCACAGTTTCCAGTCCTGCCACTTCTTTTGCCGCTGACATAATGGTCAGTGTCATATTCGTACCTGTATCTCCATCAGGAACCGGAAACACATTCAGTTCATTAATCCACTCTTTATTTGCCTCAAGATTCTTTGCACCTGCCAGGAACATTTTAGCACACAGTTCGGCATTTATAGTACTTTTACCCACTTCTTGCGGTCCTCCTTAATCAATCACTCTTACGCCTTCTACGTAAATGTTTAATTTATCAATCTCCATACCGGTAAATTCCTGTACACGATATTTTACATTCTCCCTCAGGTTCTCGCAAACCGCGGAAATACTTATTCCGTATGAAACAATCACATGAAAATTGAGAGAAATCCGATTGTCTTCACCAACCGTCACATTGATCCCGTGTTTTAAGCTGTCACGCTTAAGCAATCTTACAAGACCGTCTTTCATACTGAACGCTGCCATACCAACTATTCCAAAACATTCTACTGCTACACTGCCTGCATAGGTCGCTATAACATCTAAATCAATTGAAATCGAACCAAGTTCGTTATTCATACGTCCCTTCATATTCTACCTCCAGATATCGTATTCCTTGATACTCATTCCATAGTATAACAAGTTTTTCTCAAAAAGGAAATATCTTTTTTCATTTTCTACTTGCAAAAATTATTTATTTCTGTTAGAATACGATTGTTGTCAGTTTGTACACTTTAAGTATAAACTAATAAGTTATAAGGAGGTGCTGTCATGGCTAAATGTGCAATTTGTGAAAAGGGCGCTCATTTCGGAAACAACGTGAGCCACTCCCATAGAAGATCTAATAAAATGTGGAAATCCAATATCAAATCTGTTCATGTTAAAG
>CAKRON010000125.1 GCA_934373455.1 uncultured Marvinbryantia sp.
ATTGTAACCTGTACAAACATGATATTTCCCCTTACATACGCAAGGCAGAGAGTATGCCCTCTGCCTTACAGAACTTATTATTAAATGATTCTTGATATTTTATTCGGCTGGAACTACAACTACCTGTGCATTATTGCAATATGCATTTGTACATTCCATAGAATTCGTTACTTCATCTGTCAATGTCATACCGTTCCATACAACGTCAATGTTCTTAGAATCCAGTTCCATAATCTTATTATCCCAGTCGATCTCAACAAATTCCACATCTACGCCAAGCTTTTCTGCAACAACGCCTGCCATATCTGCATCAAATCCAATCCAGTCACCGTTCTCATCTTTGTAATCCATTGGTTCAAAGTCTGTGATACCAACGATCAGAGATCCTTTATCCTGAATATAAGCCACATCACTGTCCTCTGCTGCCTCGGTTGCTTCTTCTGAGGCTGCTTCTGTTTCTTCTGTCACTTCTGTTGCTTCTTCTGCTGCATCCTGTTCTACCAGTGCATCCTGTACGCCGTACTTTTCAGCCACTTCTTTCATAGAACCATCTGCATAAGTCTCTGCAAATACTTCATTAATATATGCTGCAAGATCTGATCCTTTTCTGCATCCTACACCATATTCTTCTGTGGTCAGCTCATCTGTATGTACCAGATTCGGATAACTTGTTCCTTCTCCGATCATTGCTCCTGCCATCAGCAAATCTATGATTGCCGCATCAGATGTACCAGATGCAACCTCCATCAACGCATCTGCCTGGGATGCTACTGAATTATACTGAAATCCTTTTTCTTCTGCTGCCGCTTCTCCGGCAGAGCCAGCTTCTACCGCATATACCAGATCCGCATCAGCTGCACATACAGGCATCGCCATACCCATTACCATACCAACGCTTAATACCATTGCCAAACCTTTTTTCATGATCTTCTCCTCCAAACAGGTATTTCTTTCTTATTACTTTTGCATTTTACCATAGTAGCATGTTAAAGTAAAGTTTTTTTTGTTGCTTTTCTGAGGTTTCTATAGTAGAGTGGATTTTAACGGACAAACGGACGAATACTTGGCAAATTTTCTTATTTAAACGCTGCATCATAACATCCCACTTTATAATATGCGTATTTTCTATCGCTTGCGCGCGCCTGTTAATGACTGCTCCGCTAAACTCGCCACTTAGGTGGCTCAGACAGGCTCCGCAGTCACAGCTTACGCGCTGCACGATTACGAAAATTGCGCTACCATTATTTCAGTGGGATCGTTATGTTTACAGCGCTTATTTATTCATAGATGCCAAGTATTCTGTATACTGGTATAATCTGCTTACTATAGAACGCAGAAACTCTGAAAAGCAACTGTAGTGTATTTCATATATAAGTATCATTGTTTGTCTCATTTTAACAATAGATATTTTCAACAACAAGGCAAGGGGGAGTTTTATGAAGGAAAAACGAGGTTTTATTTGGAAGTTTATTGGTGATAAGAAGTTTTATAAGATGGTTCTGCTGATTGCCGTTCCGATTATGATTCAGAATGGGATTACAAATTTTGTAAGTCTGTTGGATAATATTATGATTGGGCGTGTGGGGACGGAGCAGATGTCCGGCGCCGCCATTGTGAATCAGTTGATTTTTGTTTATAATCTGTGTATTTTCGGCGGTGTATCAGGTGCCGGAATTTTCACTGCACAGTTTTATGGTCAGGGGGATACGGAAGGAGTACGTCAGACATTCCGCTTTAAACTGTGGCTTGCAATCCTGCTGACAACCGTTACCATCGTACTGTTTCTCACTGCCGGTCCGAATCTGATTCAGTTTTATCTGAATGGGGAAGGGAAAGCTGCTGACGCTGCTGCTATTCTTTCCTATGGCAGTCAGTATCTGTATGTGATGCTCCTTGGACTTCCGGCGTTTCTGGTAAGTCAGGTGTATGCCAGCACTCTGCGGGAATGTGGCGAAACTGTACTGCCGATGAAGGCAGGAATTGTCTCTGTGCTGGTGAACCTTACCTTTAATTATTTTCTGATCTATGGAAAATTCTTTTTCCCGGAACTGGGCGTAACCGGAGCTGCCATTGCTACCGTTCTTTCCCGCTACGTGGAGGCAGCCATCATCGTGACAGTCACGCACCGTCATTCTGAGAAAAATGCATTTGCCAGTGGTCTGTATCGCACTTTGAAAGTTCCTGCAGATCTTTGCAAAAAAATAGCCGTCAAAGGATCTCCTTTACTCTTTAACGAAACCCTCTGGGCGGCAGGTATGGCCATGCTGACCCAATGCTATTCTGTTCGTGGATTAAATGTAGTTGCAGGTCTGAACATTTCCAATACCATTAATAATGTATTTAATATTGTGTTTATTGCCCTCGGTGATTCGGTTGCCATTATCGTCGGACAGCTTCTGGGTGCCGGTAAAATGAAAGAAGCACGAGATACTGATAACAAAATGATCGCATTTTCTGTTTTTTGCTGTACTGGTGTTGCGCTTATTATGCTGGTTCTTTCACCGCTGTTTCCGAAACTGTATAACACCACACCGGAAGTAAGGATTCTTGCTCGTGATTTCATCATGATCACAGCCATTTTCATGCCGCAGAATGCATTTTTGCATGCCTGTTATTTCACCTTACGTTCAGGAGGTAAGACGATTATCACGTTCTTATTTGACAGTGTATTTATCTGGTGTGTCAGCGTTTCCATTGCATACATCTTAAGCCGTTTTACCGGGCTGTCGGTTCTGGCAATCTACACCATGGTACAGCTTGCTGACCTGATCAAATGTGTGATCGGTTTTATTCTGGTTAAAAAAGGAATCTGGCTTCAAAATATTGTTTCCTGATATTCCGGGCGTTTCAATTCCCGGTACATTAGAAAAAGTGCTGCGATTCCTGCCAGTCCATCTGCAACAGGTCCCGCAAACAGAATTCCATCAATACCCATGAATAATGGCAGCACCACAATCAACGGCAGTAAAAATAAGATCTGTCTGGTCAGTGACAAAAATATCCCCTGCCCTGGTTTTCCAATGGCCGTAAGGCTGTTGGAAGTAATGGGCTGGATAAAATTCAGGAACGTAAAGAATAAAAAGATTCTAAAATAACTTACCGCAAAATGTATATACTCTTCACTTCCATTTCCAAAAATCATGATAATCTGTTCTGGGAAAATCTGAAAAATAAAAAAGGCAATCACAGAAATTACCAGGCCCGTCTTTGCCGCAAGCAAATATCCCGTTTTTACTCTCTCATATTTTTCTGCACCATAATTATAACTTACAATTGGCTGCAACCCTTGTGAAATTCCTATAATGATTGAAAAGAATACCTGATTCACCTTTGTAATAATTCCTGCACAGGCCAGTGGAATCTCCTGCCCATAGGAAGACAAGCCACCATAATAGGTCAGTGATTTATTCATCACCAGCTGCACAAGCATCATCGCCAGCTGATTACTGCAAGACGCAGCACCCAGTGCGGTAATTTCTTTCATATACATTACTTTTGGTCTTAAATGCCATATTTGCAGATCTACCGTCTTGCAATGTCTGAGATAACGGATAACCAGTATAACCGATATATACTGTCCGATAATCGTTGCCCAGGCAGCACCTGCAATTCCCCATCCAAAACCAAAAACAAAAAGTGCATCCAAAATCGTATTCACAATCGCACCTGTAACATTACAGATCATCGACATTCCGGGACTGCCATCAGCCCGAATCAGGTGACCTCCTCCTGCTGTCAAAATCAGTACCGGAAAGCCACATGATGTGATCCTGAGATAAGTTTTGGCATAGTCCATAATGCTTTCCGGAGCTCCAAAGAAACGTATCATCGGTTCCAGAAAGATCTGCGTAACGAGAAACAGTATACATCCAAGTACTACCATTCCGCTAATCGCATTTCCCATACAGTATACTGCCTCTTCTTCATTTCGCCGTCCTTTTGCCAGATTAAATGCAGATGCCCCGCCGATTCCAAACAGCAGGGCAATGGAAATACAGGCAATACTTAACGGAAATGCAATATTCGTTGCTGCATTTCCCAGTTCGCCTACACTGTTTCCTATGAAAAACTGGTCCACAATATTATACAATGCACCTGTAAGCATTGCTATAATACTTGGTACTGCAAACTTCTTAAGCAAAATAGGAACCGGCAGAACTCCTAATGGGTTTTCTGATCTGTGTTCTTGTTCCATATGAATCTCCTTATTGATTAAAATTACTTTTCTTTGCCGGGATGTTGAATTCCGGGTGCTCTCCGGACCAAACATTCTGTGGCATACAGGACAGAATCTGCATGTCTTCTGTGCTGATCTCGAAATCAAAAATGTCCATATTCTGCTTCATACGTTCCATGGTAGATGATTTTACCAGTGGAATAATACCCTTCTGAATCGAAAATCTCAGACAGATCTGGGCAGGTGTTTTACCATATTTTTCTGCAAATCTTGTCAATACTTCATTCTCGATCATTTTTCCGCGTCCCAGCGGACTCCAGGCCTGCATACGGATTCCTTTGCTCTGTCCGTAGACTACTGCTACTTCCTGAGAATATCCCGGATGAATCTCTAACTGATCTACCTGTGGTTTGATTTTTGCATTTTCCAGGATCACATCTAAATGATTCGGCAGGAAATTGCTCAATCCCAGACCTTTGGTTTTTCCTGCTTCATACATTTCTTCCATTCCGCGCCATGTCAATACATCTCTTTCTTTCCAGTCAGATTCTTCCAAAGATGCCTTCGGCCAATGAATCAGATACATATCTACATAATCCATCTGAAGACGCTCCAGACTTCTATCCATAGCCGCCTTTACTTCATCGTATCCCCTTTCATCAATCCAGGCTTTCGTTGCAATAAAGAATTCTTCCCTTGGAATACCGCTTTCTCGGATTGCCTGTCCCAGAACACGTTCTGTTTCGTAAAAAGATGCTGTGTCAAAATATCGATAACCAGCTTCGATCGCTGTTTTGATAATCTCCAGATTATCTCCGCCCTTTGCATTATATGTACCAAATCCAAGGCAAGGAATCTTTGTGCCGTTTTCCAGTGTATAACAGTCATTGATTGAATTCATAATAACCTCCTGTCCTTATTGTAAAATTCGTATCATATCTCCTGTAATTTCACTGATACTGTGTGCACCACACATAGCCATAGTATCAGCCAGTTCAGCTTTGATCTTTTCTATGTAGCATTTTACGCCTTCTTCTGCACCGCCATAGACAGCCGTTACAAACGGTCTTGCAATGATTACTCCGTCTGCACCCATTGCCAGTGCTTTAAACACTGTCACACCATCACGGATACCGCCATCAACCAGGATTTTTACACCGCTGCCTTTTAAAGCTTCTACAATCTCAGGAAGTACTTCCGCAGTTGCAGGGCACTGATCCAGAACACGACCGCCATGATTGGATACGACGATTGCTGCTGCCCCTGCTTCTTTTGCTTTTAACGCACCTTTCACAGTAATGATTCCTTTTACGATAAATGGTACATCATGCTCACTAATAATTGCTTTTAATTCTTCCACTGTCTTACTTCCTGCAGGTGGCTGAAAGTTCTTCAAAAACGGAAGACCTGCTGCATCAATATCCATGGCTACCGCAAAGGCATTGCTGTCTTTTACCAGCTTCATCTTATCCGCTACCATTTCTCTGCTCCATGGTTTTACCGTCGGCACACCTGCTCCGCCCGCTTCTTTAATAGCTTTTGTAGCCGCAACCATAACATTGGCATCCATACCGTCACCGGTAAAGGCTGCGATTCCGTTTTCTGCACAGGCATTTACCAGAATCTTATTATACTGTGTATCATCATAGCAGTCTCCGTAATGCAGATTTACAGCTCCTACCGGACCTGCAAATACCGGCATTGCAAATTCTTTTCCAAAAAGGCTGACTGAAGTATCGATCGGTGCATTTTCGCAAATCGTATCCATATTCACACGAATACTCTTCCATGCATCAAAGTTACGGATCGCTCCGTCTCCGCTCCCTTTTGCCCCCGGACCCGGTACCAGATTCGTACATGCACGGCCATTACATACATTACATGCCTTACAATATTTTCCCACACGCTCACGGGCGTTCTTTACTACTTCCTGATAAGTCATTTTTCCACTCTCCTTTGCATAACTCTATAGGAATTATAGCACTTTTCCATTTCTTACTTCAATAGCAAAAACACGGCACAGATCTACACTTCTTTTGAATCATTGCCATATAAAGCAAAAAAGAGGGGCAGATGCCCCTCCTACAAATACTCCCACATTTCTTTTATCCTTAAAATTCTGCTCAGATTA
>CAKRON010000126.1 GCA_934373455.1 uncultured Marvinbryantia sp.
AGCTTATATCAGATTATTTCTGACACAATTGATATTATACTCAAAACGAAGAAGATTTGCAAGTAGAAAATTAAATTTGTATGCAATTATATTTTCGTAAGGATTTCTCCTAGACTATTTCGAAGAATTCGTATAGAATAAATAGAGCGAGTTGTGTTCGTGAATATTACAGACACAATGAATGTTTGAAATGAATCGAGGAGATTAAGATGAGTAAAGTAAGAACAAGATTTGCACCAAGCCCGACAGGCAGAATGCACGTTGGCAATTTAAGAACTGCATTATACGCATACCTGATTGCAAAACACGAAGGAGGAGATTTCCTTCTGCGTATTGAAGATACAGACCAGGAAAGATTTGTAGAAGGCGCACTGGAGATTATTTACCGCACCTTGGAAGATGCAGGACTGAAACATGACGAGGGTCCGGATCTCGATAAAGGATATGGTCCTTATGTACAGAGTGAGCGTCAGGCACAGGGTATTTATTTGAAGTATGCAAAGCAGTTGATTGAAAAGGGAGAAGCATACTATTGTTTTTGTGATAAAGAAAGACTGGAATCTTTAAAACAGGTAGTAGCCGGTAAAGAGATTTCGGTATATGATAAGCATTGTCTGCACTTGAGCAAGGAAGAAGTCGAGGCAAAGCTGGCTGCAGGTGTGCCATATGTTATCCGTCAGAATGTTCCACAGGAAGGAACTACAAAGTTTGAAGATGATATTTACGGAACGATTGAAGTGCCAAATGCTGAGCTGGATGATATGATTTTGATAAAATCAGATGGATTCCCTACATACAATTTTGCAAATGTAGTTGATGATCATTTGATGGAGATCAGTCACGTAGTAAGAGGAAATGAATATCTTTCTTCTTCACCAAAATATAACCGTCTGTACAATGCATTTGGATGGGAAGTGCCGGTTTATGTTCATTGCCCATTGATTACAGATGAAAATCACAAGAAGCTGAGCAAGAGAAGTGGACATTCTTCTTATGAAGATCTTCTGGAGCAGGGATTTTTATCCGAAGCAATTATTAATTATGTTGCTCTTTTGGGCTGGTGTCCGCCAGAAAACAGAGAGATTTATTCTCTTGACGAACTGGTAGAAATATTTGATTATCATCATATGAGTAAATCACCAGCAGTTTTTGATATTAATAAGCTGAAATGGATGAATGGTGAATATATGAAATCTATGGATGAGGACAAGTTCTATGAAATGGCTCTTCCATATATGAAGAAGGTAATTACCAGAGATTTAGACTTTAAGAAAATTGCATCTATGGTAAAGACACGTATTGAGATTTTCCCGGATATCATGCCACTGATCGATTTCTTTGAAGAAGTTCCTGAATATGATACCGCTATGTATACACACAAGAAGATGAAGACAAATGCGGAAACATCTCTGAGCGTGTTAAAAGAGATGGTACCTGTACTGGAAAAACAGGAAGATTTCAGTAATGATGCATTATATGAACTTCTGGTGAATTTTGCTAAGGAACATGAGTATAAAAATGGTTATGTTATGTGGCCGATTCGTACTGCGGTATCCGGTAAGCAGATGACTCCTGCCGGAGCAACCGAAATTATGGAAGTTCTTGGAAAAGAGGAAAGTCTGAAGCGTATAAATGATGCAATTGTAAAACTGGAGAATGCATAATTATGGCTTTTACAGAAGCACAGAAAGAAGCAATTACACATTTTCAGGGGCCTGCCATGGTTTTGGCAGGCCCTGGTTCTGGTAAGACTACAGTGATTACACACAGAACCAATTATTTAATAGAACAGTGTGGTATTCATCCGGGAAATATTCTGGTTGTGACGTTTACGAGAGCGGCTGCAGAAGAAATGAAAAAAAGATTTTTACAGATGCGAAAAGAAACTCGCACAATGGTACGTTTTGGTACATTTCATTCTGTATTTTTTGAAATATTGAAATATGCCTACGGACTGACGGGAGCCAATATTGCAGGTGAAGATGTCTGTTACGGCTTCTTAAAAGAAATTATTTCCAAAATTGATTTAGATGTAGAAGATGAGTCGGATCTTTTGAAAAATCTTACGCAGGAAATCAGCACCGTAAAATCTGAACAGATTCCATTGGAACATTATTATTCTTCTTCCGTTTCTGATGAAGTGTTTCGACGTATTTACCGGGAATATCAGGAAAAAATGACACAGAAGAACTTGTTGGATTACGATGATTTGATGGTGTGTTCCTGGGAGCTTCTGACACAGAGAGAAGATATCCTGGCAGGCTGGCAGAAACGTTATCAGTATATTTTAATTGATGAATTTCAGGATATCAATAAATTACAGTATGAGATTATACGCCTTCTTGCAAAGCCATTAAATAATCTGTTTATTGTAGGTGACGATGATCAGTCTATTTATCGTTTTCGCGGGGCAAAGCCGGAGATTATGCTTCAGTTTCCCAAAACATATCCGCAGGTACACAAAATTGTGTTGGACTATAATTTTCGATGTCCCGGAAATATAGTAAAAGCGGCAGCGAAAGTTATTGGAAAAAATGTGACCAGATATGATAAAGAGATAAAAGAAGTAAAAGAACAGGGTGATCCTATTGGATTTCTTAAATTTCCGAATCAGAATCAGGAAAGTCTGTTAATCATGAAAATGATAAAAGATTACGTTGCAAACGGCGGCCGGTATGACCAGATAGCAATATTATATCGAAATAATATGGATGCCCGGGTGATATCTCAGAGATTTATGGAATATAATGTTCCATTTTATATGAGAGATGTTATTCCTAATCTTTATGAACACTGGATTGCAAGAAATATGATTGCTTATATGAAGGCAGCAGCAGGCGAACGAGACCGGGCAGTCATGTTGCAGATTATAAACCGGCCAAAGCGTTATATCGGACGGGAATGTCTGGATGAACGAAAAGTAGATTTTGAGCGGGTGCGCAGATATTATGAAGACAAGTATTGGATGATAAAAAAGATAGACCAGTTAGAATCAGACTTGTTTGCATTAAAACGAATGGATCCTTATACAGCAATCAATTATATTCGTCATGGTATAGGATACGAGGCTTATCTTCAGGAATATGCAGATTATCGTAAAATTCAGGCAGAAGATTTGTTTGATTTACTGGATCAGCTGCAGGAAAGTGCAAAAGGATTTAAGACGACAGAAGAGTGGTTTGCACATATAGAAGAATATGGGCAGATGCTGAAAAATCAGAATAAGAAAGAACGGACAGCAGAAAATCAGGTGACTTTTTCCACTTTGCACAGTGCGAAAGGGTTGGAATATCCAGTTGTTTTTATCTTAGACGTGAATGATGGCATCATTCCATATAAAAAAGCAGTGCTGCAGTCAGATGTAGAAGAAGAACGTAGGATGTTTTATGTTGGCATGACCAGAGCATCTGAAAAACTATATATTTGCTCGATAAAAGAAAAAAACGGAAAACCTTTGAAAGATTCTCCGTTTCTAATGGGCTTGAAGAACGAATAAAAATTATTCTACAATATCTTCCAGATCCATTGCGTCAAATTCCTGAGTATCCAGCCAGTTGTCAAAACCTTCTGCTGCCAGATCGTATTCCTCGTCATCTTCGATATTTTCCAGAGATGGATTACCATTTACATTCTTGTAACGATACAGGAATACTTCTCCGTCCTGGTTTTCTCCATTTTCATCCAGTGGAAGGAGTGCAATGTACTCATTTCCACCACATGGGAAGATGGTAAGGATTGCACATTCCAGAACTTCATCGTTATCTAATGTAAGTGTAACGGTAGCCTGTCCTGTTTCGCAGTCACTGCTGCATGATGAGCAGTTGCCGTTGCATTCTGCGTCAAAATTCTGATTACTCATTTTAATACCTCACTTTTGTTTATTGATCGAATAAAATTCGCATCTTAGAATCACTTTATCAGAAAGCGCATATAAATGCAATAAGAGAATGTTGCAGATTTTCAGACAATTCGTAAAGTAATATAGGATTTTGGTAATTCTTATGTTATACTTAATATAGTTTGAGAATAAATTGAAAATTCTTACAGAAAGGGCAAACATACAGTATGAAAAACATATTTAGAACAGAAGAAAGAACCGAAGGTTTTTACAGGCCTGGCGTAAGAATGGAAGAGGACGGAATCAGATTTACGATTGCAGTGCCTGGGAAAAAAAAGGTATCGCTATTATTATATAATAAAAGCAATGGTGAACTGGCTGCCGAGTTGCCGTTATCTCAAAATAATGGCACAGGAAGCATAAGAACTGTAAAGGTGCTTGGTCTGGACTGGAAGGAATACCGATATCAGTATAAAATAGAAAACTGTCTGACACCGGATTTCTACGCAAGAGGAATCTGGAAAGGAAACGATGAACAGTCCACGCTGTGTGAAATGGATTTTTCGTCATTTTCATGGGGAAAAAGCAAAAAACCACAGATCCCCTATTATCAGGGAATCATGTATCATCTTCATGTACGAAATTATACGATGCACGAAAAATCAGGAGTGGTTCATAAGGGCACATTTTTAGGACTGCAGGAAAAGATTCCATATTTGAAAAAATTGGGAATAAATCAGCTGATTCTGATGCCGGTTTATGAATTTGACGAGCAACAGCAAAAAGAAGTGTTGGCTGTCAGCAAAAATGAACATTTTACAAAGAAAATAAAACAGCAAAAAAACTACTGGGGCTATAAGCCAGGATTTTATTTTGCACCAAAGAAACGATATGCAGCAACGCAGCACCCATCAGAAGAATTTAAACAAATGGTTAAAGCGTTTCATGAACAGCAAATAGAAGTTATATTAGAATTTTATTTTGATAAAAATTGTGTACTGCGTCAACAGATCGAAGTTTTAAAATATTGGATGGAAGAATTTCAAATAGATGGATTCCGCATTATGGGAGATACGGATTTGGCACGTCATCTGGCAGGCGATCCTGTATTTTCTGATTGCAAAATCCTTTCATATTATTGTGGAGATCTGGATGAAAGACAGATGCAAAACCAAAATATCGCGGAAATGAATGACTGTTTTATGAATGACATGCGCCGCTGTTTAAAGGGAGATGAGGGAATGTTGGAATCTCTGGCATTTCGTACCAGAAGAAATCCTTCTGGTTATGGCGTAATCAATTATATTACCGGTCATGATGGATTTACTCTGCAGGATCTTGTGTCCTATGATCAGAAGCATAATGAGGAGAATGGTGAAAATAACAAAGATGGATGTCAATGTAATTTCAGCTGGAATTGTGGTATAGAAGGCGAAACGCGAAAAAGAGACATCCTTGCTTTGAGAAACAAATTAAAGAAAAATGCTATGATGATGCTTCTTTTTGCACAGGGTACACCGATGATTCTTGCGGGGGACGAGTTCTGCAATTCTCAGATGGGAAATAATAATCCATATTGTCTTGATAATGAAGTATCCTGGGTAGACTGGGGCAGCTATAAAAAGAATCTGAAATTTGTTCAGTTTGTAAAGGCACTGGTTGCCTTTCGAAAATCAGAAAAACTATTGAGGCTGGAAAAAGAATACAGCTTTATGGATAAAAAATCATGTGGATATCCAGATCTCTCATATCATGGAAGCAAAGCCTGGTATGGAGATTTTGGCTATACGCAAAGACATCTTGGAATGTTGTATTGTGGAAGTTATGTACAGGAAAAGCGTTTTTTATATGTACTTTATAATATGCATCCACAGAAACAACAGCTGGCACTTCCGAAACTACCGGAAAATATGAGATGGCTGAAGATGATAGATACCTCGTTAAAAGAAAGTATTTTTCAGGAATCTGAGGAAATAGATCAAAAAGAGAAGATGATAGAGATACCGGAGCGCAGTATTATGCTGCTAATCGGAGAACAGGAGTGATAACAGATGTGGAATCCGGCTGGACATTTTAAAACCATTACAGAACATAAAATGCTGGTGATGGAACATTGCTTTAAACTGGGATTATACAGACAGGGACTGATGCATGATATGTCAAAATATATGCCTGTAGAGTTCCTGGTAGGCGCGAAATATTATCAGGGAAACAGAAGTCCAAACAATGCAGAGAGGGAAGAAAAGGGATATTCGGCGTCATGGCTTCATCATAAAGGTCGAAATAAGCACCATTTTGAATATTGGATTGATTATCAGCTGGATGATAAAGATCATGCAATGGGTGGAATGAGAATGCCCAAAAAATATGTGGCAGAGATGCTGGCAGATCGTATCGCAGCATCTAAAGTGTATAATAAAGAAAAGTATACAC
>CAKRON010000127.1 GCA_934373455.1 uncultured Marvinbryantia sp.
GGTGAAAGATGAATGATGTCAAACAAAAAACCAGCATTCTTGACACCGATATTATTTTCACCTATAATTTCGGTATATCAAGCGGGAGAAAATAGAATGTTGAAAAAAAGAACAGAACTTACAACGACAAAAAAGAGGCAGATAGGTGAATATCTGTTATGGTATAGTTTATTATTTGCTCTGGTATCAGCCGGGGTGTTTTGCTGGTTTCTTAAAAATCACAGAAGTTTTTGCTGGACGGTAGATGCAGTATCTCAGTACATTCCAAAAGTACATTATTTTATAACCAGCATGAAAGAGATGCTGAGGAATCTATTAGACGGTGAACTAGCTTTTCGGATGTATGATTTTCATATTGGGATGGGAGATTCGATACCATTACATACAGAACCAATCTATTGGTTATATCTGTTATTTGATGAAAGTCATGTAGAGATTGCTTATGGAATATTGATTTTATTAAGATTTTATTTGGCAGGGTTGAGTTTCTCAGGATTTCTGTGGTATTTTCAGTATTCCAGATGGCAGAGTCTGATCGGAAGTATGGTATATGTTTTTTCCGGATATGGATTATATGCAGGAATGCGTCACAGTCATTTTATCATACCGATGATTACATTGCCGCTTCTGCTTCTTGCAATGGAAGAAATATATCGGAAAAAAAGATGGTATCTCTGTACTATTTTTGTGGCTTTAAGTTTATGGTGTGGATATTATTTTACTTATATGAATACGATCGTCATGGGCGTATATTTCCTGATCCGTTTTTTCCTTGGAGAAGAAAAGAAAGGAATCAAAGAATTTTGTCTGCGCATGCGCACGATTATCTGTTCTTATTTGTTGGGAATTGGAATTGCAAATATTACGTTTTTTAATACATTTGCCAATTATCTTACATCTTCAAGAACAGGAGTATCAACAGAACGCAGTTTCCCATTATGGAGCTATGGACAGAACTGGATATCTGATTTTTATGAGAGCTTTCTGACTACTGGTATAAATCCTAAAAACTGGCTGTTACTTGGTTTTATACCGATATCATATCTGTGTATAGTAGTATTGTTTTCACGAAAAGGAAACCGGGAAATGAAGGCAGCATTTCTCACCGGAACAGTATTTTGTATGGTTCCGGCATTTGGTCTGGTATTCAGTGGATTTGGTTCCCTGAATAACCGCTGGTGCTACGCCTATGCATTTGTCGTAGCAGTGATCACAGCGCGAATGGTAAAGGAACTGCCGCATCTGACCAGGAAAGAATGTATAATAGCAGGAGTGTCTGTAATCCCATATCTTTATTATGGAATAGGAAAAGCCGTGCTCCATCAGCCCTGGAATCGATCTGCTGCAATAGCAGGAGTCGCATTGGTGATATCTTATATCATCATCCTGATTTTAAATTGTTGGAAAAAAATATCACAAAGAACACCGTATGTTGTATTGACTATGCTGTGTGTGTTGCTGTTATGGCAAAGTGGGACATTTCGCTTCTGTGGACTTTTTGCAGATATGGCAGGAGAGTTTACAAAAAGTGGGAAGGTATTGGAAAAAGCAACCGATACACCTCTGAAAGTAATGGATGAAATAGAGGATCCGGAGTTTTATCGTTCCTATTCAAGAAAAACCAGATCAGATGTACAGGGAGCCTCTATGATTCTTGGCTTTAACGGAGTGGTATATTATTCCAGTACACTTGGTAAGCCAATGATTGATTTTTACCGTGAGATGGGATTGACATCCTGGAGTCTGGTGCGAGTCAGAGGGTTTGATTCCAGAGGATACCTTGACAGCCTTGCATGTGTAAAGTATATGGTATTGCCAGAAGAGAAAACCTCTGTGCTGCCTTATGGATATGAACTGGTAAAAGAGGCGCAGGACGAGAATAATATTTATGAAAATAAAAATGCGCTACCACTTGGATATTGTTACGATAATGTGATTTCAGCAGATGAGATGGATCAGGTGGAAGATACCGCTGCGAAGCAGGAAGTTATGCTTCAGGCTGCTGTGGTAGATACCGTGACAGAAGAGGAACAGGCTTATCAGACCGATATCAGTAAAGTAGAAATATCAGGAAAAGAAGTTCCGATCAGCAATATTACATTTGATGGAAATATCAGCTTTGATGGAAAAGAAATAAAAGTAAAAGAGAAAGATGCTTCGATTACATTTGAATTTAACGGAGTGGAAGAAGCTGAGACATATTTAAATCTGGAATCCTTAAGCTGTGAAAGTGATGCAACGATCTGGTTCTATGTGAACAGCAATGATGAAGTAAATGAGATATCGTATTATTATCATGGAGATTATAATACGTATACGACAAAACAGAAGGATTATCTGTTTAATCTTGGCTACTCTGAAGATGCGAAAACATTTTGCACCATTCGTTTTGCAAAAAGCTGTACGTTATCCGTGGATGATATCTCTATCTACTGTCAGCCGATGGAAAATCTGGATCAATATGCAGCAGACAGAAAAGAAACCGTGCTGGAAAATGTAAAAGAGGAAATGAATAAGATATCAGGTACGATTGAGAATAAGAAAGATCAGCTTCTGGTATTGAGCATTCCATATCAGAATGGATGGAGTGCATATGTGGATGGAAAGAAAGTATCTTTACAGAAAGTGAATTATATGTATATGGGACTGGATTTGAAAGCCGGTAATCATACGATAGAATTAAAATATGAGTTGCCGGGAATTCGAATCAGTATCATGATAACGGTCATTTCGATTGGTATCTTTGTAGCTGCGCTTTATATAAGGAGGAGAGGACATGCAAAGAACAATTAAGACAGGGGCTGCAGTAGTTGGCACGATGGCGTTGCTGGCTCCGACAGGCGTACAGGCTTCCTGTGAGAAAACGCTGAGTGTTGCGACAAATGCTGATTTTCCGCCCTATGAGTATTGCGAGAATCAGGAGATTGTCGGTATTGACATAGAAATCGCAAGATTGATTGCAGATGAACTGGGAATGGAACTGGAAATTTGCAATATGTCTTTTGATTCAATTTTTGACGCAGTGGAATCAGGAAAGACACTGATTTCCATAGGAAGAGTGGTAACGCCGGAAGAAGAGTCGGACAAACTTGCTTTTTCCGATGGATATATGGATGTGGAGTATGCCATACTTGTTACAGATAAGAAGAAAGAGATTCAGGTGGAAGATTTGTCTGGAAAGGCGATCGGAACAGCAGACGCACTTCATGGTGAGGAGCTGGCAAAAGAACTTTGCGATGAGGAACCAATACTTTATGAAAAAGAAGAAGACGGGATAAAGGCATTGGAGCAGGGCGAAGTGGATGCACTGATAATGGATCAGAAGGCGGCAAGGTATTATTGCAGTAAGTCAGAGAATTTATATATTTTAGATCAGCGTTCAGATGACAAGAAATTTGTTATTGCTACAGGAATTAAGCAGGAGGATCTTTTGAAAGATATCAATGATGCACTGACAACCATGAAGGAGACCGGTGAATTAGATAAAATTGTAGAAAAATATCTGGGCGAAGAAATGAAAGAGGAAAATCAGGAAGACGAAACAGAATAAACAGGCAGAGCAAAACACGTACCGCGTGTTTTGTTCTGGTTTTATGGCGAATTGTGCGAAAAATTTTGCTTGCAATCATACAATGAAGTATATATGATAGATAGGAAACAGATGAAATTGAAAATGAACAGATTGGAAGATGACAGAATATGACATACAAAGAAGCGGAAGCTTATATCAATAGTGTACCGAAATTTACTTCAAAAAACAAACCGGAGAATACAATGGAACTGATTCGCAGAATTGGTCATCCGGAGAAAAATATGAAGGTAATTCATGTGGCAGGAACCAATGGAAAAGGTTCTGTCTGTGCGTTTTTATCTTCTATATTGACAGAAGGCGGAAAAAGGACAGGGTTGTTTACTTCACCTCATTTGGTAAAAATTAATGAAAGATTTCAGATCAATAATGAGCCGGTAAATGATGAAGTGTTTTTAAAAGCTTATGAGAAAATTATGAAAATTGTAAAAGAGATGCAGGAAGATGGTTTTTACCATCCTGCCTATTTTGAACTTCTTTTTGCAATCGGTATGGTGATTTTTGAAGAAGCGAAAGTAGAATACCTGATTCTGGAAACCGGACTGGGGGGAAAACTGGATGCTACCAATATTGTAGAAAAGCCAATTGTATCAATCATTACCTCAATCAGTCTGGATCATACAGAGATCCTGGGAGATACCATTGAACAGATTGCCGGAGAAAAAGCCGGTATTATAAAAAACGGTGTTCCGATCGTATATGACGGAAGAGAGAAAAAAGCAGAAAAAGTGATTTTGGAAACAGCCAGAAATCAAGGCGCAAAAGCAATTCCGCTGTATGAAGAAAATTTACATATTCAGACATCGACAGATCACAGTGTCGAATATACATTTGAGGAACCATTTTATCAGGATTGTGTAATTACTGTGCCATACCTTGCGCCATATCAGGTGCGAAACAGTGCCCTGGCACTTTTGGCAATGGAAGAAATTGATCCACAGCATGAGATATCCAGAGAAGTACGACTGGATGCAATTCACCATACAAAATGGCAGGGAAGAATGGAGACGGTTCTGCCTGGAGTCATTGTAGATGGTGCACACAATGAGGATGGGGTGCATGAATTTGTGCGGACATTACAGCGTGTCAGCAAAGAAAGAAGCATTGTCATGTTATTTTCAGCTGTCGTAGAGAAGAATTACGAAAAGATGGTTCGTACAATTTGTGAGACAGGATGCTTACAGGAAGTGGTTGTTACAGAGATTCAGGGAAGCAGAATTGTTCCGGCAGAGGAACTGGCAGAAGTATTCAGAAAGTATACGAATGTACCTGTGACGGCAATCAGTAAGATTCAAGACGCTTTCGACTGTGCAATGGAAAAAAAGGGAGACGGATTGCTGTTTTGTGTTGGTTCCCTGTATCTGGTTGGAGAAGTGAAGAAAGTGATAGAGGAGAAAAAGCATGATTAACTATGAAGAAGAACTGAAGAAATTTCATCCAAGTCTGGATGTAAATGAAGCAGAAGATGCAATTTATAAAAGAGACTTTACGGATGTGACAGATATTCTGAAGGAAATGATTCAGGAAGAGAAAAATAAGAGAAGATAGGGGGATACGTAATGAGATGTATTTATTGCGGGACACCTTTATCTGCAATTGATTATTGTACAGGCTGCGGAGCAGATGTTACTCTTCAGAAGAGAATTGTCAGGATATCAAACCTGCTCTATAATGAAGGATTAGAGAAAGCCAGCGTCAGAGACTTGTCAGGAGCTATTTCCTGTTTAAAGAGAAGTCTGAAGTTTAATAAAGAAAATATTGATGCAAGAAATCTTCTGGGATTGGTGTACTATGAGACAGGAGAAGTTGTTTCCGCTTTAAGTGAGTGGGTAATCAGTAAAAATACGTCGGAAGAGAATAATGCGGCAGATTTTTATATTGCAAAATTACAGTCGAATAAAAACAAACTGGAGACGATTAATCAGACTATAAAAAAATATAATCAGGCGTTGCTTTATTGTAAGCAGGATGATGAAGATATGGCTGTGATCCAGTTAAAGAAGGTGCTTGCCCAGAATCCGAATCTGATTAAAGCATATCATCTTCTGGCTCTGGTTTATATGAAACAGCAAGAGTATGAGAAGGCGAGAAAACTGCTGAAAAAGGCAGCACAGATTGATACGACCAATACGACAACCCTTCGTTATCTTCATGAAATAGAAGAAGCTACAGGCGTAGGAACCAATCTGAATAAAAACAAAGGCAGCAAGAGATTTCGAAAAACGGTGGATGGAGAGGAAAAAGAACAGCATATGCTGGGACCTGTTTCCTATCGAAATGGAAATGATGTCATTATACAGCCGACAACTTTCCGTGACAGTTCAGCAATGGCCACCTTTCTGAATATCTTTATGGGATTTGTTCTGGGTGCAGCTTTGATCTGGTTTCTTGGCATTCCGGCAAATACCAGGAAGATCAATCAGGAAGCAAGTAAGTCTGTGACAGATGCGAATACAAAGCTGGCATCAGAGACGGCTAAAGTCACCAGTCTTGAAAAAGAAATTGAAGATTATCAGGCGAAAGTGGACGAAGCAAATGAAACGATGCAGGCAGCGAAAGATAAAGCAGATGGATATGATAC
>CAKRON010000128.1 GCA_934373455.1 uncultured Marvinbryantia sp.
AGTTATGTGGTGCTACACGATCTGATGTACGGAAAAATACATCTTCGCCGGCATAACCATTCAATTCACCTACAGAATCCTGATACTGCAGACCACTGATGTTATTTACCATATCTGAATTTAACAAATCATATGCATATACAGCCTGACCAAAATGAACATAGATTGCATCAAATTCCAATGCCCAGTCAATATAGTAATCTCGACAGCTTCTGACTGGTCCGATTTTATCAATGCCTTCTACTGTGTCGTAGATGGCCATCATACGTGTGATTTCTCCTTCTACCGGTGCCTCATATATCACAGAAGCCTGTTCAATCCCAGCCTGAGGGAGCGCATTAATGATATTGTTAATCATAATAGCCACCGGACGATGAAGCGCTATTTCCGCATCTGTCAGCTGACCGGTAAGGTAACTGTGTATCTGACCGTTTGCATCCGGAGTTTCTCTTTCTCCACCGCCTCTCTGAATATCTGTCCGAGGTGTCTGATACCAGGAATCCGTACTGCCCGCATCAGAAGACGTTTCTTCGTAAGAAGTATCTTCTGCATAGGAACCGTCATCATAATACGTTTCTTCATAATAAGAACCATCATCATAATAACCGTCATTATCATAGTATTCTTCTGCGTATGCAACCTGACCAGCCATCAGGCAGGAAATTGCTGAAATACCAAGTAAACATGCTGCCACTTTCTTTCTCATATTCGTGTCCTCCTTTATGTCCGATTCAATTAATCTCTATTAATATTTAACTGCTCCAGAATGTTCTTTTGCTTTTGTTCCATAACTGCCGCTTCAGATTCTGTCATATGGTCATATCCTATCAGGTGATACATACTATGAGCAACCAGAAATGCGAATTCTCTCAGAAGAGAATGACCATATTCCTCTGCCTGCGCTTTTACATGATCAACAGAAATTACAATATCACCTAACATGAGTTCTCCGCTGCCCGGATCAAAGCTGTCCATTCCATCTTCTTCCAGAAAATCAAACTCTCCCGGAACTGGGAACTGAGTCATTGGAAAAGAAAGCACATCCGTTGCCCGGTCAATATTGCGCTGGGCAAGATTGATCTCATGAATTGCATTATCATCTGTTAAAGTTACATCTACCGTTGCTTCGTACGGACAATGCTCACTGTCGAGAACAGCATTCATAACTCGAAATGCAACATCTCTGCAATCAAACTCAAATTTAGCTGCACATTCTTCTGTCAGATTTAATGTCATAATTTTATCCCTTCTGATGTTCTGATGAACTCTTTTGTTTTTTGGATGATGCACGTCTGGTCTGCTTTGCTTCATAATCATCGTATGCTTTTACGATCTTTTGCACCAGTGGATGACGTACAACGTCCTTATTTGTCAATGTACAAAATTCGATTCCTTCCACCTTTCCCAACACTCTGGTTGCCACATCCAGACCAGACTGCGCTCCTGATGGCAAGTCTTTCTGTGTCATATCCCCGGTTACAATTACCTTTGATCCAAAACCGATTCTTGTCAGAAACATCTTCATCTGCGCAGGAGTGGTATTCTGTGCTTCATCCAGTATAATATAAGCATTATCCAAGGTACGGCCTCGCATATATGCCAGTGGCGCTACTTCAATTAAACCTTTTTCCATGTTCTTCTGGAAACTTTCCGGTCCCATGATCTGATAAAGTGCATCGTATAAAGGTCTCAGATAAGGATCTACTTTGCTTTGCAAATCGCCTGGTAAAAATCCAAGCTTTTCTCCTGCCTCAATAGCAGGTCTTGTTAAAATAATTCTGGATACTTCTTCATTTTTAAATGCTGAAATAGCCATAGCCATTGCAAGATATGTTTTACCTGTACCAGCCGGACCAATTCCAAACACAATCATATTTTTACGTATTGCATCGATGTATGATTTCTGCCCCAATGTCTTGGGCTTGATTGGTTTACCATTTATTGTATGGCAAATACAGTCTTTGTCAATCTCTACAATAGCGGATTCTTTGTCCTCCATAGCAAGGGCAAGGGCGTAATCTACATTTTGTTCTGTAATGGTATTACCTGCTTTCGCCAATGTGGTCAGATTCTCAATAATCTGTGCTGCCTTCCTGGAACTGTATTCGCTTCCAAGAACTTTTATGTTTCCTTCTCTGGATATGATTGTAACATTTAACGTCTTTTCGATTCGTTTGACATGCTGATCAAACTGTCCGAATATATTTGCTTCCAGATTAGCCGGTATGGTTACCGCTGTTTCAATAATACTCATGAAATGTTTTATTCCTCACTCTCTTCCATTTGCATGGCAGGTATGCGTTTTGTTTCTGATATATAAGCCTGATAATTACAAATACATTTACATATAGTCATACCCGTTTCTATTCTAACATTTTTTTTCAATATTTGAACCCCCTTTTCTTCTTTTTCAGAAAGAAATTTATCTAAATGATTGTTCGCTATCTCTTTAGAATCTTCTTCTGATAACAAAATTGTCTCTTTTTTATATGGTCTTACTGTAATGATCCCCCAGTATATCGGAATATAAAAATCAGAAAAAAAAGATAACTGGTGTTCTTTCACGATTATTTCCGTATTTTCCAAATGGCTGTCAGGCTTCCAGAATGAAAACATTTTATGAAAAATTTTCAAATATCTATGTGTCTTCTCTTTCTCAATATAAGTTGTTTGTAAGACTTTTCGCGAAAACTGTTCTGTGTATGTATCGGAGATTTCTATCGTAATATCTGCATCTGCATTCACCAGCTGATTTTTTATTACTTCATTTTCATCATTTGTAACGGGAATGATACCAGATACTAGAATATCGCCCTTCTTTACAATATCTCCTGCTTTCACTTCCGGCACTCCGGAACGTGTAAATATTGCAATCACTTTTCCGTCATATTCAGAAACAAGACTGCTGCCCGGTTGATCTTCTATATTTTTTTGTTTGGAAAAAAGTAACGTCTTGTCGGTATTTTCTTTTACATCAATCTCCAGAACGGTTCCCTGTTTTTTTATAGCAACCCAGGTAACTTCCGGAAATGTGTTACGCAGATCCGCTGCCGTCTGTTTACAGTCAATTTGTTTTTTTCTGGTTCCATAAGAGATATTTCTTTCAGAAAGATACTCCATAATCTGCATACGCGTGATTTCCTGATTTCCATTTATTTCGATTTTCCAAATTCTAAGTGATAAAAGATAAATAAAAAAACAGCACCAAATCCATCCAAGCATCATCATCTTGTGTTTTCGGTACTGTTTCAGAAAAAATGGAACACCACATTTCTGCTGAATACGAACGCATACCCTACATTTTTTGGCTATGCGCTTAATCTTTAAAAAGTCTGCTGCCCTCATATGTGCCGAGCAGCCGCCGTCCATCTGTATAATATGCGTAAATCCTATATCATGATTGACACATAAATTGAAAAAACGTTCACAGGAGCATCCTGTAACTGTGATTTTCACATAACCGTCCATAACAGAATCCGTGCATCTCATGCATTCTACCACCTTTACAAGAAATTTATGGTATCTATATTTCCATCTATGGTCATTTCCTGTCTGGAATACTGGCTTATTTCCAGACAAGCCCCCGTAATCTCCACCCGACAGGTTTTACATTGTAAAAGCAGACTGTTCTGATCATAGTTGATCATGTGAATATAATTTTGAATCTTTATTTTTTGGTTTCCATATATCTGAAGATACGAACACCTGACAGATGTATCAGGAGGAATATCCATCATATCCATCGCTGTTTTCCATAATTCCACCGGATCACCCTAATACCATTTTCTTACAATATATGTCTCATTTATTTAGTTATGTTTCAATTAAAGAAAATCAATCCAAACCACGTAACTGTATGCATATCTGTATAAAAATCTATCTGATATTTTTCAGTAAGATTCACAATCAAAATACCGTAACTCTCGATACAAGGGATCGCCATATCAGGATGACGGCATTCTTTCGGATATGCACATTCCGGACAAATCTGACAGGAATCGCCTGACAAAGCAAAACACGTTATTTCTTCCTGCTTCATATCCCGCAGAATCTCTCTGGTAATTTCTTCATGAGACGCACGTGACGCAAGTGCTTCTGAAAATATGGAAGAATCATTGACTTCTGCCTGTGTTGTATATAATAATACATGCTTATAAGAAAGGCACTTTTCTCTGCAGCTGGCAACACTGCCTACACCAGGCGGACAAGACCAGGATTTTCCAAAACGCTCGCATTCATTTTGGCAGATACTGCGCACTTTTTCTGAAAATTCAAGTTCCGCTGTAGAACAAAATGCGTACTGTATCACTGGATACTGACTGATAATTGTCTCAATCTTATCTGACGAATACTCCATATTTTTTCCTCCTATTTATGATATGGTTCACCAAATTGAATTCGATATCCACGATAGATCTGCTCCAATAATATAACCCGCATCAATTGATGTGGGAATGTCATATCTGAAAAACTCAGACAACAGTCAGCCTTTTGGATAATTCGTTCATCCAAACCTAATGATCCACCGATAAAAAAGGTAATATGACTGATACCTTTCACTCCAAGTTGTTCGATATAAGCAGAAAATTTTTCAGACGTCATACGTGTTCCCTGGATAGCAAGCACAATTTTAAACGCATCTTCTTTCACATACTTTAGCAAACGTTCGCCTTCTTTCGCTTTTATCTGCTCAATTTCTGTCTGACTTGCATGATCCGGCGTTTTTTCATCTGCCACTTCAATAATTTCCAGTTTACAATAGCGGGAAAGGCGCTTCGAATATTCTGCAATTGCATCTGTAAAATACTTTTCTTTTATTTTTCCAACACATAAAATTGTTATTTTCATGTAGTAACCTCTTTCGAATTGAAAAAAGGGCTGCAGTCAGAAACTGCAGTCCTTTAAAATGTCTGATATGGATACTTATTTATTGCTTAAAAATTCATGAATTCCCTTTGCAGCTGCTTTTCCTGCACCCATTGCAAGAATAACTGTTGCCGCACCTGTTACAGCATCTCCACCAGCGTATACGCCGTCTTTTGATGTCTTACCGGTTTCTTCATCCGCAATAATACATTTACGCTTATTTACATCCAGACCAATTGTAGTGGAAGAAATCAGCGGATTTGGAGAAGTACCAAGAGACATGATAACTGTGTCTACATCCAGCACAAATTCAGATCCAGGGATTTCAACAGGACGTCTTCTTCCGGATGCATCTGGTTCTCCAAGTTCCATACGGATACATTTCATGCCTGCTACTGCATCATCATCATTTACAAGAATCTCTGTAGGATTTGTCAGAAGATCAAAAATAACTCCTTCTTCTTTTGCATGATGTACTTCTTCTGCTCTTGCTGGAAGTTCTGCTTCACTTCTTCTGTATACAATATGTACTTCTGCGCCAAGACGAAGTGCTGTTCTGGCTGCATCCATAGCAACGTTACCGCCACCTACTACCGCAACTTTCTTACCTCTTACGATTGGTGTATCATAATCTTCACGGAATGCTTTCATCAGATTATTTCTGGTCAGATACTCATTTGCAGAGAAGACTCCCTTTGCTGTTTCTCCCGGGATTCCCATAAACATTGGAAGACCGGCACCAGATCCGATAAATACTGCTTCAAATCCTTCATCATCCATCAGTTCATCAATTGTGATCGAACGTCCGATGATTACGTTTGTCTCGATCTTAACGCCAAGTGCTTTTACATTTTCTACTTCTTTTGCTACAACATCAAGTTTTGGAAGACGGAATTCAGGAATACCGTAAACCAGAACTCCACCTGGTTCATGAAGTGCTTCAAAAATTGTCACATCATAACCGAGCTTTGCCAGGTCTCCGGCACAGGTAAGTCCGGATGGACCGGAACCGATAACAGCCACTTTCTTGCCATTTTTCTCTGCTGCAGGAGTTGGTTTGATACCATTCTCTCTTGCCCAGTCAGCAACAAAACGTTCCAGTTTTCCAATAGAAACTGCTTCTCCTTTGATACCACGGATACATTTTCCTTCGCACTGACTTTCCTGCGGGCAGACACGTCCACAGATTGCCGGAAGTGCGGAAGACTCTGAAATCACTTTGTAAGCCTCTTCAAAATTACCTTCTGCCACTTCATGGATAAATCCAGGAATATTAATATTT
>CAKRON010000129.1 GCA_934373455.1 uncultured Marvinbryantia sp.
AAAGAAAACTGATATTGAAGGATACCGTGCTTTAATTGCAAAATTAGGAATCAGAAAATAATTTACATGGGGACGGGCAACCGTCCCCGTTGTTGTGTGAACAATACGACAGACAATGGAGATTTATACAGACGGCAGAGGGCCGAGACCACTGAAAAGAGCATTTGTATAAGTGCTTTTTTCAGTCGTTTCGGAAGACTTATGCCGCTGGAATGAAAAGAAAAGGAGAATAAGAATGTATAAGAGCTATTCAATGGAACTGGCTGGCAGAACACTGACAGTAGATGTGGACCGTGTAGCAAAACAGGCAAATGGTGCAGCACTGATGCACTATGGTGATACGACTGTTCTTTCTACAGCAACAGCTTCTGAAAAACCAAGAGAAGGAATTGATTTCTTTCCACTGAGTGTAGAATACGAAGAAAAAATGTATGCAGTTGGAAAGATTCCGGGAGGATTTAATAAAAGAGAAGGAAAAGCATCTGAGAATGCGATTCTGACAAGCCGTGTAATCGACAGACCAATGAGACCACTGTTCCCGAAGGATTACAGAAATGATGTAACTTTGAACAACCTGGTACTTTCCGTGGATCCTGATTGCGCACCGGAACTGACAGCTATGCTGGGTTCTGCAATTGCAACTGCAATTTCAGATATTCCATTTGACGGTCCGACAGCCACTACACAGGTTGGTCTGATTAACGGTGAATTCGTGTTTAATCCAAATGCAGAGCAGAAAGCAGTATCTGATCTTCAGCTGACCGTTGCATCCACGAAAGAAAAAGTAATCATGATTGAAGCCGGAGCAAATGAAGTGCCGGAAGCAAAGATGATAGAGGCTATTTTTGCAGCTCATGAAGTGAATCAGAAAGTGATTGCATTTATTGATACAATAGTAGCAGAATGCGGAAAACCAAAACACAGTTATACCAGCTGTGCAGTACCGGAAGAACTTTTTGAAGCAATCAAGAAGATCGTTACTCCGGAAGAGATGGAAGTTGCTGTATTCACAGATGAAAAACAGAAGAGAGAAGAAAATATCCGTCAGATTAAGGAAAAATTAACAGAAGCATTTGCTGAAAATGAAGAATGGCTGGCTGTACTGGATGAAGCAGTTTACCAGTATCAGAAAAAGACTGTTCGTAAGATGATCTTAAAAGACCACAAGCGCCCGGATGGACGTCAGATTGATCAGATTCGTCCGCTGGCAGCAGAAGTAGATCTGATCCCAAGGGTACATGGTTCTGCTATGTTTACTCGTGGACAGACACAGATCTGTAACATTTGTACACTGGCGCCACTGTCAGAAGCACAGAAGATCGATGGTCTGGATGTGGCTGAGACAAGCAAACGTTATATGCATCACTACAATTTCCCAAGTTACTCTGTAGGTGAGACAAAGCCATCCAGAGGACCGGGACGCCGTGAGATCGGTCATGGAGCACTGGCAGAACGTGCACTGGTACCGGTACTTCCGAGTGAAACAGATTTCCCATATGCGATCAGAACCGTATCTGAGACATTTGAGTCTAACGGATCTACTTCTCAGGCAAGTATCTGTGCATCCTCTATGTCACTGATGGCAGCAGGTGTGCCAATTAAGAGTGCAGTAGCAGGAATTTCCTGTGGTCTGGTAACTGGAGATACAGATGATGATTATATCGTACTGACAGATATCCAGGGACTTGAAGACTTCTTCGGAGATATGGACTTTAAGGTTGCCGGTACTCATAAAGGTATCACAGCAATCCAGATGGATATTAAGATTCATGGTCTGACTCGTCCGATTATTGAAGAAGCAATTGCAAAGACAAAAATTGCAAGAACATATATTTTGGATGAAGTTATGGCAAAAGCGATTGCAGAGCCAAGAAGCAGTGTTGGCGAATATGCACCGAAGATTATTCAGATTAACATTGACCCACAGAAGATCGGTGATGTTGTTGGTCAGAGAGGAAAGACCATCAATTCCATCATCGAACAGACTGGTGTAAAGATTGATATCACAGACGACGGTGCAGTATCCATCTGCGGAACTGACAAAGAAAAAATGGCAGAAGCAATGGACATGATTCGTATCATTACAACAGATTTTGAAGCTGGACAGGTATTTACAGGAAAAGTTATCAGCATCAAGGAATTTGGTGCATTCCTGGAGTTTGCCCCTGGCAAAGAAGGAATGGTACACATTTCCAAGATCTCTAAAGAGAGAATTGACAAAGTAGAAGATGTGCTCTCATTAGGAGACGTTGTAAAAGTTGTATGCCTTGGAAAAGATAAGATGGGCAGAATCAGCTTTAGTATCAAAGATATCGAACAGTAAAACAAAAGCACCCGGAAGAAGAATTCCGGGTGCTTTTATACGTTTTATCAGGAAGATTATTTCCAGCGACCGCTGGCAAATAGTATGATATAAAGTAAGAAGAGTAACAGGTTGTGGGCGATCATGCATCCCCAGGCTGCGATAAGACCGAGACCAAGAAAATGAATGCAGAGGAAAGTGCCGACAATACGGACACCCCACATACCGATAATATTGAAAAGGAATGGGATCATGGTTTTGCCAAGACCCTGCATCATGCCTTCCAGGACGATCGGTACGCCATAAAATGGTTCTGAAATAGCTACCATGCGAAGCACAGTCGAGCCAAGTGATAAAACCTGAGGATCGTGGGTAAAGACGCGCATCAGGTTCGGTGCAAAGACAAAGAGCATACCACCGGATGCCAGCATCAGACCAATTTCCAGAGGAATGATGGTTCTTGATAAATGGTAAAGCCGTTTATCATCTCCGGCGCCTCTGGCATTGCCGGAAAGTGTGGCAGCCGCAGTCTGCATTCCCCATCCGGGAATATAAAAGGCAGATTCCACTGTGTTTGCAATGGTATGTGCAGCGGTGGATATTTCACCAAGAGAGTTTATCATGGATGCAAAGGCAACGTAGCCGAGGGAAGTCGCAAATCGCTGCATCATATTTGGAAAGGCAACACGCAGGCAAGGTTTTAATATCTGAAAATCTGGTCGCAGTGACTGACCTTTTGGCGATATGATATTATGATGCCATAATTTCCAGGTAATCATCAATCCGCCACAAGTGTAAGAAATGGCACTTGCAGCGGCAGCACCTTCAATTCCCCATCCGGCACCTGGAATCTGAAAAGCAACTGTTCCTATTTGCATTATGCGAGTATCATAAATCAGAAAGAAATTCAGTATAATATTTATGATATTCATAGATATACCGGCAATCATTGGAGACTTTGCATCTCCGGCAGAACGCAGAACAGTTCCAAGAATAATATTCATTGTACGAAAGAGCATCGGAGAATATAGAATCAGGAAATATCTGGAGGCCATGTCCTGTATATCTGGATCTACCTGCATCCATATAGGAACCAGCCGACTGCAGGAGCAAGTCAGTACCGTGAAAAAAATTCCAATCAGGACCGTAGAAAAAACAGCCTGACTGGCTGCTTTTTTTGCTTGAAGAATTTTGTTTGCACCAATAGATTGTGAAATCATATATAAAAATCCGATTCCTATAGCAGAAATAGTGCTTTCTATTAACCAGTTCACTGTACCGGTGGATCCAACAGCAGCCGTAGCATGGGTTCCTAAGGTACTCACCATGGCTGTGTCAATATACTGTACAGCCGTTTGCATAAATTGTTCCAGCATCGTTGGCCAGGCAAGAGAAAAGATGACTGGAATCATGGCACGGTCAAAGCCGGAATAATGAAATTTACGGTATGTCTTTTTCATAATATTCTATCCTTAAAAATTTATAGTTGAAAAAACAGGCAGTTTGCTGCCTGAATTAATTATAGTATAACAAGTAAAAAATAAAAAATCAATTAACTCTTGACATTTATTCTGTGCAGTGCTAAACTGTCAACAACAAATCACAAATAAAACCGTTGAGAAAGAAGAGTAAGCTTATTTGGGATATTACAGAGAACTGCGGATGGTGGAATGCAGTATAGAACAATTAGCTGAATGGACTTTTGAGGGCAGCCTGAAATGGACAGAGATTTTCAGAGTAGGCGTTGTCGGGAACCGAACCCGTTATCAATCAGGAGTGTATGGATGTACATGCGAAAGTGAACGTGAGATACGTTAAGTTGAGTGGTACCGCGATAATAAGATTTTTATTACCGTCTCAAGCAATCAGATAGCTTGAGGCGGTTTTTTGTATAATAGGAAATTGCATTTCCTATTATACAAAAAGCCTCCGGCAGGATGCACACTGCGGCGTACAATGATGATGTCGCAAGCGACTGCCGCAGGCGCCAGAATGTGCCAAGGCACATTCTTTGTTCCATCCAAAGCCATCAGCACTGCATTCATAAAAGAAAGTGTGATTTAAAAATCAAATCATTTAAAAAGGAGAGATCTTATTATGAAAAAGAAAGTATTTACAAGTGTAGCAGTTATGGCAGCAATTACCTCAGCAATGGCAGCAACAGCAATGGCAGAAGATTACAAGGTTGGAATTGTACAGTATGTAGATGATGCGTCTTTGAACCAGATTACTGAAAATATTCAGAAAGAGCTGGACGCTAAGGGTGAAGAATTGGGTGTAACTTTTGATTATGCAGATTATTTTTCCAATGCGCAGGCAGATTCTTCTGTATTAAATCAGATTGCTTCAGATCTTATGGCAGATCAGGTGGATGTGATTGTGGCAATTGCCACACCGGTTGCTATGGTGATGCAGTCTGCAACAGAAGATACAGATATTCCGGTGATCTTCTCAGCAGTATCTGACCCGGTAGGTGCCGGACTGGTAGAATCTATGGATGCACCTGGCGGAAATATCACAGGAACTTCTGATGCATTGGATACGACTACGATTATGAACCTGATGCTGGCAGCAAATCCGGATTTAAAGAAAGTAGGACTTCTTTATGATACTGCTCAGGATTCTTCCCTGAATGCAATTCAGGATGCGATTGCATTTTGCGAGGAAAAAGGAATAGAATATGAAGAAAAAACAGGATCTACTACAGATGATGTGATTCTTGCAGCACAGTCATTGATCGCAGATGGTGTAGATGCAGTATTTACTCCTACGGATAACACAATTATGACAGCGGAACTTTCTATTTATGAACTGTTTAATGATGCCAAGATTCCACATTATACCGGAGCTGATTCCTTTGCATTAAATGGTGCGTTCTGTGGATATGGTGTAGATTATGCAAACCTTGGAGTGGCAACTGCTGACATGGTGGCAGATGTTCTGACAAATGGAACAGACGTAGCTTCCACACCGGTTGAGACATTTGATAATGGTATTGCTACAGTGAATACAGAGACATGTGAAGCAATTGGTTTTGACCTGGATACTATAAAAGAAGCATTTAGCGATTATTGTACAGAATTCGTAGAGATTCAGACCGCTGAATCTTTTGAATAAAGAATAACAACTAAAAAGAATATCATTTACACTTCCGGGTTTCGACCCGGAAGTTGTGCTGATTGAAAAGGAGAAGAAACATGTTTATTACGTGGTCTCTGATACAGAGCGCATTGGAACTTGGAATTATATATGGAATCATTGCACTGGCATTGTTTCTTACTTATTCTATGTTGAATGTCTGTGATCTTTCTACAGACGGATGTTATACAATGGGGGCAGCTGCCGGTGCAGTAGTAGCGTTGGCCGGTCATCCATTTTTGGCATTATTTGCTGCAATGGGAGCCGGAGTACTTTCCGGTTTGGTCAATGCTTTCTTGCAGACAAAGATGAAAGTAGAAAGCATGCTTGCAGGAATTATTGTAAATACCGGATTGTATACAGTGAATATTTGCATCATGGGAAAATCAAACCTGAATATGAATACAACGACGACTGTGTTTTCTATGATGAAAGATCTGACAAAGGGAACGCCGTTTGAGAGTTACAGTAAAATGATTGTAGCGTTGATTTTCCTTGTCATAATTGCGGTACTTCTGACAATGTTCCTGGGAACAAGAC
>CAKRON010000130.1 GCA_934373455.1 uncultured Marvinbryantia sp.
TCCGATCATTGACGATGAAATTGACAAATATAATAAAGAAACTTATGGGATTTAAAGCCTCCGGCATAGAGTAGGAGGGGATCCGGAAAGAGAAAAAGAAGGGGCTGTCGGTTGACAGCCTCTTTTAAAATGGTTCGTTAAAATTCTTTAATATTCTTCGCCCACGACATGTACATTGATCAGGTTGGTAGTTCCAGGACGTCCAAGAGGAACACCGGCAGTAACAACAGCCACATCTCCTTCTTTTAACAATCCGGCACGGACAGCTTCATCAATAGAATGTTCAAACAGTTCGAAAGTATCCTGCTCTTCCTTAGTCTGAATTGGAATGACACCCCAGCACAGACTTAACTGTCTGCATACATGAGGATGGGTGGCGCAACCGATAATCGGACTGTCTGGACGGAATTTTGCAATCATCTGAGCAGTACTTCCGGATTTGGTGACAGTTACGATAGCAGCTGCATTTAAATCATGGGCTGTGGAGCAGGTTGCATAGGAAATGGCTTCTGTTACACAGTCATGATTGGAAGCGGTAGAACGATGATTAAAACGGTTGATATAATTGATAGAACTTTCTGTTCTTTCTGCAATTCGAACCATAGTCTGCAGTGTTTCAACCGGATATTTTCCGGCAGCAGTTTCGCCGGATAACATAATGGCACTGGTGCCATCGTAAATCGCATTGGCAACATCAGTAGTTTCGGCTCTTGTAGGACGAGGGTTATTCATCATGGAATCTAGCATCTGGGTGGCAGTAATGACAATCTTACCAGCGAACATTGCTTTCTTAATCAAACTTTTCTGGATAACAGGCAGGTCTTCCAATGGGATTTCCACGCCCATATCACCACGGGCTACCATAATACCGTCTGCAACTTTCAGAATCTCGTCAATATTATCCACGCCTTCTTTATTTTCAATTTTAGCAATGATGCGGATGGAATCGCATCCTTCTGCTTCCAGAATCTTACGGATTTCCAGAATATCACTGGCAGTTCTTGTAAAAGAAGCAGCAATAAAATCATATCCCATCTTAATGCCGAACAGGATATCATCATGATCCTTCGGACTGATAAAAGGCATGGTGAGCGATACATTTGGAACATTTACACCCTTGTGATTGGATACAGGTCCTGGGTTTTCTACGATACAGACAATATCAGTATCAGTGATTTCTTTTACAGTCAGACCAATCAGACCATCATCAATCAGGATATTGTCGCCTGGTTTTACATCATGAAGAAGATTGGTATAGGTAATAGCTACGGCAGAATTGTCGCCTTCGATATCACGGGTAGTAAGAGAGAAAGTCTGGCCTTTTTCCAGAATGACTTTTCCTTCTTTGAAGTCTTTCAGACGAATTTCAGGACCTTTGGTATCCAGAAGTGCAGCAATTGGTTTTTTTGCTTTATTTCTGGCATGTTTCAGTTCAAGAAAACGTTTTTTCTGTTCTTCATGGTCACCATGGGAAAAGTTAAATCTTGCCACATCCATTCCGGAATCAATCAGTGCTTCCAGGATGCCTGGTTTGTCGGTAGATGGTCCAAGTGTGCAGATAATTTTTGTTTTTTTCATAATGTCTTCCTCTCTTTCTTAAATGAATAAGATAATGTTTGGGCAAGTGCCCCAGCTATGATACCATAAATTTGTAGATTGCCTCTGCGACACCGTCATGGTTGTTGTCATGCTCAGTAATATAAGTTGCATAAGCATGCATATGCGGATCTGCATTTTTCATAACCACGCTGGTATGCGTCGTTTGCAGCATAGAAATATCATTGTCTGCATCACCGGCAGAGATAGTAGATTCCAGGGGAATCTGCAGCTGCTCACATAACCGGATAATTGCATTTCCCTTGGATATGCCAGGGGCAATGATTTCTAACAGCGAATCGCAGGAAAAATAAGAATCGACTTTGCCTTCTGACCAGTTGCGGATATGATCCTGAAACTGAACCAGAGATGTGTGATGTTGATAGTCTACAGCCAGTACTTTGTATGGAGGCGCTGTCAACGTATTTCGGATAGAGGATACAACTTTATAATCCATACCGGTGTTGCGGCAGTACTGGAAAAGATTCTCATTTTCGGATTCAGTGAGAACCCGAATATCGTCGTAGGTCTGAATATGAATTCCCTGACGGTGTGCTTCTTCAAAAAGAGCATAGACATAGTCTACAGGGATTGCTTGAGAAAAAATTACTTTTTTTGCATGAATGTCGTAAATGCATGCACCGTTAAATGCAATAATGTAACAGCCAGGCATGGTCAGCCCAAGCATTTCGGCCTGTTTTCTGGCACTAATCAGAGCACGACCGGTGGAAATGACAATCTTATGACCGCTATCTAATGCCTTATGGATGGCAGTCAGATTGCCTTTGGAGATTTGCTTCTGATCATTTAGTAAAGTACCGTCCAGATCAGTAAACAGAATTTTGGTCTCATGGTTCATAGTGTGTCCTTCTTTCGCGTAATGTATCTAAAACAGAATAAGGAATATCCAGATGCCCATATCCACATCCCATATCCAGCCCAGGCTTATTTTCGCCATGGAAATCCGATCCACCAGAGAGACAGAGATCCATTTCTTTGGCCAGATTGCGTACATAGCTTTCTTCCTCAGCGGAATAAGTGGAGTATATAGCCTCAATTCCCATAAGTCCGGCATCTTTTAGAACACAGATTAATTCACGTAGTTTTTCATCTGTGAAATGATACAGCATAGGGTGAGCAAGAATGGGTATCCCGCCGGTGGAGCAGATCAGCTGCACTGCATCTTGGGGCGTGACTTTCTCCCTCTCAATATAGTAAGGGCAGCCTGGACTTAAGTAGCGGTCAAAGGCTTCTGACAGCTGTTTTACATAACCGTGTTCCATCAGAAAACGGGCAATATGTGCACGGGTAAGAACCGTATCACCAAACTGTTCCTGCAACAGATCCATAGAGATGCGTATGCCATCGTGTTGCATTTTTTCGATCATACGGAAATTTCGAATATCTCTGAAGTGAAGAAATTGATCCAGATGGCTGGAAAAATCCGGATGATCCGGTTGAATATCCAATCCGACAATATGAACATCGCTTCCCTGATAAACAGTAGAAAACTCAATACCTCGTATGACTTCCAGGGAAGTGCCGGAAGCTGCCGATGCCGCTTCCTTCAAACCGGAAACACTGTCATGATCGGTCAGTGCAAAAGCAGCCAGATTTTTAGAAAGAGCATGTTGAACCAGCTGAGTCGGAGTAAAAGTACCATCGGAAGCAGTGGAGTGAACATGCAGATCAATGGATAAATGTTTCATAATTGCCTCCTGATTTTCTAATAACGCTATAATCATAAACGAAAAAGAGGCCAAATACAAGTAATTAAAAAATTGACAAAGTTTGGAGTGAACGATACCATAGAAACAGATGAAAATGTATGGGATTTTGGGGAGGAGAGAAAGTGAAGAAAAATGGCTGGACTATGCGGAAAGCAATTATGATATTTTGTGTGGGCTGCGTCATGGCTGCACTTCTGATGCAGACATTTTTGTTTCAGCAGTCATTAAAACGACAGATTCGGACAGAGAGTATTGCAGACAACGAAAATACACTGACCAAAATGCAGGCAGAGCTGACCACATTTATTCACAATATCAGAAAAGAGATGCTGACAATTTACAGTGAGTATGATCTGATAGGCGAACTGCGAAATGTAGCACAGGGGAGTCAGGATAAAGTGCCGGCGGATGTTTACTGGTGGCGTTCCTAGTATCTGGGAAGAAAACGTTTTTCTTCGGAGGATCGGTTGATGGCTATGTATCTGTATGATGCCAAAAATCAACTGGTTAGTGCCTATCGTTATAATTGTCAGATGTTTCCGAGAGATATCTATAAAAGTGAGTACGATGCTAATACAGAAAGAGTACTGGAATATGTCAATGGAGACCGGACGGATCTGATGATTTCCGGATATTATAATCCGCTGGAAGAAAAGAATATTATACGATTCGTGTTAAAACTACATAATTATGATACAAAAAGACAGAAAATCGGTTATCTGGTCTGTGAAATTGACAGTATGGCTTTTGCAGTAATTATGAATAAATATGTGGATCTGTCTCATGTATATCTTTGGATGCAGCCGGTAAATGACCGGGCAATCGTGATGACAGGAGAAGCCAATAAAGATCAGATACGAATTCAGAAGCAGCTGTCCCGTGTCATTCAGAATTATTATGACAGCAGCACGCTGGCTCAGGAGTATGGGGAATATTATCTGATTCATGTAGGGCAGGAAGCGAATAATTTGGAAGCCTGTGCATTGGTATCGCAGTCACTGCTGACGGCAACACAGAGATCCCTGAACCGATCACTTCTTGTTATTATGGTCATGATGCTGGGAATAGTTGTCATATTTGTTATATTATTGTCCAGATGGCTAACACGACCGACTGAGCAGATGCTGGAAACCATAGAAAGAATTAAAAATGGGGAGACGCAATTACGTGTTCAGCCGGTGGGATGGTCAGAAGAACTGAAAGTATTGGGAACAGAATTCAATGATATGCTGGATCGTGTTCAAACGATGGCGCAGGAAGAATATAAATATCGTCTTATGGTGGAACGTACAGAATATAAAATGCTTCAGGCACAAATTAACCCTCATTTTTTGTATAATACGTTAAATACGATGAGCGGTATTGCCACAGCACAGAATTGTCCGCTGGTAAGTGGATTGTGTCATTCGCTGTCAGCAGTGTTTCGGTACAGCCTGAATATGACGGATGAATTTTCTACCGTGCAGAAGGAAATGGAACACGTGCGGAACTATCTGTATGTGATGGATGTGCGCAGTGGCTCAGACGTGGCATACGATTACCAGATTGCGGAAGAGACTTTGCAGGATCAGCTGCCAAGAATCTGTCTGCAGCCAATTGTGGAGAACGCTATAACGCATGGGCTGCGGAATGTTCGAAGAAAAGATAAGAAGCTTACGATTTCGGCAGTACATGATGATGGACTCCTGATCATACGCGTAGTGGATAACGGTACAGGGATGGATGCAGAGGAAATGAACCATCTGTTGGAAAAGAATGATCCGAAACGTGTGGAGACAGGTGTTTCGATCGGAATTTTAAATGTAAATGCCAGATTGAAAAGAGTATTTGGTGAAGAATATGGAATCCTGATTGACAGCAGGATAGGCGAAGGTACAGAAGTAATTATCCGGGTTCCGATTTTAGAAAAAACAGAAGAGGGAGGAGAGCGTGATGGAAAGTATGGAAAAAATCAGAGTGCTGGCTGCTGATGATGAATACTGGAGCCGGGAAAATCTGAGAAATCTTCTGCCATGGCAGGAATATGGAATGGAGTTTTTGGAACCGGCCTGTGACGGAGAAGAAGTGTTAGAACGTATGGAAGAGGAGCGGCCGGATATTTTATTGACGGATATTAATATGCCATTTATGGATGGACTGGAACTGCTTGCAAGAATGCAAAAGGAATACCCGGATGTGATTACAGTGGCAGTCAGTGGATATGATGATTTTGAAAAAGTAAAAGGTACATTTTTGTCTGGAGGGATAGACTATCTTCTGAAGCCAGTGGGAAGAGAAGATTTGGAACAGGTAATACATAAGGTGACCGATCTTTTGGAAAAACAAAAAAGACAGAAAGAGCAGGAACAGATACAGGATGTCAGAAAAAAGAGGACGCAATCCTATCTGGCAGACGGAATGTTCTCAGCACTCCTGACCAGTCAGCTGTACGGAAGAGGACAGGAAACGGAAGAATTACAGGATAGAATATCCGGAAATACAGCAGCGCTGATAAAATTTTATGATATTGCAGAAATTACAGAAAAATCGGAACATGAC
>CAKRON010000131.1 GCA_934373455.1 uncultured Marvinbryantia sp.
CTCTGCAATCCTGCCGGAGGCTATATCAGATGGGGGATTGACTCCCACCACTGATACTAATTTGCTCCTCGCCACCTAAAGAGGTGGGAGTCATCTCACATCTGATATAATGTTTTATTAATCAGCATCAATATCGAAGACGGATTATAATCCTGACGAACCATTGATACTAATATTAAAGAAAATAATATATCTGCAAACTGTTTTTCCGTGAATTGTTGATCAAATACATCTGAACGAATCTTAGGATCATTCTTTAATATATCACACAATCCATTAAGAATATGCCCCCATGTCTGCAACATTTTCTTCTTTCCATCCGTTTTTTCATCCTTCATAAATCCAAACGAATGCAGAGAAAAGAAGCCTGGAAATTGCTCATTTCCATATTCCAGTCTTTTATAAATCCATGAGATACAGGCAGCAACATCTTTAAAGACCTGCTCATCTTCAGGGTGAAAAAAGATTTCACGCCAAATACTCTCAATTGTATCCCCAAGCAAATCGGCCTTGGATTCATAATAATTATAAATTGTACCAGTGGACACTGAACATCTTGACGCCACTGCTCGTATGCTTACGGCCGCCCATCCGTTTTCTTTAATCAGTTCTCGACTGGCAGCCAATATATCTTCTTTTGATGTAGCAAGATGGTTCAATTTCTCACCTCCGATGCGTGATTCATATCTCAACATGAACATTGTTCATATTAAAAAAATACACCGTTTATGTTGTTTTGTCAAGACTTTCTTAGATAAATTAATTACTTCTTATTTTGCCAAGTTTTCAGCTACTTTTTTGATTACATCAATCAGTTCCAGTTTCTCTGTGTATTTAACAGAAATGGTATCTATACCAAAATATGCACCGAGAATATTTCCAGTAATTGCACCTGTTGAATCACTGTCTCCCTTATGGTTTACAGATGCAATTATTGCTGCATCAAAACTATCTGCATGTTTTAATGCACAGTAAACAGCAATTGCAAGTGCCTCCTCTCCAATCCAGCCCTCTCCAAGTTGATGAATTGCATCCAGATCATCTGTAATGTCATTATCTGTTGCCAGATCAACTGCTTTCTGCATCAGCTTTTTGAATATCTCACTGTCTGCAGGATTAGTATCCATGAACAGTGCAGGCACTTTCTCGATCATATCCTGCATAATCTGAAAAAGACTCATCTTCGGACGATACATAGCCAGGTTTACGATATGTACAAGTCCTGCTGCAGAAATATATCCCAGCGGATGCCCGTGTGTTAATGCCGCTGCCTGCGCACCTCGTAAATCAATCTCTTGCCAATCTATCTCATCTGGTGAGTAATACAAACCGATTGGCGCAACTCTCATAACTCCACCACATCCTTTGCTGTTATTGATCGGCTCATAAATATTTCCAAACGCACCACTCTCTAATGCGTTCAGACAGGTAATGCCAGGTGCTCTTCTCTCATTCAGTTCCCTAATATCTGTCAGCCAGAGTTTATTCTTTCTGCCTTTTCTGCTGGATGTCTGTGTGTGCAGCCACTCCTGATATGCATCAAACATACCCTTGATATAATCAATATAATTCATTGGATCTGCTGCAAGATGAATTCCTTCTGCTGTAAAGAGCGTCATCTGTGTATCATCTGAAACGATCGCTTTTCCTCCAACCAGACTATACTCTGTAATACCGGCTACTCCATATCTGCTGAAAATGGTATTCTCGCTGTCAAACTCTATTGCATATCCCAGTGCATCTCCTGCTGCACCACCAATCAGACACCCTAAAATCTTATTCATATCTCTCATATCTATTTTCCATACATGAAAAATCATGACCCTTTCGTTATTCTCTGACTGTATTATACAAAAATCAAAAACCGCTTAATCTGTAAAACTAAGCAGACTTTGCTTTCTGATTTTATAATACAGCACCCCGACCATGTCTGCCAGTGCCCATCCGATTGGAACCGACCACCATATACCGATCACACCTATTTCCGGTATTGCAGACAATATATATGCCAGAGCCACCCGGGTTCCTAATGAAAATATTGTAAGAACTACACTCATTCCCGGTCTGCCCAAAGCCCGATACAGACCATATAGCAGAAACAGCCATCCGATTCCAATATAAAAGGCACCTTCTATACGCAGATAGCGGACCCCTTCCATAATAATATCTGTTTCTCCGGCATCAACAAATATCATCATAAGCGGCTTCGCAAATACAAATACAAGCACAGAAATCACTACACAGAAGATTGCAGATATACGCACTGCCGATTTCAGTCCCTGCTGTATTCTCTTTTTTTCTTTTGCTCCATAATTCTGTGCAATAAACGTAGAAAATGCATTTCCGAAATCCTGCACAGGCATATATGCAAAAGCGTCTATCTTTACGGCAGCTGCAAATGCCGCCATGACAACAGTTCCAAAGCTGTTTACCAGACCCTGTACCATAAGTATTCCAAGATTCATGACAGACTGCTGAATACATGTCAGCATTGAAAAAGAAATAATTTCTCTGATCCGTTCCTTTTTCAGGTAACTAATTTTCCAGATTGCATGAACCTGTTTATAACGCACAAGGGTATAGAGCATTATTCCCAGACCTGACAGATATTGTGCGATCACAGTCGCCTGCGCCGCTCCTGCCACTCCCATTTCAAAGCCGATGACGAACCAGAGATCAAGAATGATATTGATGACAGACGCCACTGCCAGAAACACAAGAGGTATAACAGAATTGCCGATTGCTCTGAGATACGAAGCAAAATAATTGTACAAAAAGACAGCTGGAATCCCCATGAAGATTACAAACAGATATTCTCTCATGTTGCCCCACACCTCATCCGGAACCCTGAGAAAAATGCGAAGTCCACCAAGACTCACATAGGCAATAATATTTAACAATACTGTTACAGCAGCAATAAAGAAAAAAGATGCACAGATATCCTCTTGAAGTATATTTTCGTCACGTTGTCCAAATCTAATAGAAAACAATGCACTGCTTCCCATACACAGACCCAGAATAATTGACGTTATAAATGTCATGAGTGTAAAAGATGAACCTACTGCTGCAAGTGCCTTTTCTCCAAGAAACTGCCCAACAATAAGTGTATCTGCAATGTTATAACACTGTTGAAGCAGATCCCCCAATATCATGGGAATTGCAAATAAAAGCATCGATCTTACAACAGGTCCTTTTGATAAATCTCTGTTCATTTCGTGCCTCCAAAATGTAAGTTTCAAGTTTCGTTATGTAATAATTGTAGGCAGCTATAGTAATTAAGTCAAGCTCTTATTTACTTTTAGTAATAACAATGATATGATATTGGGAAAGAAATTGCTATGAATTGCTATCATTTTACAGGAGGATTGCTTATGTACCTGGACGATTTAGATGAGCTGGATCAGAAAATTATCCAGCTGCTTATAAAAAATGCTCGTATCTCTTACTCTGATATCGGTGAAGAAATTGGTATTTCCAGAGTGGCAGTAAAAGCCCGAATCCAGACTTTGGAGAAAAAAGGCATAATTGAAGAATATACAACAATCATTAATCCTCAAAAAATCAGTGGCGCAGTATCATGCTATTTTGAAATTGAAACAAAACCAGAACATTTGTCGCATGTTTCAGATATATTATACAAAAATGATACAGTCACTCAGATTTACCGCGTCACAGGGAGAGACAAACTACATGTACATGCCGTTGCTTCATCAAATGATGAAATGGAACACTTTCTGTACAATGTCATTGATACACTGCCAGGCATTATCAGCTGCAGCTGCAATACGATCCTGTCACGCATTAAAGATATTAAAGGCTTGAGACTATAGCAACCACAGCACTATTTTTCATTACTTCACCAGCGAATTGCGCCTGAACGGAGTGCGGACCTCAATGAGATTACCACTCGGATCATACAATCTTACAAGCTTCTGTCCACCTGCAAGTTCTGCCAATTCTGTGGCATATCGGACGAAATACTTACCTGATTCATATTTGGCAATCAATTCATCTATATCAAATTCCTCGAATACAGTTCCATCCTGTTATGGAATGGCGTCGAGATCCCATCCAATGTCTTACCCCATACGTCGGCCTCCTGCAAAACAAGACCCTCCGATAAGATCACATTACCTTCATTCTTAAGAATCACTTGCAGTCCAAATAAATCCCTATAAAACTCTATGGATTTTTCCATATCTTCCACCACAATCAGTACATTTTTCAGCATATCAGTCACCTCGCAATCCGCTTTGTTACTTAAATCGATTATATTATCTTTCCGGACAAATGATCATTTTCATGCTGGCAGATCTGTGCCGTCCCTGGTAAAATAACACCTGCGTCAGCCTTCAAAGCCAAATAACTTGAGCGCATTGCCGCGCCAGATCTGTCCGGCCGTATAACAGGCCTCTTCACAGCTTAGGTAACCCTCCTGGCACATCTCTGAGAGCACTTCCGCCACCACCCGGCGGAATGCCAAAACAGCACCGTAACTTTCTTCAGAAGTCCAGGTATCACAGCCCCAGAGGATACGATTGTTTCCACCAATCTCCAATGCTTCCCGCAGGAATCGTTTCGCTGCCGATGTGCTGATAAGGGGCAGCCAGCAGAGATCTGCATAGACGTTTGGATAATTATGGAGAAGTCCCAGGAGATCGTCCATCCATGGGTAGCCTCCATGGAACAAATCAAACTTGGTGTCCGGCAAAGCCTCAATGAGGTACTTCAGATAAATCGGCGATGTGTCATTCATGGTGCCAAGTCCCGTATGAATTTGAACCACCAAGCCATATTCTCCCGCCAATCGGCAGATGTAGTAAACCATATATTCATAGAAGTCCCTGTAGGCTGCTTCTGTAGGATTTTCCTGACCATAGGCGGCAGCAGCACGGCTTTTGTTAAAATTCCGTACTCGGTTGCCCTCATCTGCCCTCATCATAGGCAATCGCAAATTTTAAGACACTGTATTGCCGGATATACTGGCTGATCATCTCCAGGTAATCATCAAAGTTCTTTTCGTATACGCCAGGAATATACATGGAAGGATTGTTTCCGTTATGATCTTTTCGCGATTTACAGTTGCAAACAGCAAACATATTGCAACGAAGCACTGGCACAAACAACTTTCCAGTACTTTCCACCTGACCGGGATGGGTATAATTGTCCAACAGAATCCGATCATATCGGCACTGTTCCTCCAGAATGCGAAGATGATAGTTAGAATCCTCATAAGCTCTATCAATAGCCCTGTCCAATTCTTTCAGATGCGCAGTATCCACTGGCAAATTATATATATCTGAAATGGCACAGCGTAACCAGTAGAAATAACTGTTACTGCAGTTTCGCAGCAAAAACTCCTGTACTGCCTGTGCATCATCTGGATAGGTATCCATCCAGCTGCAATAGCTGTGATCATATAAAAATTTTAACCCCATATTCTGAAACTGGTCATCAGGTAAATGGTGACAATGAGTATCGATTCCGCGGAGACCGTCCAAATGCTGCAAAATAGCCGCACTGACGACGTCTCGATTCGGGATATATTCTGTATTTT
>CAKRON010000132.1 GCA_934373455.1 uncultured Marvinbryantia sp.
CTGTAGCGGATTCTTCTGTTGTTTTCTCTGCTGTCTCTGTCGCATCCGGCATGTCTTCTTCTTCAAAAATATCTTCCTCTTCCGGAAGCTTTTCTTTCAGGAGACGGTATTCTTCTTCCAGACATTCCAGTTCCGTATACATCGTATTGATTGCTGTAATCTTGTCTTCAAATTCAACAATTTCATCTTTATGTTCTTCGTAATATGCTCTTCCAAGTGCCAGCATTTCATCCTGAATCTTTTTCTTTTTAGCCAGCGTTTTTGTCTTCAAAGAAGCAAGTTCTGCCACTTCTCCTGTTTTTTTCACCATTTCGCGACCAAAAACTGATAATTTTTTACTAAAGTCTTCAAACATGTTCCCGTTCTCCTTTCAGAAATAATTGTTCTTTTTTTGTAAGTTCCGCCTTCGCAAGTAAATCCGGACGCCATTTTGCCGTTCTTAAAATCGACTGCTCACGACGCCACTTTTCTACATTCGCATGATGACCAGATAAGAGAACCGGCGGTACTTTTTTTCCACGCCATTCTTCCGGTCTGCTATATTGTGGATATTCCAGCAGTGAATCCTGAAAAGATTCTGTCTCTGCCGATACATCATTATTTAAGACGCCTGGAACTAACCGTGAAATTGCATCCATCATGACCAATGCCGGAAGTTCCCCTCCGGTTAATACATAATCGCCGATTGATACATAATCTGTCACAATTTCTTCCAGAACTCTCTCATCAATTCCTTCATAATGTCCACAAAGAAAAACCAGTTCTTCTTCCTGAGCAAAATCTTTTGCCATATCCTGATGAAAAGTTCTTCCCTGAGGTGTCAGATAAATTGTTCGAAGCTTTTTGCCTGTCTGCTCTGTCAGTGACTGATGCGCTGCATACACAGGCTCAGCCTGCATCACCATTCCGGCTCCACCACCATAAGGATAATCATCCACTTTCATATGCTTATTCCCGGCAAAATCTCGGATATTCACTGCATTTAATGATAAAAGGCCTTTTTCCACTGCTCTGCCGGTAATACTGGTATGAAAGCCTTGCTCGATCATCTCAGGAAATAATGTTAATACATGAAATTTCAAAGCAGTCCCTCCAATAAATGTACCATCATGGTATTTTCTTCCAAAGACACTTTTATAATACATTCTTTTATATTCGGTATCAAGACTTCTTTTTCATTTTCCATTTTTACAACATACACATCATTCGCACCTGTCTGAATCACTTCTGTTAAGGTACCCAGAAATTTTCCATCTTCGTCTGATACCTGAAGTCCAATCAAATCACAGATAAAATATTCTCCCGGCTTTAGCTTTACTGCATTTTCTCTGCTCACCAGAAGTGGAGTATTTCTCAGCTTCTCAGCATCATTCATTGAATCAATTCCTTTTAATTTCAGAATTACAATATTCTTAAAGAACTTCACCTGCTCAATTTCAACTGTACGCTGAGACCTTTTTTCTTCCAAAATTACTTCTTTTAATTTTTTAAACCGCACAACATCATCTGTAGTGGGAAATACTTTTACTTCACCTTTTATACCATGAGGAGAAGTTATGATTCCTACCTGTAAAAACTGTTCCATTTTACCTCCAGAAAACTAATACATTTTGTTTATAGATAAAAGATAAGCCGCCTCAAAATGAGACAGCTTAATAGTTACTGTATAATATCTACAATGACTTTCTTGTCGCTCTTGGATGCAGCAGCTTTTACAACAGAACGAATTGCCTTTGCAATTCTTCCCTGCTTACCAATCACTTTGCCCATATCTGATTGAGCAACTTTCAACTCAATGACTGTGGATTTTCCAGATTCTTTCTCAGTTACACTTACTTCTTCCGGATGCTCCACAAGAGACTTGGCAATTACTTCCACTAACTCTTTCATCACCGCACCTCAATTCTTATTTTTCGATGCCAGCTAACTTAAACAGTTTTCCAACAACCTCTGTAGGCTGAGCACCATTTGCAAGCCATTTCTTAGCCAGTTCTTCATTTACATGGAACTCACTTGGATCAGTATTTGGATTGTAAGTACCGATTTCATCGATACATCTTCCATCTCTAGGGGATCTGGAATCTGCAACTACGATTCTATAGTAAGGAGCCTTCTTCTGTCCCATTCTTCTTAATCTGATTTTTACTGCCATTTCTTTCACCTCCGTAATTTTATACCTGTCATTCAGGAAATTATGATCAGAAACTTGTCTATGCAGTCTCTGAATTATTTATATGTTAAAAGGGAAGTTTAAACTTGCCTCTTTTACCCATTTTACCGCCCATCATGCCAGGCAGCTGTTTCATCATCTTCCTGGACTGTTCAAACTGTTTTACCAGACGGTTTACTTCACTGATATCCACACCGGCACCAGCCGCAATACGCTTCTTTCTGGATGGATTTAATATATCTGGATTGGAACGCTCCTTTGGTGTCATAGAAAGGATAATCGCTTCCGTTCTCGCAAGAGCAGATTCATCAATCATTCCTTCAATGTCTTTCATTTTATTTCCACCAAATCCAGGCATCATACTCAGGACACTGGAAATTCCACCCATGTTTTTCATCTGGTTCATGCTTTCCAGATAATCGTCAAAACCAAAGCTGGCTTTTTTCAGCTTCTGCTGCATTTCCCTTGCTTTCGCTTCATCCAGATTCGCTTCTGCCTTTTCAATGAGTGTCATGACATCTCCCATACCAAGGATTCTGGATGCCATACGATCCGGATAAAACTGTTCCAGATCAGATAACTTCTCACCCATACCGGCATATAAAATCGGCTTGCCACAGGTTGCCTTAATTGATAATGCTGCACCGCCTCTGGTATCACCATCCAACTTTGTCAAAACAACACCATCTATACCTATCTTATCATTGAACATCTGGGATACATTTACTGCATCCTGACCAGTCATGGCATCCACAACCAGTAAAGTCTGATCCACATGAACTGCTTCTTTTATCTGCACCAGCTCATTCATCATATCTTCATCTACATGAAGTCGTCCTGCCGTATCCAGAAAAACAACATTCATACTGTGTGACTTTGCATGTTCAACTGCAGCTTTGGCAATATTTACCGGATTCTGCTTATCGCCCATGGAAAATACTTCTACACCGACTTTTTCTCCATTTATCTGCAACTGCTGAATCGCCGCCGGACGATATACGTCACAGGCTGCCAGGAGCGGTACACGCCCTTTTGACTTCAGCTTAGCTGCAAGCTTGGCCGTCGTTGTCGTCTTACCGGCGCCCTGAAGACCAACCATCATAATGACTGTCACTTCATTGCCAGGTTTCAGTGTAATTTCCTTTGTCTCTGATCCCATCAGAGATACCAGTTCTTCATTTACAATCTTGATCACCATCTGACCAGGATTGAGTCCGTTCATAACATCAGCGCCAACGGCACGTTCCTGAACGGATTTTATAAACTGCTTCACTACCTTAAAACTGACATCTGCTTCCAAAAGAGCCATCTTAACTTCTTTCAAAGCGGTCTTCACATCATTCTCTGTCAGTTTTCCCTTGCTTCGCAGGTTCTTAAACACATTTTGTAGTTTGTCGGAAAGGCTTTCAAATGCCATTATTATAATTCCTCCAGTATCTCACTGCATATTTGCTCTATATCCTGCTGGCCTTCTGCAAGCTTATGAATCTGTGCCACTTTTTCTTTAATGGAAAGAAACTTCTCTACCAGATGCAGCTGGTCTTCATAATGAGCCAATATCTTGTTGCAGCGTTTAATCAAATCATGTACGCCCTGTCTGCTGATGTCATATTCCTTTGCCACTTCTGTGCAGGAATAATCATTCAAAACCACATCTTCATAGACCTGACGCTGATGTTCTGTCAATAACTCACCATAAAAATCATATAATAAAGTCTGCTCAACAAATCGTTCCATTTCCATCACCTTTGACATCATATACCAATCCGCATTTATTGTCAAGTGTTTTTTCTTGACAATTTACGGATTTGCCCGAATGACACGTGGCTTGTAACCAGATTCTTCCAGAGCCTTCACAATTTGATTTTTATGTTCTGTTCCGAATGCTTCCATAGTGATCTTTAATTCTACTGCTTTAGAGCGGTTCGTACTGATAAACTGATTATGTTCCAGTTTTATAACATTTCCCTGCATCTTTGCAATCACCGCAGATACTTTTGTCAGTTCTCCAGGTGAATCAGGAAGCAATACGGAAACTGTAAAAATACGATCTCTTTGAATCAGACCAAATTGTACCACAGAAGACATGGTGATCACATCCATATTTCCTCCGCTGAGTACAGATACAATCTTTTTATTTTTAACATCCAGATGTTTTAATGCAGCAACTGTAAGTAATCCTGAATTTTCTACTACCATCTTATGATTTTCCACCATATCCAAAAATGCAACAATCAGTTCATCATCAGAAACGGTAATCACATCATCCAGATTCTTCTGGAGATATGGGAAAATTTTACTTCCAGGCGTCTTTACAGCGGTACCATCCGCAATGGTATTAATTGTCGGCAATGTAGTAACTTCTCCCGCTTTCAAAGATTCCTGCAGACAGTTTGCTCCTGCCGGTTCTACTCCGATTACTTTGATGTTTGGATTGAGCATTTTAGCAAGTGTAGAAACACCTGTTGCCAGTCCGCCTCCTCCTACCGGAACCAAAATATAGTCTACAAGAGGAAGTTCCTTTACGATCTCCATTGCAATTGTACCCTGACCGGTTGCTACTCCGAGATCGTCAAATGGATGAATAAATGTATAGCCGTTTTCCTCTGCCAGTTTATACGCATGTTCACACGCTTCGTCATATACATTTCCATGAAGCACTACTTCTGCCCCATAGCTTTTGGTACGATTTACTTTCATCAGAGGCGTCGTAGTCGGCATAACTACAACTGCCTTTACGCCCAGTTCTTTTGCTGCATAGGCCACACCCTGAGCATGATTACCGGCGGAAGCTGTGATCAGCCCCTTTTCCTGTTCTTCCTTAGCAAGTTTTGAAATACGATAATATGCTCCACGGATTTTATATGCACCTGTAATCTGCATATTTTCCGGTTTCAGATATACTTTATTTCCTGTCTGCTCGCTGAAATACTTACTGTAAACCAGCTTTGTTTCCTGTGTTACTCTTTTAACCACTTCGGCTGCTTCTTCAAAATTTTCCAATGTCAGATCTGTAAATTCCATAATTAATCTTCTTCCTTTTCGCCTAAAAATAGTGCATTCACAAATTCATCTGCATCAAACTTCTGCAGATCGTCAATGCTTTCCCCCACACCTATATACTTCACCGGAATACCCAGTTCTGAATGAATTGCAATTGCAATGCCACCCTTTGCTGTACCATCCAGCTTCGTAAGAATGATACCTGTAATATCTGCTGCTTCTGAAAATTCACGTGCCTGGACAAGTGCATTCTGTCCGGTTGTTCCATCTAAGACTACCAGTGTCTCACGGTATGCTTCCGGATATTCTTTTTCCAGAATCCTGTTAATCTTGGCAAGCTCGTTCATCA
>CAKRON010000133.1 GCA_934373455.1 uncultured Marvinbryantia sp.
GAAACATATCCATTACTAAAAGAATGTAAAGACATTAACTTTATTGGAAATGTTGAGGCAAGAGATATTCCGGCAGGTGTATGTGATGTAATAGTCTGTGAAGCATTCGTTGGAAATGTGATTTTGAAATTGTATGAGGGAACCGCCTCTGCATTGGTAAGACAGATTAAAAAGGGTATGATGAGTACACTTCGTTCCAAAATCGGAGCATTGATGGTTAAACCGGCACTTAAGACAACATTAAAGACTTTTGACGCATCCCAGTATGGCGGTGCACCGATGCTTGGCTTGAAGGGACTGGTAGTGAAGACTCATGGAAGTGCAACAAGTAAAGAGATTAAGCATGCAATTTTTCAGTGTACGCAGTTTAGTAAAGAGCGTATCAATGAGAAAATTAAAGAACATATTCTTATGGAAGAGACTATTTAGGAGGTACAGTTATGGAACTTGAAAAACTTCAGAAAATTATCGCAGAGGTTATGAATGTGGATGAAGAAGAGATCAATATGGATACTACATTTGTAGATGATCTTGGAGCAGATTCTTTGGACGTATATCAGATCATTATGGGAATTGAAGAAGAATTTGATATTGAAATTCCGAATGAAGAAGCTGAAAAGATCGTTTCAGTTGGAGATGCGGTAGAAGCAATCAAAAGCGCAGTGGAAGCGTAAAAATGATTTTTTTTGGGTGCCGTTTTTGTGCACCCATTTTTTAATATATGAGGTGAAAAATGAACAGAGATTTAAAAGAACTGGAAAGAAAAATTGGCTATACATTTCATAATCAGGAACTGATGGAAAATGCCATGCGGCACAGTTCCTATGCAAATGAGACGAGGAAAAAGTTAAAGGATAATGAGCGTCTGGAATTTTTGGGAGATGCAGTACTTGAGCTTTCCAGCAGTGAATTTATATTCAAGAATTATTCGAATATGCCGGAAGGAGATATGACAAAACTTCGGGCAAGTATTGTGTGCGAGCCAACATTGGCACAATGCGCTGCAGTAATAGAATTGGGATCATTTTTGCGTCTCGGAAAGGGAGAAGAACAAACCGGTGGACGTTTTCGAGATTCGATTGTTTCGGATGCGATGGAAGCACTGATTGGTGCGATCTATTTAGACGGTGGTTTTGCTAATGCAAAAGAATTTGTAAATAAATTTATTTTAAATGACATAGAGAATAAAAAACTCTTTTATGATAGCAAAACTATCCTGCAGGAAATTGTTCAGAGTTCATTTAAAGGACAACCGATGTCATATCGTCTGGTCAGGGAAGAAGGACCGGATCATGATAAAACATTTGTTATGCAGCTGTTTATAGGGGATAAAGGATTTGAAGAAGGAAGCGGAAGAACAAAGAAAAGTGCAGAGCAGCAGGCTGCTTACAGAACCATTATCACCCTGAAAGGACAAGCAAAATAAATGTATTTAAAAAGTATTGAGGTACATGGGTTTAAGTCTTTTGCAAACAAACTGAAATTCCAGTTTCATAATGGTATTACCGGAATTGTGGGACCGAATGGAAGCGGAAAAAGTAATGTCGGTGATGCAGTAAGATGGGTGCTTGGAGAACAGAGTGTGAAGCAGCTGCGTGGTTCAAACATGCAAGATGTAATTTTTTCCGGAACGGAAAATAGAAAGCCGCTGGGGTTTGCAATGGTGTCCATCACATTAGATAATTCCGATCATCAGCTTCCGGTAGATTATAACGAAGTGACGGTGACAAGACGACTGTATCGTTCCGGTGAAAGTGAATATTTGATCAACGGAGCAGCCTGTCGATTAAGAGATGTTAAAGAATTATTTTACGATACCGGAATTGGAAAAGAAGGTTATTCTATTATCGGACAGGGGCAGATTGATAAGATCCTGAATGGTAAACCGGAGGAACGACGCGAACTGTTTGATGAGGCTGCAGGAATTGTAAAATTTAAACGACGAAAACTGACTGCACAGAAAAAACTGGAAGATGAAAATAATAATCTTACCAGAATAAATGACATATTGTCAGAACTTACCAGACAGGTTGGACCATTGGAGCGACAGTCAGAAAAAGCAAAAATCTATCTGAAAAAAAGAGATGAATTAAAACAGCTTGACATTAATATGTTTTTATTAGAGAAAGAACGCATGTCAGGCCAGTTAAAAGAAGTAGAAAATAAAATCCTGATATCAGATCATGATATGGAAACGGTAAAAGGAAAACTGGATCAGATTAAATCGGAATACGAGAAGATAGAACAGGAACTGGAAACGCTGGACGTGACCATTGAAGAAAAGAAGAATGAATTGAATCAGGGCAGAATCGTGAAGCAGCAGCTGGAAAATCAAATAGAGCTGTTAAAAGAGCAGATTCATTCAGCTTCAATGAATGATGAACATTTCCGGCAAAGAATAACAGGAATCGAAGAATCCCTGCAGAACTGTAGAAAAGAACTGGAAAAAGAAGAAAAAAACAGTCAGGAACTGGAAACGGAACTGAGTGAAATCCAGAAAAAGGAAAACAGTTGCATTCAGATCTTACAAGACATCACAAGAGAAGTTGAACTGCTGGAAGAAAAAATTGTCGGCGGAAGAAATGAACTGATTGATTTGCTGAGCGAAAGATCCAATACGAAGGCAAAGCTGCAGAGATTCGAGACGATGAAAGAACAGATTCAAATTCGTAATGCTCAGCTGGCTCAGCGTATGCTGTCTGCAAAGACAGAACAGACACAAAGAGAAAGCGTACAGATGGGTTTTCAGAAGGAATATGAGGCTGTAACTGCCAGAATACATGCATTGACAGAGGAAAATTCCGAGATAGAATCCAGAATTAATGAAATACAAAAGGAATTAATTGTCAGTACTAAGGAACTGGAAGCTACAAAAGAGGAATACAGTCGCAACAGATCCAGGCTGGAAGCTCTCCGCAATATGACAGAGCGATATGACGGTTATGGAAACAGCATTCGCCGGGTTATGGAAAAGAAAGAAAACACACCTGGCATATACGGCGTGGTAGCGGATCTTGTAAAAACAGAAAAGAAATACGAAGCGGCGATTGAAACGGCATTAGGCGGAAGCATTCAGAATATTGTGACAGATAATGAGAATACTGCCAAGGCAATGATTGAGTATCTGAAAAAAAATAAATTTGGCCGTGCAACATTCCTGCCACTTAGCGCAATTCGAAAAAAAGGCGGACTCGGAAATGATCAGGCTCTATATGAGCCGGGTGCAATTGGTGTGGCCAGTACTTTGGTAGATACGGATGACAGATACGAAACACTGGTGGAATATCTTCTGGGAAAAACATTGGTGGTAGATCATATTGACCATGCGATTGCAATATCCAGAAAATATCGCCAGACCCTGCGCATTGTTACTCTGGATGGGGATCTTTTGAGCCCGGGAGGTTCTATGTCCGGTGGAGCGTTTAAAAACTCCAGCAATTTGCTTGGGCGCCGACGGGAAATGGATGATCTGGAAGAAAGAGTCAAAAATCTGCAAAAGAAAGTGTCGGAAATTCAGGAACATATAGAAGAAATACGCCAGAAACGATCGCAAAAACGGGAAGAACTTGTTCAAAAAACGGAACAAATGCAGGCAGAATATCTGAATCAGAATACTGTAAAATTAAAATTGCAGGAAATTCAGACCCAAAATGAAAAGATGCTTTCAGATCATAAAACACTTCAGAGAGAAGCTTCTGAAATTCGGAGCCAAATGGAAGAAATTGACGAGGAACATGCTCAGATCGCAAAAGAAATGGAACTCTCAAAAGAGCAGGAAGAGCATCTGGAAACACAGATAAAATCATGGCAGACAGAACTGGAGAAAAAGAAAGCAAGCCAGGAAGAACAAAATCACGTCTGTAATGAAGTACATACACAGATGACGACGCTTCAGCAAAAAGAAGAGTTTATCAGGCAGAACCTGCAGCGAATTCACAGTGAGGAAAAACATCTTTGTGAAGAAAAAGAGGGGATTCAGAAAAATCTTTCCGGATCGCATATGGATGTAGAGCAAAAAGAGGCACAGATTCAGGAAATCCAGACCAATATTTTGCACGCACAGCAAGAGGAAACAAATGCTGAAAAGGTACTTGCTGAATATACAGAAGAAAAGAATAAAAAGAATCGTTCTCAGAAAGAATTTTTCCAGACGAGAGAGGATTTAAGTAATCAGTTAAGTGAATTGGATAAAGAACATTTCAGACTGGATAATCAGAAAGAACGTCTCAGTGATTATCTGGAGCGTCAGATTAACTACATGTGGGAAGAATATGAACTGACGGTCAGCGAGGCAGAAAAATTCAGAGATGAAGAAATCGAACATTCTCCACAGTTAAAAAAGATGATTTCTCAGCTGAAAAATGAGATAAAATCTCTTGGACCTGTGAATGTCAATGCAATCGAAGAATATAAAGAATTGCATGAACGTCATGAATTCCTTACAGCTCAGCATGCGGATCTTGTGAAAGCCGGTGAGGATCTGAAGAAGATTATTACCGAACTGGATGAAGGTATGCGGCGGCAGTTTAAAGAAAAATTTGCAATCATGCAGCATGAGTTCGAAAAAGCATTTAAAGAGCTGTTTGGCGGAGGAAAAGGAAATCTGGAACTGGTGGAAGATGAAGATATCCTGGAAGCAGGAATTCGTATTATTGCCCAGCCGCCTGGAAAGAAGCTGGTGAATATGATGCAGATGTCTGGTGGCGAAAAAGCGCTGACAGCAATTGCGCTTCTGTTTGCTATCCAGAATATGAAACCATCCCCATTCTGTCTGCTGGATGAGATTGAAGCGGCTCTGGATGAAAATAATGTATCCAGATATGCAAATTATCTTCATAAGTTGACAAAAAACACTCAGTTTATTATTATAACACATAGGCGTGGAACAATGGCTGTTGCAGACAGATTGTATGGTATTACCATGCAGGAGAAGGGGGTTTCAACACAGGTTTCCGTAAATATGGTGGAAGACGAATTAGATCAATAGGAGGAATCTTTCATGGAAGAAAAGAAGGGCTTTTTCAGACGGCTTGCCGAAGGGCTGACAAAAACAAGAGATAATATTGTTGCAGGGATTGACAATATATTCAGTGGATTTTCCAGTATCGATGATGATTTTTATGACGAAATTGAAGAAACACTGGTAATGGGAGATCTGGGTATTAATGCAACTACAGCAATTATCGAAAAGCTGAAAGAAGCAGTCAAAGAAAACAACATCAAAGAACCGGAAGAATGCAAGAGATACCTGATTCAGAGTATCAAAGAACAGATGGATGTGGGAGAAACAGCTTATGAGTTTGAAAACAGAAAATCTGTTGTTCTTGTAATCGGAGTAAACGGAGTTGGAAAGACTACGAGTGTTGGAAAACTTGCCGGTAAATTAAAAGATCAGG
>CAKRON010000134.1 GCA_934373455.1 uncultured Marvinbryantia sp.
ATATCCGCCGTTATATTGAACATCAGAGCAAGTCGTATTAATTTAAGGTGGAATGTAAATTTCCATCCGCAAGAGTGCCAGAAGGAGAAAGAAGAATGCTGCTGTCACACAAAACATCTGTAAAAATCCGGCCGGAATATTCCAATATCATAGGGCATATGTGTTATGCAGCTTCCAAACTCTGGAATATCTGCAACTATGAACGTCATCATTATAAAGAACTGGGACTGGAAAAGTATCCTGACTGGTATTATCAGAAAAAAGCGCATAAAGGAGATCTGTGGTACAGACAGCTTCCGTCACAGACAGCGCAGGAGACCTGTAAGCAGTTGGATAAGGCGTGGAGATCTTTTTATGTCCTGAAAAAGACCGGAGGGATCAAAGATCCAAATCCGCCCCGTTTTAAACAGGACAATATACCGGTCACATACATGCAGATGGGGATCCGGCATGAGAAAGGTTCAGACCAGCTGCGGCTGTCTCTGCCAAAGGATCTGAAAAGCTATATGGAAGAAACATACGGGATCCATGAAAAATTTCTATATCTTGAAAATAAGATTTTCAGGGACATGGATCATATAAAACAGCTGCGGATCTATCCACCGGAAAACGGAACATGCGACCTTATTGTTATCTATGAGATTGAAGAGCCGGAACAGCTTTCCCAGAATGGACATTATTTATCTATTGATCTGGGACTTCATAATCTGATGACCTGCTATGATTCTGGAAATGGCAGGACTTTTATCCTGGGAAGAAAGTATCTTTCTCTGGAAAGATACTTTCATAAAGAGATAGCCAGAGTACAATCTGTATGGTATGCGCAGCAGTCGGAAAGAGGAATAAACTTAGTTGCCGAGTAGTTCACCAGACAAGATCACAGTGGAAAGGAAGAAGAATGGCTGGTCCCAGGAAGAACTGGCAAATCAGTTAGGAATTTCCAGACAGGCAGTATCTAAGTGGGAAAGTGCAGGAGCCATTTCGGATTTGCAAAGAATTCTTCAGATGTCAGAAGTTTTTGGCGTCAGCACAGATTAGCTATTAAAAGATGAACATCTGGAAAAAGATAACTTCGAAACAGAGTATGGCGTATCCGGAATGGTACGTGAAAAAGAAATTGCAGGTGTTTTATTTGCATTACTTTTTGGAATTGTGAAGATGATGATTGGAAAAAAATCATAATGAGGAAAATGCGATGAATTATATTCGAATTACAAAAGAAAACATTGATAAGGAACATATTTGCTGTGCAATGTCAGGTAAACAGAGTGCTGTTAAAAAAGAATGGTTAAAGCAGCGCTTTGATGAGGGACTCGTTTTTTACAGGAGCGAAGAACGTGGCAAATGTTTTATTGAATACATTTCTGCGGAAAATGCATGGGTGCCGATTGATGCAGACGGATACATATATATTAATTGCTTATGGGTTTCCGGATCTATGAAGGGACATGGTTATTCAAATGATTTGATGAACGAATGTATTCGTGATGCAAAAGAGCAAGAAAAAAAGGGAATCTGTATTCTTTCTTCTGAAGGGAGAAAGAAAGAGTTTCTTGCAGACCCGAAATATTTAAAATTTAAGGGCTTTTCTGTTGCAGATACTTCGGACTGTGGAATTAATCTGATGTATTTACCATTTGATGTAGATACAGAGCAGCCAAAATTCAAAGAGTGTGCAAGACACCCACAGGTAGAAGAGGAAGGATTTGTTCTTTATTATACAGATCAATGTCCTTTTACCTGTTACTGGGTGCCACGCGTGATGGAAGTGGCAAAAGAACACAATATTCCTTTCAAAGTGATTCATGTCACCAGCAGAGAAACTGCACAGAGTGTCCCGGCTCCAGTAACAACGTATGCACTATTCAGAGATCGATGTTTCCTGACACAGGGAATACAATCTGATAAAAGATTTCTGGCTCTTGCTGGTGTAAAGGAAACATAAATAAAAATACTGTAACAAATTTCTTCTTCGTGTGTTATATCTATATAAGAATGAAAGGAAGAGGGAGGAGTGCTTATGGACAGTGAAATGCTACGTCAATTTTATCGGCGGTATGCATCGGAAATCTATCTGTATTTATATTCGCTGTGTAAGAGCAGGGAACTGGCAGAAGACCTGATGCAGGATGTGTTTCTGAAAGCACTGCTTTCTCTTTCAAATTCTCATACAAACATACGCGCCTGGCTTTATAAAGTGGCAAGAAATACCTATCTGAATGAACTGCGGAAACGGAATCGAGAATCAGAACTGGACGAAACCACGGCAATATCTGGGGACAAACTCCTTGAAAGTATCATACTGAATGAACAGAAGAAAACACTGTATCAGGCAATGATGAAATTGCCAGACAGACAAAGAGAAATTTTGGAGTTATTTTATTTCTCAGAAATGAATATGAAAGAGATCGCATCAGTTCTGATGCTGACACCAGAAAATGTCAGAGTACTGGCCTGCCGGGCGAAAAAGCAGCTGCGAAATGAAATGGAGGGCGATGGGTATGAGCTATAGAGAAAAGATAGAACAATATAAGAAGCACCAGCTGACGGAAGAAGAAGCAAAAGAATTAGAATCAGAGATCGAAAAGGCAGAAGCTATCAGTGATTATCTTGCAGAGCAGCTAATAAATGATCTGGATGGAGAATTTTTCAGTAAAGATGTCAGTGAGCCGACAGAGGCAAAAAATCCGAAAGAGCAGGAAACTACTTCAGCCAAAGAATTTGAAATTTATGTAAGAAAATCCATTCACAGAAGTTTTCGGAAAATGGGAATGGCAGTAGGTGGCGTGGTTCTGGCAGTCGTTTTATTTGTCCAGTTTGGTATGTCACCTCTGATGTCTGCATTCTATTATAATCCGACAAAAACTGAAATGGTAGAAGCAACAACGGATGACATGATTTACCAGACCTCCTATTCGCAGATTGGGATGGATTTTCATGTGTATGCAGAACTGAACCTTCCGTGTAAAGGCAGTGATCAGGTAAATACGCTTTCCAATGGGTATGGGAACTACCAGATTCTGATTACTCCGTCCATCAGTTTTGGAACGAAAAGAGGAACTATGACTGCCGGACAGATTCGAAAGGGAAAACTGGAGCTGTATAATCCAGATTATCTTCATCCAGCGCCAGCTAATTACTTTGTGGGATATGGACTGGACAGGGAACGGGATTTTGTATCTCAGATGAAGGAAAATGTGATAGAAGAGGACGATGGACTGACCATCTATAATCGGTGGTTTTACGGAACACTAGAAGACGGAGAAAACGCTATTGATACACTGGAAAATGACAACACGATGTATCAGGCTTATGTATCTTTTGACCAGCCAAAGACATTTACGGAAGTAAATGAAATTCTAAATACCATGAAAGAACAGGATATCTGGCCGTCATTGGCATGGATCGCTGTTTATGGCAGTGAAGAAGGAAATACACTGATTGGATACGACTATGACACTCCTCAGTCTATGACTCCGGTATCGCTGAATGAGAAATATCCGGAACTTTCCTTATATGAAAAGGAAGGATATGATGATACAGATTATGAAAATGTAAACAAAAAAATGCAGGAGGAATCTGTGATGACACAGCATTTGGTCAGTATGCTGCGTTACATGGAAAATCAGCACAGATTTACAAATATGATGGAAAAATATACAGGCAGTTCCATGTACAAGAGCATCGCTGATTATATCGAGAAAAACGGAATCAGCTCCTGTGGATTTGTCTGTATCGCAACTAAGGCAGATATGCAAAAAATGCTGGACATGGATTCTATCATAGGAATCGTGCCGGAAAACTGGAACTAATACATTAAAAATGTGCAATGCAAAATTTATAAATCATCTGGAAAACTTACAGTAGTAATGATACAATAATCGAAATAAGAGAGGAGCAGTGATACACATGACCTTTTCAGGGAGAATCAAAAATCTAAACCGTTATCAAAAATGTTTTTTATTGATTATGTTATTGATGTCTCTGGTATTCACGATATTGTATCCAATTACCATCTCCAGAGTAGGCTATGAATATATGAATTCCATTCTTGTTCCAACACAGCAAAACAATAATATCATATATTCAGGTAAAATTCATGGGACGCCGGTACATTTTACAGTGTCAGAAGATAAGACTCTTGTATATCAATATGGGGATAAAACCTATGGTCCTTATACTCTAAAAGAAGATTCTGCAGCAATTCCGCAAAACGATGATATGTCTGGCTACATGATAGGTGTGGAACTTCGTTGTGGTGAAAAGATTCTGTTTCACGGTGGTATGCTGCAAACGGCAGATTCGTACTGGCTGTATAACGAGGATGGAACAGATTATGAATTTTCATATGGAGCAGAGGATGAGACAGCACAAGATGCTGACGGCAATTTCATTGATCCAGATGAACCATCTGCAGGCACCATACTGGAACTGATGAATGATCCTTTACTGACACATAAAGGAAACTGGACTGCATGGTTTGGTGCTGTAGCTATTTGTTTGTTAAATACATTTTCTATATTATTTGCTGAAGAAATTTTTCGTTGGAATCTTATGCTTCAGATTCGGGATGCCAATAATGCAGAACCTTCTGAGTTGGAAATTGTAGGAAGATATTTAAGTTGGAGTATTCTGATAATTGCTGCATTGATACTTTTTATTATAGGGTTACAATAAAGATGAATTTACACTTAAAAAGACAAATTAGATCTATTCGACAAACCATAGTTTAACGAATAGATCGAAAGCAAGAAAGGAATACTATCATTATGGACCAGACATCTATGACATATCATGAACAAACCGACATTGATAATACCTTACATCTTAGGGAAATTTTGAAAACACTTCCTCCTTTTGCCAAGGATTATTTTCGCGCGATTGAGCCAACGACTTCAACACGTACACGTATTTCTTATGCATATGATATCCGTGTATTTTTTCAATTTTTATTAAAGGAAAATTGTGCTTTAAAAAATAAATCCATGTCAGATCTTTCCGTATCTGTTTTGGATGAAATCAAGGCACTGGACATCGAGGAATACCTGGAATACTTAAAAGTATATGGTGACAGGGAAAATCTTCATACGAACGGCGAACGTGCCTTAAAACGCAAAATGGTGACTCTCAGGGGGTTCTATGCTTACTTTTACAAGCATGAAATGATTCAGACAAATCCTGCTGTTCTTGTAGATATGCCTAAAATCCATGATAAGGCAATTGTCCGTTTAGATGCTGATGAAACGGCCATGCTTCTGGACTTTATTGAACATGGCGGAGATGCTTTGACAGGACAAAAAAAAGCATATTGGGAAAAGACGAAGGTAAGAGATTTGGCATTGATTACTCTCC
>CAKRON010000135.1 GCA_934373455.1 uncultured Marvinbryantia sp.
AAGCTGACCTACTCTCGTTACTTTAAATGCCGTTTTCTTAATGGTCTCGCATAACACTTCAAAATTTTCGCCTCTGACTTTTTCCAGTGCGCGCTTTACAACTCCAGGACCGCTGACTCCGACATTGATCACTGCATCACCTTCTGTGACACCATGAAATGCTCCTGCCATGAATGGATTATCATCCGGTGCATTACAGAATACTACCAGTTTTGCACATCCAAGAGAATCATTTTCTTTTGTCAGTTCTGCTGTTTCCAGTATCATATCTCCAAGAAGACGGACTGCATCCATATCAATACCTGTTTTGGTAGATCCGACATTCACAGAACTGCAGACACGCTCTGTCTGCGCCAATGCCTGCGGAATTGAACGAATCAGATATTCATCGCTCTTCGTCATACCCTTACTAACCAGTGCAGAATACCCGCCGATAAAATTCACGCCTACTTTTTTAGCCGCTTTATCCAGAGTCTTCGCAATGGTAACATAGTCTTCTGGTTTTTTACATGCACTTGCACCAACCAACGCAATCGGAGTTACTGAAATTCGTTTATTTACAATTGGAATACCATACTCATTTTCAATATCCTGACCTGTTTTTACAAGATTTTCTGCCAGAGTGGTAATTCTTTCATAAATATTCTGGTTCAGCTTTTCCAAATCTGTATCAACACAGTCCAGAAGACTGATGCCGAGGGTAATTGTACGCACGTCCAGATTTTCTTCTGAAATCATTTTATTGGTCTCATTGACCTCGAACATATTAATCATAATCATTTACCCCGCTTAAATTCTGTGCATTTTATTAAAGATTTCTTCGTGCTGGCACATAATTACCACGCCAATCTCTTCACCAAGAACTTTCAGTTCTGATGATAATACAGCAATATCTTTCTTGGAGCCGGTCGCATCTGTTACCATCATCATATTAAAAAATCCATCAACAATCGTCTGTGATATGTCCAGGATATTTACATTATTCTCTGCCAGATACGTACATACTTTAGCGATAATACCTACCGTATCTTTTCCTACTACTGTAATGATTGTCTTCTTCATAATTTCCTCCTCTTCTCTTTAAACAGTCACAAGCTGTGATACTTCACTGCGATCTGCGACCCGGATATGAAAATCCGATGCTTTATAAGGGTTCTCACCCATTGTAACCTCTGAACACACTGTTTCATATGCCAGCGCATCATAATTATTTTCTTTACTCAGATGACCAAGAAAAATATGCTTTAAATTGTCATGCAAAATCCGGCACAAAAGGCGTCCTGCATTTTCATTGGACAAATGTCCATGAGTTCCAAGTATTCTCTGCTTCAGATAATACGGATACGGTCCTGCCTGAAGCATACGAATATCATGATTTGCTTCCAAAAGCACTGCATTCAGACCCTTCATATTATCGACAATATAATCACTGAATACTCCTAAATCTGTAGCAACTGCAACTGATGTATCTTCATGACTGATACGATATGCCGATGGCTGTGCAGCATCATGAGGAATTTCAAATGGATGAACGGTTACATCTCCAACCTGAAAGTCCTGATCTATATGAATTTCCCGATATAGTCCTGCATCAATCTGACCAAGACTGCTATTATTCGCAATTGCTTTTAGCGTTCCCCTGGTTCCATATATCGGAATCCCATATCTTCTTGAAAGAACTCCCAGCCCTTTGATATGATCTGAATGTTCATGTGTTATCAGAATACCATCTATATCCTCTGCTTCTCTTCCAATACTGTGAAGACCTCTTTCAATCTGTCTTGCGCTGACACCCACATCTACCAGCAGCGCGGTCTCATCCGTCCCTGTATAAGTGCAGTTTCCACTGCTTCCACTTGCTATACTACAAAAATCCATGTGTATCTAATCCTTTATCTATTTGCTTATATGTATTTTCTACATTATCACTGCTGTTGTCAATCACTAATTGACAGAATCTGCGAAATTCTTCATCTGACATCTGATTTTTCAGCACTGCCCTTGTCTTTTCCGGCGTATATCCCCTGGATCTGGCCAATCGCTCCATTCGAACATCATCCGATACATAGATGTACCAGATCTCATCGCAAATTTCATCATAATGATCTTCAAGAAGAAGCGCCGCTTCCAAAACAATAAACGGTACTTCTCCTTTTTCTTCTTCTTTTTGAATTTCTTCTCTTATATATGTCTTTACTGCCGGATGAACAATCTGATTTAATTGTTCTACTTTTTTTCGATCTGTAAAAACAATATTTGCCAGTGCCGGTCTTTAAATTGATCCATCTTCCGACAATATTGTTCTTCCAAAAGCATCTACAATTTTTTTATAACAATCTGATCCCGGCTGCATACAATTATGCGCTGTTTTGTCCAGTTCGATAACTCTCGCCTGATACTTTCCAGACAAATAAGCGAGTATCGTACTTTTTCCGGCGCCCACTCCACCAGTAATTCCTAATACTTTAATGTGCTTCATACCAGTCACTTCCACTTTGAATATCTATATCCATAGCTACCTGAAAATCTGTTACTCCCATCATTTCCTGATGTAAAATCTCCCGCACTCTTTCTTCCTCTTCTTTTGGTGCTTCAATCAGAAGTTCATCATGAACCTGCAGAACCAGACGCGCCTGAAGTTCTTCTGAACGTAGTCTTTCATCTACGCGAATCATTGCAAGCTTAATAATATCTGCTGCCGTACCTTGAATCGGTGAATTCATAGCAATTCTTTCTCCAAAAGAGCGCTGCATAAAATTGCTGGAAGCCAGTTCCGGTACCGGCCGCCTTCTATGATAATATGTGGTAATATACCCCTGTTCTTTTGCTGTAGCAACTGCCTGATCAAGAAATTCTTTGATTTTCGGATAGCTGGCAAAATAATTATCAATATATTCGGAAGCCTCTTTTCTGGAAATCTTTAAGTCCTGACTCAAACCAAATGCACTGATACCATACACAATCCCAAAATTTACTGCCTTCGCATTTCTTCTTTGCAAAGGTGTTACCTGATCCAGAGATACATGAAAGACCTGGGATGCAGTCAATGTATGAATATCAATGTTATTCTGAAAAGCATGAATAAGCGCTTCATCTCCAGATAATGCTGCCAAAACACGCAATTCGATCTGTGAATAATCCGCATCTATAAAGATGCATCCGTCCTTTGGCAGAAATACTTTACGGAACAAACGGCCGCTTTCTGTTCGAATCGGAATATTCTGTAAATTCGGATCCGTACTGCTAATTCTTCCGGTTGCTGTTACCGTCTGATGAAAACTTCCATGGATGCGACTATCTTCGCCGATAAAAACTGCCAGACCATCTGCATACGTAGATTTTAATTTGGCAACCTGTCGATAATCTAATACTTTCTGGACAATCGGATAATCCGGTGCCAGGTTTTCCAGAATATCAGCTGCTGTGGAAAATCCGCTTTTCGTTTTTTTGCTTCCCGGAAGCTGTAATTTTTCAAATAAAATACTTCCCAGCTGTTTTGGAGAATTGATATTAAACACTTCTCCTGCATCCGTATAAATTTCTTCCTCCAACTGATGCATCTTATCGCCCAGTTTTGCTGCATATTCTTTCAGAATCTGCGCATCTGCACGAATTCCTTCTTTTTCCATTCCTGCAAGGGTATAGACAAGCGGCATTTCTATTTCCTCAAAAAGAGAACTCATATCCTCTTCTTTTAATTTTTCCATCATCACAGGCATACTGTGTAATGCGGTATAACTATGATAACATGCCAGAATACACAGCTGTTCTTCGGATACTTCCAAATCTGATAGTTTGGTCTTTCCAAATAGTTCTGCCCTGCCCGGAAACAGTTCTTTTAGATAATCTTTTGCAATATCCTCAAATGGATATTCGCCCTTTAACGGATTTAGCAAATATGCCGCAATTGCTCCATCGCGAATTTTTTTCTTTACGCTTTTCTGAGGCTGGAAAAACTTCAACTGCTCTTTTAACTGAAGCGTCGCTGCACTCTCTGCTGTCTCAAATAAATTTTCCAAAACCGTTATCAGATAGCCTTCCGTAAGAAATCCCTGATTGCAAAAAAAGAATGTCTCATTCTTTCCACTGACTGCCAGACCGCGAAATGCATGTTTTTCATCAGAAAGAATAAAAAAACCGATCTCTTTTTCTTTCTTTAACTGTTCCACCCATTCCTGTGCCTGCATTAAATCTGCTGTCATATGAAAGCTCTCGGTCACCTTGTTCTGATCTTCTGTATTTACTTCAAATCTGGACAACATATTTTTGAACTCCAGCTTTTTACAAAGTTCGAAAGCTTCTTTCGTATAGAGATCTGTCATTCGTGCCTTTTCCATATCAAGCTGAAAAGGACTGTGAATGTCAATCGTGGCCAGTTCCTTGCTCATCTGTGCCATATCATAATGTTCTCTCAAGGATTCTCTTGCTTTGTTTGGTTTGATTTCATCTACATGAGCATAAGCATTTTCAATGCAGCCATATTCCAGAACTAATTTCGTTGCTGTCTTTTCACCGACTCCCGGAATTCCAGGTATATTATCAGAACTGTCACCCATAAGCGCTTTCAATTCAATAATCTGAATCGGTGTAACCTGATACTTCTCAATTACGTCTCTGGTGTGATAATTTTCAATCTCCGTTCCGCCTTTTTTCGTTTTCGGAATACGAATCATGATTCGATCAGTAGCCAGCTGCAATAAATCTCTGTCACCAGATACTACCACAGCTTCCAATCCATCCGCTTCTGCTTTTTTCGCTACCGTTCCCAGAAGATCATCTGCCTCATATCCTTCCAGCATCATAAGCGGAACACCCATTGCTTCCAGCATTTCTTTCATCACCGGCACCTGCTGTCTCAGTTCTTCCTGCATCGGCTTTCTGGTTCCCTTGTATTGATCATACATCTTATGACGAAAGGTAGGCGCTTTTAAATCAAATGCTACAGCAAAATAGTCTGGCTTTTCTTCATCCAGAATCTTGAACATAATATTCAGAAACCCATATACTGCATTGGTATGCAATCCCTCTGAATTAGTCAGATCCGGCACACCATAATAAGCCCTGTTCAATATACTATGTCCATCGATTAACACAATTTTTTCCATATTTTCTGTTATACTCCTGTTCTTACTTGGATCCTTAATCCGGTATCGGTCCCGGCTCCACATTCATCTCCGTCTCCGGCACCGTCACAATAATCTGCCGCTTATGATTCGTCTCCGGTTCCAGTTCTTCTGTCGATTGTACCTGCAACGGGCGCATTCTTCCAATCTCTGTCTGAGACTGTTCTTCCTCCGGTGTAATCCACTGATAAACCAGTGTGTTGGGAAGTCCCCCATGAAGC
>CAKRON010000136.1 GCA_934373455.1 uncultured Marvinbryantia sp.
GATGGAGATTATGGAAAAATGTTGTGAAGCGATTGATATTATTGCTGAATTCGCTGCAAAAGGATCCACTCTTGCTATCAGTGATGCAGGTGTTGGTGTTGCATTTGCAAAAGCGGCATTAAAAGGTGCCAGCCTGAATGTATATATTAATACAAAATCTATGGCAGATAAAGAACTGGCAGAGCAGTTAAACGAAAAATGCGACAAGATGCTGGAAGAATATACCGTGAAAGCGGATCAGATCTTTGACAGCGTATTAGGACGTTTAAAATAAGGATTACATATAAAGAGGTTTGAAAGGAGCTATTATGGCAAAACAGTTATTAGGTAAGGAAGTTACAGCAGCATTAAATGAAAGAATCAAAGCAAATGTGGCAGCATGCCAGGAAAAGGGAGTAAATCCTACACTTTGCATCATTCGAGTAGGTGAAAATCCAAGTGATATTTCTTACGAAAAGGGCGCTACAAAACGTTGTGAAACACTTGGCGTTGCATGTGAAAAGATTCTTCTTCCGGAAGATGTTTCACAGGAAGAATTACTTGCTACGATTGATAAGGTAAATAAAGATGCACAGATTCATGGTGTATTATTATTCCGTCCATTGCCAAAGCATTTGGATCAGGCAGTCATCGAAAATGCACTCGCACCAGAGAAAGATGTTGACTGCATGACAGATCTTTCTATGTCCGGAGTATTTACAGGAAAGAAGATTGGTTTCCCACCATGTACTCCACAGGCTTGTATGGAGATTCTTGATCATTATCAGATCGACTGCACAGGTAAAAAAGCAGTTGTGATCGGACGTAGTCTTGTAGTAGGCAAACCTGCTGCTATGATGCTGGTTAAGAAAAATGCAACAGTGACCATTTGTCATACAAGAACTGTAGATATGCCATCTGTTGCCCGTGAAGCAGATATCATTATTGTTGCAGCAGGACGTGCAGGTGTAGTTGGTGCTGAATATGTAAGAGAAGGACAGACTGTAATTGATGTAGGTATCAATGTAAATGCAGAAGGAAAATTATGTGGAGACGTTGACTTTGCGGCAGTAGAACCGATTGTAGATGCGATCACACCTGTTCCGGGCGGAGTAGGAAGCGTGACAACATCTGTATTAGTAGGTCATGTAGTAGAAGCAGCAATGAGAACACTGGCATAAGTAAAAATAAGTAAAATATTCTATATTTAATATTGACAATCTGGTACAATTGCACTATACTTTACTTGTGTAATTGAATATTACTTTATTAAGTGCATGAGCAATCATGAAAAGGGAATTTGGGTGAGAATCCCAAGCGAACTGGTCACTGTAATCAGGGAGTAGATCCAACAGCCATTGCATAACCCTAAAATGTGAGAAGGCGGAATTCTATTATGATCTGTAAGTCAGGAAACCTGCTTAATAAATGAGATGTGCTCCAGATACAGCGCAAGCATCCGACCAAACGACATCGTTTGTGAGACGTGACTGCATGGGTGAGCAGGCACATTTTTGTTTTAAAGACAATTTAAAACACTGAAATTGAATGGATGAATCTCAGTAGGAGATTACACAAATACCTCCTTCATACCGGAGATTCTTGTTAATCCGCATAACAAGAGAACGGCATGAATCCCCGGCAGAATCCGCAGCTGCCGGGGATTTTTATTTCTATGACAATTTTTTATCAATTTATCTAATATCTCTATAAATTCCTTTAAATATATGTGAAAATTGCACATTGACAAATAATTAACAATGTCATAAAATAAGTAATAGTTAAATTATTAACAATAAAATATTTAAAAGGAGGACACAGATGGCTGATACAACAATCAAAAAGAACATCATTGAAACTCTGGAGGATCTGGAATTTGCGATGCAGGAACTTCGCGAAGCACAGAAAATTTTCGCTGCTTATACACAGGAGCAGGTAGATGTGATTTTTAAAGCAGCTGCCACAGCAGCGAACAAGGCACGTATTCCGTTATCCCGTATGGCTGTAGAAGAGACGGGTATGGGTGTATTGGAAGACAAAGTAATTAAGAATCATTATGCAGCTGAGTATGTATATAATGCATACAAGAACACAAAAACATGTGGTGTAATCGAAGAAGATCCTGTTTATGGAATTAGGAAGATTGCAGAACCTCTTGGCGTGATTGCAGCGGTAATTCCTACAACAAATCCGACTTCCACTGCAATCTTTAAAACATTGATATGTCTGAAGACCAGAAATGCTATTATTATCAGTCCACATCCAAGAGCCAAGGATTGTACTGCAGCAGCGGCAAAGATTGTATTGGATGCGGCAGTAGCTGCCGGAGCACCAAAGGGCATTATTAAATGTATTGATGTGCCATCTCTGGAGCTTACAAATAAAGTAATGCAGGATGCAGACTGTATTTTAGCAACCGGTGGACCTGGAATGGTAAAAGCTGCATATTCGTCAGGCAAACCTGCTCTTGGTGTAGGCCCTGGTAACACTCCTGTTATTATAGATGATACGGCAGATGTAAAGCTGGCGGTAAACTCCATTATTCATTCAAAGACTTTTGATAACGGTATGATTTGCGCATCAGAACAGTCAGTTACCGTTCTGGAAAGTATTTACAAAGCAGTAAAAGATGAATTCAAATATCGTGGATGTTATTTCCTCAAAAAGGATGAATTAGACAAGGTTAGAGCAACTATTTTAATAAATGGTGCATTGAATGCAAAGATTGTTGGTCAGAAAGCAGCAACAATTGCAAAGATGGCGGGTGTTGAAGTTCCGGAAGAGACCAAGATTTTGATTGGTGAAGTAGAGTCTGTCGATATCAGTGAACCATTTGCTCATGAAAAACTTTCTCCGGTGCTTGCAATGTATAAAGCAAAGACATTCGATGAAGCTTTGGAAAAAGCAGCACAGCTGGTTGCGGATGGTGGTTATGGTCATACATCTTCCCTGTATATCAATGTAAATGAAAAAGAAAAGATGGAAAAACATGCTGCAATGATGAAGACATGCCGTATTTTGATTAATACACCATCTTCACAGGGAGGTATCGGAGATCTGTATAACTTTAAACTGGCACCATCACTGACACTGGGATGTGGAAGCTGGGGTGGCAACTCTGTTTCCGAAAACGTAGGTGTAAAACATTTGATCAACATCAAAACTGTTGCGGAAAGGAGAGAAAATATGCTTTGGATGCGTACCCCGGAAAAAGTATACTTTAAGAAAGGCTGTACGCCTGTTGCTCTGGATGAACTGAAAAATGTAATGGGCAAGAAGAGATGCTTTATTGTTACGGATTCTTTCCTGTATAAGAATGGTTTTACAAAGAAGATCGAAGATAAACTTGACCAGATGGGTATTGTACATACTTGTTTCTCAGATGTAGAACCGGATCCATCTCTTGCAAGTGCAAGAGCCGGTGCAGCTGCTATGAGAGCGTTTGAACCAGATTGTATTATTGCCATGGGCGGTGGATCTGCAATGGATGCAGGTAAGATTATGTGGGTATTATATGAAAATCCGGATGCAGATTTCTCTGAAATGTCTATGGATTTCATGGATATCCGTAAGAGAGTTTATACTTATCCAAAGATGGGTAAGAAAGCTTACTTCATTGCAATACCAACATCTTCCGGTACTGGTTCAGAGGTAACTCCGTTTGCGATTATTACAGATCGTGAAACAGGAATCAAATGGCCATTGGCTGACTATGAATTAATGCCAAATATGTCGATTGTAGATACAGATAATATGATGAGTGCACCAAAGGGATTGACTTGTGCATCCGGTATTGATGTAATGACTCATGCTATTGAAGCATATGTTTCTATTATGGCATCGGATTATACAGACAGTCTGGCGCTGCGTGCAATTAAACTGGTATTTGATTATCTGCCAAGAGCATACAAGGATGGAAATGATGTAGAAGCAAGAGATCATATGGCAAATGCATCTTGTATGGCAGGTATGGCATTTGCAAATGCATTCCTTGGCTTGAACCATTCTCTGGCACACAAACTGGGCGCATTCCATCATCTGCCGCATGGTATTGCAAATGCATTGGTTTTGTTAAATGTGATGCGCTATAACAGTGCAGAAGTTCCGACCAAGATGGGAACATTTCCACAGTATCAGTATCCGCATGCATTACAGCGCTATGCTGAAATCGGAAGATATGTAGGTCTGACCGGAAAGAATGATCAGGAAGTATTTGAAAAGCTTCTGGTTAAACTGGATGAACTGATGCGCACAATTGAAATTAAACCAAACATCAAAGATTATAATATCGATGAAAAGAATTTCCTGGATAATCTGGACGAAATGTCGGAACAGGCATTTAATGATCAGTGTACAGGAGCAAATCCTAGATATCCGCTTATTTCGGAGATTAAAGAATTATATCTGAAATCCTACTATGGTGATAAATAAAACGTTGTATTTTAGAAATCGGGACTGTGAAAACAGTCCTGATTTTTTTCTTGACAAGTTTTGTATAATTGTATACAATTATACAAAACTAAGGAAAGCCAGAGATGAGGAGTAATTATGGAAAACAGAAAAGTCAAAATGAACGAAAAGACCAATTTACTGGAATTAGAAGAACATATGTATCCTTTGGTAGACGTACAGTCACCGAATGTATTTCGTAATCTTTTTCCTTATGATGAGGTGCCAAAGATTGCGTTTAATGATCGAGTTGTACCACATCATATGCCGGATGATATCTGGATCACAGATACAACATTCCGCGATGGTCAGCAGTCAAGAGAGCCATATACGACAGAACAGATTGTAAGAATATATGACTATTTCCATAAACTTGGAGGTCCAAACGGAAAAATACGTGCCTGTGAATTCTTTCTTTACAGCAAGAAAGACAGAGATGCAGTAGAAAAATGTCTGGAAAAAGGATATGAATTTCCGGAAGTGACCAGCTGGATACGTGCGAATAAGAAAGATTTCCAGTTGGTAAAAGATATGGGACTGAAGGAAACCGGAATTCTGGTAAGCTGTTCTGATTATCATATTTTCTATAAGATGAAGATGACACGTTTCCAGGCAATGTTCCATTATTTGAGTATTGTCAGAGATTGTCTGGATATGGGAATCAGTCCAAGATGTCATCTGGAAGATATTACCAGGGCTGATATATATGGTTATGTGATCCCATTTTGTCTGGAACTGATGAAATTATCAGAAGAATATAAGATACCTGTAAAAGTTCGTTGTTGTGATACCATGGGATATGGTGTAAACTATCCTGGTGCAGTGATTCCGCGTTCTGTACAGGGTATCATCTATG
>CAKRON010000137.1 GCA_934373455.1 uncultured Marvinbryantia sp.
ATATATTGCGGTGCAATTGGAGGTATTGGCTGGGGAATTTGCTGGCTGTTGTCAAATGCGACAAATGTTTCTGTATATGTAAGTACATTGCTCGCGACGATACAGGTTGTGCTTTTTTCCAGAATATGTAGTACAAAGTTAAGGTGTCCTGTAACAGTGTTTCTGTTGTCAGGAATTTTTCCACTTGTACCGGGAGTTGGGATTTACTGGACAATTTACTATTTAATAGAAGGAAATGTGTTGCAATGCTCTGTGTATGGAAGACGTACATTAGGAATTGCAATCGCAATTGTATTAGGAATCCTTTTTACATTTGAAATCCCTGCAAGTACAATTGCAAAAATATGTGATTTTAATAACAAAAAATGAGGGTAAATACTATGAAAAGACAAAATCCAAGTGTATTTAACGACATTGTAGGACCAATTATGATCGGTCCATCCAGTTCACACACATGTGGACCATCTCGTATTGGTTATTTGGCTCAGCAGATGCTGCCGGGAACTTTGAAAAAAGCTACGATTGCATTTGCCAAAGATGGAGCGTATACATTGATGTACAAAGGACAGCGTTCCGATATGGGATATGTAAATGGTTTATTGGGAAGAAGACCTGAAGATCCGGCATTAAGAAATGCATTTGCAGATGCAAAAGCTGCTGGAGTAGATATTGAATTTGTTATCGAAGATTTTCCACCGATTGTACCAAATATCTCTCATTTAATTCTTGAAAATACAGAAGGAAGAGTAGTAGAGGTTCATTCTGATTCTACTGGTGGAGGAACAGTAAAACTTTTACAGGTGGATGGTTTCCCAATTGCAGTGGTAGGTGACTGTTATGAAGTACTTGTATTCACAGATTGCGGTGAAGAAGAAGCAAAGAAACTGATGGAAGAGTTACAGGCAATGCTTCCGGCAGATGAAGGCAATGCAATTTCAAGTTTTGAAGGAAAATGTCTGATCAACTTAAAGCAGCGTGCAGATGTTACAGAAGAGTTCCTGAAAAAAGCGGAATCTATGGAACATGTTACAGAAGTAAGATATGTAAAACCTATTCTCGCCGTACCTTCTAATCGTCATGCGAAATTCCCATTTGTGAGTGCAGCAGAAATGCTTGCAGTTGCAAAAGAAACAGGTAAAGAATTGTGGGAACTTGGTATGGACTATGAGATGGCTCGTAGTGGATGGAGCTATGATGAAGTATGGAAGTACATGGAAGGCGTAGTTGAGACAATGGAGCACAGCTCAAAAGAAGCTTTAAAAGGCGATATTGATATGGCTGGAATCATCGAACCTACCGCTGGAAAAGTAGAAAACTACGTTAAGAAAAATCCAAAAGCGTTGGATATGGGTGTATTAAACACAGCTGTTCCTTGGGCTATGGGTACAATGGAATACAGTAGTGCGATGGGAGTGGTATTATGTGCACCAACAGGTGGTTCTGCCGGAATCTTCCCAGGAGCAGTACTTGGTGTGGCAAATCATATGGGACTTTCATTAGAAGAGAAAGTGAAAGCTATGTTTGTTACATCTGTAATCGGTATCGTGATGAGTAAAGACTGTAATTATTCAGCAGAATTGTACGGATGTCAGGTTGAACCTGGTGCAGCATCCGGAATGGCTGCCGGAGCACTGGTATATTTAATGGGTGGTACACCAGAACAGTCTTGTATGGCTGCATCTTGTGCGGTACAGAATATTTTAGGTACAATCTGTGACCCGGTTGCAGGACTTGTTCAGATTCCATGTATCAACAGAAATGCAATGTCAGCAGCAAACGCTGTTGTTTCTGCCAATATGATCATGGGTGGATTTGATCCATTGATTCCATTGGATCAGACTGCTGAGACACTGTTCCGTGTCGGAAAACAGTTACCGTCTGAATTAAGATGTACATGTAAGGGTGGATTATGTATTACACCTTGCGGAGAACAGCTTGCGAGAGAACAGGATATTCGTGACGCAGCAAGATAATTCCAAATTGAATAAACAGTAATGAAAAAGCAGTTTGTTTCGACAGAAAGATTTTTGCCGGAACAGACTGTTTTGTTTTGCAAAAAACTTACATATATTTTACATAAAAATGGTAATGAACTTTACAAGGTACTGATAAAATTAAAACAAAGTTCAAAGAAATGGCAGGCGAATATGAGATATATGTATGAATTGATGCAAAGAAAAATTAAAATATCTAAAGAAAATGCGGCATTGCTGACTGTAGCATTTGTGCTGGTCTGTGTCAGCATTTTAACAGGAATAGCAATTAAGATATTGGGATTGTGGGCATTTGCGGATACCATACTCCCTGGAGTTATTCTGGTATGTGGTCTTGCACTTCTGATCTGGATTTTGAATTTATAAGATGCCAGGGAAAACTGATTAATGTTTTAGTCAATTTCCACAATATAACTTGATTATTGAACGTCAAAGTTGTATGATAGTAGGTGAGTATTTTATCTTCGCAGGACATTCTAAAATCGCAAAGATGAAAACTTTCGACGAACTATATTATGAGTCAGAAAGGAATATGGGTATGGCAAACATTAATGAGGAAGAACTGAAAAAATTACTGGTATCTGCAGATTTCAAGGAGGAGAGTTACGGAAATCTTCCGATACAGGAATTGATCATTCTGAAGAACTCTGCAGCCATCATGAAGACAAAGAACCCGGAGCAGGAAAAAATAGGTGTGTTCTTTGAAAAGAGAGAATCCTTTTTCGTACATATGATTTTGAGACGTATGCAGACTATAGAGACATTATTTTGTGTATTCTCGAAAGCAACGAATTTACCATTTGTATACTGCGATCCGGACAGCTGCAATGACCAGGTATGGTTATTTACAGAAGAACGTTTTGCACAGAAGCAGGCTATGGTTCAGAGACAGAAGCATGTAGAACTGATTGTAGTAAAATTAGAGAATAAACAATTCCTGACTTTCCTGACAGGATTGTTCGCGATGGGAGTAAATGCATTTGTATTAGACAAAGGTGTGAATGCAGTGGAGATTGAACTGGAGAAGCTGGTAAGAAAGCCTGATTTCGATGCAGTTCCGGAAGAAAAGCGTCCATTGCAGAATCCACAGCTTTTACTGACAGGATGCTATTTTGCACAGGAAAGACAGCTTCCGGAAGAAGAACGTGACAAAGAGGCACTTCATGATCTGGAAGAAGAGATGATTGTGAATTTCCACAGAGGAAAAGTGTTGGTACCTGTTCAGGTTCCGGAAGGAGCAGAAAAGGTAGAGCCGAAAGATATGAAGATTCCATTTATCAAGTTGAATAACGGAGATATTTATCAGCCTGTTTGTGCAGATGCAGCAGAGTTTCAGAGATTTAATAGAAATAAGATGTTTAAAGCAATCATTATGGACAGCAGCAAAGTAAAAGGCATGATGGGAGAGAAGATCAAAGGAGTGATGTTGAATCCGGTAACTTTGAGACTTCTGATTCCAAAGCAGAGAGTGTAGACCGTTGGGGACGGAGTTTTGTGGCTTTTTAAAGTTACAAAGCTCCGTTTTTGTGTTCAGATTCACCGCAAAACTCAGCCCCCATGGTTATGGCAGAAAACATGCGGTCTTTGACGCCTGGATTTTCACGGTTCAGGGTCTGAAGCAGATCTTTGACATATTGACGCTTGGTATAACCGTCAGCGGGACAGGGATTCTTGACGATTGGAAGCTGATATTTATTGCGAAAACCAATAATCTCTGCTTCGGACACATAAATGAGAGGTCGGATCAGAGTCAGATCCATATGATCAAGATAGGTCTTCGGTGAAAAAGAATGAAAGCGTCCTTCATACATCAGAGAAAGCATCATAGTTTCCACAACGTCATCTTTATGGTGGGCATAAGCAAGCTTGTTGCATCCAAGTTCTTTGATTTTTTCATTAAAAGCGCCTTTTCTTAATTTGGCACACAAAGAGCAGGGATTTGATTCCTGACGTTCTTCGAAAACAATTTTGCCAATTTGAGTTGGCACAATGGTGTACGGAACCTGAAGCTTTTGACAGAGAGCTTCCACAGGTGACAGGTTAAATCCTGGATAGCCAAGATCTACCGTAACAGCCTCCAGCTCAAAATGTTTCGGATAAAACTTTTGAAGTCCCTGTAAGGCATAAAGGAGTGTAAGACTGTCTTTTCCTCCGGAAATGCCAACGGCAATTCGATCTCCTTCTTCTATCAATTGATAATGATCAACGGCCTGTCTGGTCAGACTAAAAAGTCTTTGAAGTTTCACAAAAAATCCTCCTGGTAATATGATTTCAGATGAATAAATTCCGATCTTTTTATAGCACACTATATAAGATGTGTCAAATGTCAGAAGATCTATGTGCATGGTATTGTAGAAAATAGCTAAATATGATATAGTTAAACCGAAAATGAAAAGCAAAGGAAGTAAATGTCATGTACAAAGAAAAATTGGATGCATATATAGATGCACATAAAGACGACATGCTGGAAGACCTGAAAAAGCTGGTTCGTATCGATAGCCAGAAGGGCGAAGCAATGCCGGGAAAGCCATTTGGTGAAGGCCCAGCAAAAGTATTAGACGCTGCGGAAGAAATGATCAAAGAATACGGATTTACAACTACGAATTACGATCATTATGTAGTTGCAGCAGATTTCAGTGATCAGGAGAAAAAACTGGATATTCTGGCACATTTGGATGTCGTTCCGGTAACGAAGAACTGGAAAGAGACAGAGCCGTTTGAACCGTTAATCAAAGATGGAAAGATCTATGGACGCGGAACTGCAGATGATAAGGGTCCTGCGATTGCTGCGATTTATGCTATGAGAGCAATCAAAGAATGTGGAGTGCCATTGAAGAACAGTATGAGACTGATTCTGGGATCAGATGAGGAATGTGGATCAGCAGATCTGAAGTATTACTATGCGAGAGAAAAAGAAGCACCGATGTCCTTTACACCGGATGCAGATTTCCCGGTTATTAATTTGGAAAAAGGTCGTCTTCAGAAAGAGTTTACACAGAAACTGAACGCTGGCAACAGTGGAGCAGCAGTTGTGAAGATACAGGCAGGTACCAAAGTAAATGTAGTACCAGAT
>CAKRON010000138.1 GCA_934373455.1 uncultured Marvinbryantia sp.
TTTTACTTGACTTTCTATCCGGTGTTTGTTAATATATTATGTGGAACGCAAATGAATGTCTGATCTAAGAAATCAGATGATTCATCACGTAAGTGATTGAGTTCATAAAGTTGGCCGCCGTGACCGAGAAGGCTGAAAAGCCTGAAAATACGGCATTTGTTCCCATAGTTAAATGGATATAACAAGCGCCTCCTAAGCACTAGTTGAGGGTTCGATTCCCCCTGGGAACGTCCATTTTTTGCAGCAATGATCGTAAAAGCTCATTGCTGCTTTTTCTTTTTTTCGGTGTTGTGAACACCGAAAGAACGCTTCTGAACAAAATAGGCCTGACGGATCTATCCGCTCAGATTAGATTAAGAATCTATTCTGGGCGGATTTTTTTCGTTACAGATATTTTGGAGGAGGAAAGTCCATAAGGAAGACAAGAGTTTATTGTATAATTTAAATATAAGGAATTCCGAAAAAGAAGATTGAGAAAGGAGCAAATGCCCATGGTAGCAACAAGACTCATTCCCCTGCATGTGAACAAGGGAAAAACATTGCCCGGAGTCTAGGCGACAGAACGGATTATGCAAAGAATCCGGAAAAGACCAAAAAGGGCGAACTGGTCACCGGCTATCAGTGTGACCCGATGACCGTGGACGAGGAGTTTATGCTGTCCAAGCGTCAGTATGAGCAGATCACCGGTCGGCGGCAAAAGCATGAGGTGATCGCCTATCAGATCCGCCAGTCTTTCAAACCGGGAGAGATCACGCCGGAGGAAGCAAACCGATTGGGGCATGAACTGGCCCTTCGGTTTACCAAAGGAAAGTATGCTTTTATCGTGGCAACGCACACGGATCGAGCCCATGTGCATAATCATATCGTTTTCAATTCCACATCCATTGATGCCACCAGGAAGTTCAAAAACTTCTGGCTGTCCAGCTTTGCCCTGCAGCGTGTCAGTGATCTGATTTGTCTGGAAAACGGCCTTTTAGTGATTGCCCCGAAGCCTTACAAAGAGCGCACAAAGCGAACAGAGTATCCTCGCAGAGTGAAAAATCGGGATGTTCTGTGCGAAGATATCGATCTGATTTTGCAGAAAAAGTCGGAGTTCTTCGACACATTTCTACAAGAGCTGCAGCAGCTGAACTATGAGATCAAGTACAGAAAACACATTTCGGTCAGAGGGAAGAATCAAACGCGGTTCATTCGCCTGTCCTCGCTGGAGGATGGGATATACCGAAGCAGATCTCCGGGCCCACTTCCTTGGGCAGCGGGAACACAAGTCAGTGGCAAAACAGCGCTCTCGCGCGAACGCACGCCCCTTCAATCTTGTCATCGATATCCAGAGCAAGCTGCAGTCGAAAGGTGTCGGATATCAGCGCGGGGCTTCTGTCTACAATCATTCCAAGACATGGTCAACTTATGAGGAGTACCGAAAGGTCGGTTACAGCAAATAGTTTCTGGAGGTTCATCGGGAATAAATCACTCTTCACAAAGCAGTCAAAGCTGCCTTTGACGAATTAGGTGTAAAGAAGTTTCCAATCGCACAGAGAAACATCGCTTCCCTCTACAATGCGGAATGCAAAGAGAAAGCGCAGAAACGCTGAAAGGAAAATCAAATTCATTAAAGTATGATATGGGAAAGGGCTCAGGTAACAGATAAGGTGCTGTTACTCGGGGCCTATTTTTCAGTGTTCCGTAAGAATGCGTAGTCAACATGAAGTAATGATTGATTATGGTGCGTTTACGAAACATCCTTCAGCAACTTCTTCAGGAGTATGATATTGAAACCGCTGAAGATATCCAGGATGCGCTTAAGGATCTGTTTGGCGGCACCATCAAAGAGATGATGGAAGCATGTTTGCAACATCCCTGAAAGAATACGATGTAGAACAAAGCTGTGCTCCTGGTTTCTCACCCGCGACCTTCTTATGCTTTGTCTGATTCACATACCACTTTTCAAAACTTGCAATATCAACACGCATGGTTCCGTTAATGAGTTCTGTTTTAAAGTAATTCTTGTGTACCAGCCAGTAGCTTTCCGTCTTTTTGATTCCCAGAAGTTTTCACATTTCCAGTACTGACAAGGTTCTTTTCATCTCATCAGCATTCATCATCTATGCGTTGTTGGTGATGTACCGGCTGTTTTTTGAACCATGAAAATATTGAAAACCAATAGCCTTTTATGAAAAGCTGAATGAGGATGATCAGTAGGAAGTGCTGAATTTAATTGTTTTCAGAAACTTATGAGATCTGCGACCGAAGAACCGGCGTAGATCCATCTTTTATTTGGTGGAAACAATATAACAAAAAGATGCTTATAAGGTTAGAACATGGATCTTAAACCTGTTCCAACGATCAGGATGGGGACTCCCCATTCTTATTGCAGAATAAATTGTGAAAAATTAGTAGAAGGATGGCAGCAAAGTCATTCATCTATTTTATTAAAGAATCAAATAGATGAATGAATCGCATTTGACAAGTGCATAATATGCAGTATAATAAAAATGAAATATATAATTTCAAATATGTGAGGTAAAGCGTATGCTATATGACTATATATTAAAAAATTACGAAAAAGATGAGCCAATCTTTTTGTCCGAGCTTCCGGGAGATTCCAGAGACTACGTTCGTCAGGAAATGAAAAAACTTGTAGATGACGGAAAATTGGAGCGTTTATTTAATGGAGTCTATTATTTATCATATACAACGATCCTGGGGACAAAGGGGAAGATGTCGATAGACAAATATGTGGATAAAAAATTTATTAAGTCCAATGGCAGAGTGACTGGATATATTACCGGAATTCAGCTTGCAAATATGTATGGATTTACGACTCAAACACCGGCCTGCATAGAGGTGTGTTCAAATGAAGCAACTACAAAACAGAGAAAACTTTGCATTGATGGTAGAAATCTGATTGTTTATAAACCTATTACCGAAATAACAAAGGAAAATCAGACAGCTCTGCAGTTCTTAGATCTGATGACAAACATCGATAAATACAGTGAGATTTCAGGTAATTTATTGAGAATGAAACTAAAAGAATTCGTAAATATCCTAAATGTGGATTTTTCTATTGTAAAAAGATACATTGCGTTATTCCCGGATCGGGTGTACCGGAATATTTATCAAGGAGGATTGATGGGTGAGCTGGTATAGCGAATATAGGAATGAATGGAAAGAAATCATAGAGGCTGTGGCTCGCGAATGTAAAAGAGCTGAACTTATGGTTGAGAAGGATACGGTGCAATCAATGTTTCTATTGAAACTATCGAAGATTGATCTTCCGTTTGTGTTCAAAGGTGGAACCTCTTTGTCAAAAGCATATAATCTGATAGATCGGTTTTCTGAAGATATTGATCTGTCGATGAATCGAAAACCGACGCAGACTGAGAGAAAGGCATCAAAAGAGCATATTGTAGAAATTGCAAAATCATTAGGGATGAAGCTTACAAATCCAGATCAAATTAAATCAAGACATGATTACAATATGTATGTATTTAGCTATGATTCTCTTTTCTCAGAGAAACCAATGGAAATTATAGTGGAAACCAGCTACTATCAGACAGTATACCCTGCTGAGAAACATGAAGTTGGAAGTTTTGTGGGAAAATTTTGTAAAGATAATGGGATATCACTTCCAATTCCGTTTGAAGCAGCGACGGTTATTATGAATGTACAGTCATTGGAGCGAACATTCATTGATAAGATATTTGCAATCTGTGATTACCGCATCCAGAATATGCAGGATAGAGATTCGCGCCATTTATATGATATCTGTAAATTACTTCCGGAAATAAAAATGGATTTGAAACTGGACGAGCTAATTGATACTGTTAGAAACGATAGAATGCATTCAAAGAACAATCCGTCTGCTCAGCTGGAATATAATATCCCAGAAATGTTAAAGGAGATTATTTCCAGTCGATTTTATGAACCTGATTATCGAAATGTGACCCAGAAATTATTGTATGAAGATATCAGTTATGATTATGCAATCGAAAATGGTATTGCAGTGGTAGCGGAGTCGGAGGTGTTTATGTATAAGAAAAAATAAACATAAGAAAAAATACTGCATTTGCGGTCAATTTGTTATCGACAGTTGACTGCAAGCACGGTATAATAAATGTAGATCTAATAAGAAAACCAAATAATCATTACTGTAAAATGTCAGGTAATGGTAGTCATCATTTATAATTGGAAGGAACAGGTTTTCTTATCTTTTCTGAAATTGACAGAAAAAGCAGTAAAATCAAGGCTTTGAATGACTTTGATTGACATAGAATGCAAGCTGTTTTCTGTACCAGGACGAACTCCTAAGCACTAGTTGAGGGTTCGATTCCCCCTGGGAACGTGTATTTTTTGCAGCAATGATTGTAAAAGCTCATTGCTGCTTTTTCTTTTTTCCGGTGTTTGTGAGCACCAAAAGAACACTTAAAAGCAGAGATTGAGTAACGTTCGACTTGAATAATGGGCGCCGAAGCAATAATCCAATTTAGGTATCGAGGGAAAAGAAAATTATAGATATTAAGCTTGATAAGCACTGAAGGGAGGATATTCAGTGGAAAGTATTATTCAACAGAAGCTAAAAGAAATAGAAGAAATAGAGAAGGTAAAAATAATAATGGCAGTGGAATCCGGGAGTAGAGCATGGGGATTTGCTTCTCCGGAGAATGATTATCGGAAAATAGAATATCGAATTTATAGCAAAACACCTTTGAGGTAAGATCCATCGCATCATTATAATATAATCGAGTATTTTTCTTTTCCTGCTTGCCGAAAATGATGAAAGGAACGTATAATATTATTAATGATATAGAGATAGTTACTTTGAAAACAGCTTAAGCAATTTGGAGGTAAATAATGAAAGCACATAAGTATTGGTCAGTCGGAGCGTTAATTACTATGATTGGAACTTTTTACACAGGATATAAGGGATCTAAATC
>CAKRON010000139.1 GCA_934373455.1 uncultured Marvinbryantia sp.
ATGTTACTTGAAACAACAACTTATTCCATCAATGAGATTTCTAAGATTGTCGGATATGATAACCAGCTTTATTTCAGCCGGCTTTTTCACAAGCTGAAAGGATATTCGCCAAGAGAATACCGAAAAATAAGAAATAAGTTATGATCCGGCAAATATATTTGACAGAGTGTCCGGAATATTTGGATAAAGAACAGTAACTAAAAAATCTGAAGAACCAGCTACAGTCCTTCAGATTTTTACGTCATCCTATGAAAAAAATGATCTGATTTTAATTGTTTTTGTTCAATCTGCAGATCATAACTGCCAGATGTCCGACACAGCTTCGGATTTCTTCTTCTATAAGTTTACCTTCTTTGTATGCCTGACGGATATTTTTATCATCATCCGAATTTCCCGGCATAATAATATCATTGCCTGCTGCCGCACATTTCCATGGAATACTTCCATCTTCCGAAACTGTTGTATTCCAGTCTGACATGATTGCTCCGTCAAATCCCCATTCCTTTCTGGCAACTGTCATGCACAGATCTCTGCTGTTCGCTGCATGAACACCATTTACAAGATTGTAGAAAGTCATAATGGAAACAGGATTTCCTTCTTTTACTGCAATCTCAAAGCCACGAAGATAAATTTCCCGGAGTGCTCTCTCTGATACACAGGAGTCTACGCCCATACGATTATCTTCCTGATTATTGCATGCAAAATGCTTAATTGTCACACCGCATCCCGGCTTACTCTGGACTCCCCTGGTAACTGCCGCTGCAAGCATACCTGACAGATACGGATCTTCTGAATAATATTCGTAATTTCTTCCACATAATGGGTTTCTGTGAATATTCATACCCGGTGCAAGCCACAGATTTACATGAAATGAGAAAAAGTACAGATGTTCGATTCACATTTGTACTTTTTCTCTTACTACAATTCAATTTTTAAAACTTTTTTCACTGAGGCAACGAGAATGCAACGCACAGTTATTCAAGATCACTCTGTTACGATCTGAAACCAGTCTTTCTCCTCAAATTCCACTACTGTACAGTCATTGGCATATGTACATTCCGGCAAAATAATCATAGCATGAAGCACTTCCTGATTAACCGGCAACGGACATAAATGCCAGATTGCTGCGTTGATCTTTACCATACAGCCTTTTGGCACAATAAATGCTTTTGTAAGTTCCGGTACTGGGGTTCCTGCAGAAGCCGGTGCTACATGAATTATCATATCATCGTCCAGTGCCACAATGCCTTCCCATGTAGTCGTATGATATTCTGCACATTTCACAATCCGATCGTCTTTTTTTACTTCAATCGGAGAAAATCCCATACTGCCCATAGTTGTTCCTGAAATTCGATCCGGATAAAATTTATGAATCTCACCCTGCAGTGGATATCCTTCCGGATGTATCATATCACAAAATGTTCCGTACAATGCAAACTCCTCTTTGGTAATCTTTACTGCCTTTAATTCTCTCATAGTTCATACTCTCTCTTTCTATCGGATCGACTCTGGAAACTCTACTCCTTCCGGCATAGGATCCCATTCATTCAATCCCAGACTTTGCTTAAACTTAGCCTGCTCCAGCGTCAATTTGGGAAGATCATCCTGAAGATAATTCATCAATTCACTGATACCTTCTCGTGTCTTATTATTTACCATAAAAATTCTCTCACAGCCCATGTTCACCATCCACTGTCTTACCATCGGAACATTGGCATGCGGAGAATCTACTTTCGTAATGATTCCGATCAATGGTCGAAGAAGAAAATTCCTGCCACCGTCGCTGAACAGATTAAATGGTTCATCGGCAGCCTGGACAATGGCAATTACATCAGCCTCAAAAGAGAAACAAGCCAGTCCCACACTGAAATGCTTGGACTCTGCATATTCTCCCGGCGTATCTATGGTATCTTCATTTGTATTCGTGTACTGAGTCTTATGATAATGAAGCTTTTCCCCTTTCAATGCCTGTGTCAGAGAAGTCTTACCAGCCTCACTTCGACCCATAAGAAAAAGTTTTTTCATTTTATACCGTCCTGTTGTCAGCTTCTGTGGATCTCACATACATCAAACTTCAAAGTCTCACGGAAAAACCGAACCACTTCTTCCACAGCCGTCAAAACCTCTGAAAGTCTGCCAGTCAAAATCAGTGTTCCGCAAAAACGATCCATAAATCCTACTTCCACATGTGCTGCCTTCACTGCTACATCTGCCGCCACTACAATCGCTTCCCAGGGTGTTACACGGATCATACCGATCGATTCCCCTCTGTGATCTTCCCCCTCATGAACACCGATATGCAATGCAAGATTCTCATATATGGCCTTATCATTGGGTGTAAACACATGGGCAAAGCATACTTCCCTTCCGGGAACCCTCACACGGGTGATCCGAAGTCTCTTTCCCTTCAGATTCTCATAATCATCATGAAACAGCCTCTCCAGCAGTTCCTCCCTTGTTATCCGTTCTTCCATGGTACACTTCCTTATCTCTTGGTAATCTTACACACAACATATCCAAGCGTGTCACGGAAATAATTCACAATCTCATGCATAGCAGTCTCTACATCTGAAATCTCTCCTGTGATGATCAAGGTTCCCGTAAACCGGTCTGCAAATCCAAGATACACATTGCTGCTCTTCACTGCTATATCTGATGCAATCACTGCAGATTCAGAAGGTGTCATGTTCATAATTCCAATCGCCGATGAACCATAGTCCACCTCTGGATTCAATCCAAGCTTCTGATAAATAATCGGTGCCGGACCGCCCATCACATGTGCAAATGTAATCTCCTTACCTGCCACGGTTTCCTGTACGATTCTTATCTGATCTTTGTATTCCCCCGCCATTGAAGATCCCTCTCTTTCAAAAAATTCGTATTGATCCAACTACTTTAAATTCTACTATCTGTACATACCAATGTCAAGCTCATTCTATAAAAGAAACTCAAAAAACAACATATCAAGAAAATATAATCCACACAAAACAACATATTTATCTGTATTTTTCTCGCAACCAGTCATAAACAGGCATTTTTATTCTAAATGCATTATTCCATAGAAAAAAGTACAGAACAAACCAAGTGTCTGTCCTGTACTTTTAATTTTCTGTATCTTTCGATGCCTCTTTTTTATTCTTTTAAGCTGCTGTTTCTGCTTCTGAAACTGTCTCAGTTTCTGCTGCTGTCTCAGTCTCTGCGGCTGTTTCATCTGTTACTGTTTCATCTGTTGCTGTTTCGCTTTCTGCTTCGCTGTCAGCTTCTACATCTGCAGATGCTACACCACCTTCTACTACCAGTTCGTCTTCATAGTCAGCACCATAAGTATCTAACAGTGTTGCTTCATAATCTGCGTGGAAGAAATTCTCTTCACCAAGTGTTTTGATCTCTTCATTGATCCAGTCAAGCAATGTTGTATTTCCTTTGGTAACTGCAGGTGCAATGGTATCTGCACTTCCCAGAGATGGGATGCCTACTGTATAGCCTTCATTCTGTTTTGCAAATGCAATTACTTCCGTGTTATCGTTTGCCCATGCTACTCCATTGCCATTTTCCAAAGCATTTTTAGCAGTTGCATAGGAATCATATTTCTGTAATGGAATATCCGGATAATTCTCAATTAAATATGTCTCTGCTGTTGTTCCGGAAATAACAATCATCTGATCATCTGCATTCCAGTTATCCAGACTTTCGATCACATTCGCATCCGGTGAAACAACACCAAGAGCAACATTCATATATGGCAGTGCAAAGTCAACTTCTTCCTCACGCTCTGGTGTCACAGTGAAGTTTGCAAGAATCACATCTACTTTTCCGGTCTGCAAATATTCAATACGGTTTGCTGCTTCTGTTGAAACAAAATTAACATCTACGCCAAGATCCTCTCCCAGACGGTTTGCAAAGTAAACATCATATCCCTGATATTCACCATTCTCATCAACATATCCAAATGGATTTTTATCAGAGAAAACACCGATGTTGATCGTGCCGTCTTCTTTGATTTCATCCAATGTACGGAATCCATCTTCTGCAAATGCTGTGGTTGCAAATAAAGTGGATAGTGCCAGAGTTGCTGCAAATACAATTGATTTTTTCATGATTCTTCTCCTCTTTTCATGATATTATTTTCAGGTATGTACCTGTCCGTCAGCAATGCTTCATTTGCGATCCACATTGCTTATGTTGATAACATACTAACCTACTAGGTTAAATATGTCAATCATTTTTTTGTTTTATTTTTTATCTGTTCAAATGTGAAGACATTCAGGAACTGTTTTGCTCTCTCTGTCTTTGGATGTTCAAAAAATGTCTCCGGATCTGAATCTTCCACAATTTTGCCATTTTCCAGAAAAATAACACGGTCTGCAATCGCACGGGCAAACTGCATCTCATGCGTAACAATAATCATCGTTTTACCCTGCTGCGCAAGCTGAAGCATCACGTCCAATACCTCACGCACCATTTCCGGATCCAGTGCAGCTGTTACCTCATCAAACAATAATATCTCCGGATGCATGCAAAGTGCACGTGCAATCGCAACACGCTGCTTCTGTCCGCCAGACAACTGGCGCGGAAAGCTGTCTGCTTTTTCTTTCAGACCAACACGCTCCAACAGCTCCATTGCTTCCTTCCTGACTTCCTCTTTGTCTCTTTTCTGCACCTTAGTCGGTGCCAGCAGAATATTATTCAACACAGTAAGATGCGGAAACAGTTCATAACTCTGAAATACCATGCCCACTTTCTGACGCAGTTCCGTCAGGTTTTTACTCTTCTGACTGATC
>CAKRON010000140.1 GCA_934373455.1 uncultured Marvinbryantia sp.
TCGCAGATAATATTAAAGAAGTAAGTCCAGAATTCCTGATGCTGCTCAAAGGTGTGATTGACTGCCCGGATCTGCCACTGAATGTATCCAGAAGTGCACTGCAGAATGACGGATTTGTAAAGAAGATTTCTGATTATATCAGCAAGAAGGTGGCTGATAAACTCAGCGGAATGTGTAAGACAGACCGCGAAAATTATGAAAAATATTGGGATGATATCAGCCCATTCATCAAATACGGATGTATCAAGGACAGCAAGTTCTGTGAACGTATGATGGATTACATTTTAGTTAAAAATATTGAAGGTAAATACCTTACACTGGATGACTTTATTGCAGAAAATAAGAAAGAAGATACCACAGAGAAAGCAGATTCAGCAGATAAGAAAGAAGATGCAGAGTTCGAAGAAGATGTGGAACAGAAAGAAGATGCACCAAAGACGACATTATTCTATGTGACAGATGAAGTACAGCAGAGCCAGTATATCAATATGTTCAAAGAAGAAGGTCTGGATGCTGTCATTCTCAAGCATAACATTGATTCTCCTTTTATTTCTCTGGTAGAACAGAAGAAAGAAAATGTGGAATTCAAGCGCATTGATTCTGATGTGAATGATACTTTAAAAGCAGCAGATGCCGAAGAAGTTACAAAAGAGACCGTGGATACACTGACAGAAGTATTCCGTAAAGCACTTGGAAAAGAAAAACTGGATGTAAAAGTGGAAAATCTGAAAAATGAATCAGTTGCATCTATGATTACTCTTTCCGAAGAAAGCAGACGTATGCAGGATATGATGAAGATGTACAATATGGGTGGCATGGATCCGGCGATGTTCGGAGGAGCTGAGACTCTGGTATTAAATGCAAAGAATAACCTGGTACAGTATATTCTGGGCCATAAAGATGGAGAAAATGTTCCAATGATCTGTGAACAGCTGTATGACCTGGCGATGCTCAGTCATGCACCTCTGTCACCGGAAGCTATGACGAAATTTATTGCAAGAAGCAATGAAATTATGACAAAGCTGGTGCAGTAAAGAAATAGATAGAAAATTAGTAATAAAAAGCAGAATCTTTTACGGTTCTGCTTTTTTTGCATGATTTCCCCTTTTCAAACAGAAATATATGTGTTACTATAATGTAGTATTAAAAACTAGGTCTTAGAGCCGGAGGATTAAATAGATGAGTTACAAGATTATAATTGACAGCTGTGGAGAACTGACAGAGAAGATGAAAAAGGATGGTCATTTTGCTTCTGCAGCATTGACTTTATATGTGGATGAACATACGATAGTAGATGATGAGACATTCCGGCAGTCAGAGTTTCTGAAAATGGTAGCAGAGAGTCCGAACTGTCCCAAATCTGCGTGTCCGTCACCGGAGAGTTTTCGTGATAAGTACGACTGCGGGGCAGATCATGTATATGCTGTGACACTGTCTGCGGAACTGAGTGGTTCTTATAACAGCGCAGAGCTGGGTAAGAATTTGTTTCTGGAGGAACATCCGGAGAAGAAAGCATATGTGTTCAACTCTCGTTCCGCATCCATCGGAGAGACTCTAATCGGTATGAAGATTCAGGAATGTGAAGAAGCAGGTATGAGCTTTGAAGAGGTAGTGGAGCATGTGGAAGCCTACATTGCTAAGCAAAAGACATGGTTTGTACTTGAGAGTCTGGAATCACTTCGTAAGAACGGACGTCTCAGCCATATGAAAGCGATTCTGGCTACTGCATTAAAGATAAAGCCTGTTATGACATCTACTCCGGAAGGAACGATTGAGCAGCTGGCACAGGCAAGAGGAATTAACAAAGCCCTGGTGAAGATGGCAGATTCTATCGTAGAATATGTGGGACATGATGAGGATCGTATACTGGCCATATCTCACTGTAACTGTCCGCAGCGTGCAGAGATGTTGAAAGAAGAGCTGAGCAAGAGAATGAAGCTGCGTGACATTATTGTAGAGGATACAGCAGGAGTCAGCAGTTTGTATGCCAACGATGGCGGAATTATAGTAGTAGTATAAGAAATTTTGAAAAAAAGGATGAAATATTCTGTATTCTATGCTACAATGTCAAAAGGAAATGAATTTGGAATTTCCCAGTCCGACCTGCCAGAAAGCAGGCGTTGATGATAGGAGTAGTAATATGAGTCAGGCTAAAGTAGATAAATATAAGCAGGATAAAGCAAACAGACAGAAGATCATGCGCAAGGAGAAGAGAGAGCGTCTTGTGTGGAAAGTAGGAGGATATCTGGTGTGTGCATTGGTTGTATGCTGGATTGGATTTTCTGCATATAACAAGTTTCATGTACCGGTAGCGAAGAGCTATGAAGTATCCACCGGCGCCATTGATGATTATCTGGATGGACTGGATGAAGAATAAGAGAACACAGAAGGCGGGGAGAGAATATTCCCCGCCTTTTAGAATGAGGAGAAATTTTTCATGGAATTTGAATATGAAAAAATAGGACATGAAATCCGGCTAAAACGTTGTTACGGCGAGGAAGAAAGGGTGAAAGTACCGAAAGAGATAGAGGGACTTCCGGTAACTATTCTTGCACCTTATATTTTTTCCGAAGCGAGAAGAGAGCCGGATCAAGGCACTGCCATTTGTGGAAATCAGGTAAAAGAGATCGTTTTGCCTGAGACGATCCGCGAAATCGGGAATTATGCCTTTTATGGGTGTTATTATCTGGAAGCACTGACATTGAGCCATCGGACAAAGGATATTGCAGGAGGCGCTTTTACAGGATGCCGCCATTTAAAAAACCTGACGTTTCGAATGGAGCAGGCGGAAGGATATTGTATGAAAGATGTCCTGAGTGAAGTGCATCATGAACTGAAGGTAAATCTGTTGTTTGAAAGTGGAAGATGTACCTTGTTGTTTCCGGAATATTATGAAGAAGCTGTGGAGAATACACCGGCGCGTCAGCTGGAGACACAGTTTCATGGATCTGGATACAGTTACAGGCAGTGTTTTCAGGACGGGGTATTTCAGTTTGGAGAATATGACAGACTTTTTCGCGATGCGCAGAATCTGGAGAGCGAGGATTTTTGCATTGAACTGGCAGTAACCAGGCTGATGGAACAATATCAGTTGTCCCAGGATGCGCAGGGAATTTATCAGTCGTATCTGATGGAACATCGTATGTCGGCTGCCGGATGGTGCATGGAGTTTGAACAGAATGAAATTCTGGAATTTGTATCAGAATTTATTGACTGGCGAGAAGAGGAACTGATAGAGCTGATCGAAGAAACCAACGAGAAGGAGTTGCTTGAGATTCAAAGTTTTTTGATGGATTATAAGCATCAACATTTCAGAAAGAAAAAGAAAACTTTTGACTTATAAAGAGGAGAATAATGGAAGACCTATTTGAAAAGGAAAAAGAATTTGCCCATCGGATGGAAGTGACGGGGAGACATATTCTTTTTACAGCAAGAAATGAACTTTATCTGCATATGAGATTCTTAGATGTGGCGCTGTCATCTCTGGATTATGCTATGGATAGTACGGTAGATACCGTAGCGACAGATGGAAATGTCATTTATTATAATACGAGGTTTCTTGGAAGTTGTTATAAGGATGAGCGAAAACAGGTGAACAGAGCATATCTTCATATGGTGCTGCATTGTCTGTTCTGCCATGTGTTTACGCCGCCAAAACCAGAAGAGGTGTATTGGAATCTGGCATGTGATATTGCCATGGAATCTATCATTGATGGTATGCAGGTGCGATGTGTGACATTGCCGGTTTCCTGGCTTAGGGAGAGTACGTATAAGGATCTGAGAAAAAAACTGAAAGTGTTGACAGCCGAAGGAATCTATCAGGTTCTGACCACCGAGCTTCCGGGAGAGAAAAAGCTGCAACAGTTGATTCGAGAGTTTACAGTAGATGATCACAGATACTGGATAAATCATCAGGATCAAAATCCAAAGACAGAGCAGCAGCGTGACAAATGGAAAGATATCAGTGAAAAAATGGAGATGGATCTGAATTCTTTTTCCAAAGAAGCGGTGAATGCAGAAGGAAATCTAAAAGATCAGTTAAAAATTGCGAATCGTGAGACGATAGATTATCGCACTTTCCTAAGAAAATTCGCGGTGCTTCGGGAAGAAATGCAGGTAGATCCGGATAATTTTGATTATATCTTTTATAGTTATGGATTGTCCATGTATGGAAATATGCCGTTGATCGAACCACAGGAAACCAGAGAGGTTCTGAAAGTAGAAGAATTTGCGATTGTAGTGGATACTTCAATGTCTTGTTCCGGAGATCTGGTGAAAGCATTTCTGGAGGAAACATATAGTATTTTGAAAGAACAGGAAAGTTTTTTTCGGAAAATTAATATTCATATCATTCAATGCGATGAAAAAGTGCAAAGTGATGTGAAAATTACTTCAGAAGAAGAATTAAGAGATTATATGGATCATTTTCAAGTGTCCGGGGGAGGCGGAACTGATTTTAGACCTGCATTTACCTACGTGCAGGAATTATGCAGAAAAAAAGAATTTTTCAATCTAAAGGGACTGCTTTACTT
>CAKRON010000141.1 GCA_934373455.1 uncultured Marvinbryantia sp.
GATATATCCCCTCTTATACAAGAACCGAATTAACTGATGTATTACATAAAACATTTGATTTTAGAACGGATTATGAATCCATTAGTGACAGTAAAAAAGCCAAAAACTCCGTCCCTATTGGTTTTCATTTCCTGCATTCCAACAAAAATAGTGGTGCCAGATTAATCCATCTGTCAGGCATCTTTCGTCCTACTTCCTTCCAGGCATCGCGATCTGTTGTCACCAAAAAACCTGTTTCCTTCAACACTTTTTCGTCCCATTCCGGTCGGTCAACCGCTCCTAAAACAGAACGCTGATCTAATTCCAGCCCCAATTTTTGATCTCGACAAAAATACTCTGATTCTTCTGAATCAATCCCAAGTTCTTTTTTTCTTCTTTTCTTCTCTTCCATCAGTTTCGGATCATGAAATTCCCGATTATATGCTGCATCAAAAATCAACATCTTTCCACCCGGTTTTAGGATCCGATACCACTCACGATAAGCTTTCTCTGGTTCCAGTAACGTCCAGACCACATTTCTGGAAATAATTAGATCGAACATATTATCCGGAAATTCTGTATGATGGCAATCCATCACTTTAAATACTGCATTCACCGATTCTTGTTTTGCATTTTTTTCGCTTCCTCAATCATTTTGGAAGACGCATCTATTCCCGTCGTTTCATGTCCTTCTCCAGACATAAGTATCGTGAAAAATCCAGGTCCACAACCGATATCAAGAATCTTCATGCCTTCTTCAACAATAACATGTTTCTGAATATAAGCTTTCCATTTTTCCCGTTCATCACTTAATTCTTTTCGAATACTTTCGCCGTATCCTGCTGCTGATGCCTGCCAGCGTTTCTCAATCAATTCTTTTAATTCCATTCCTGTGCTCCTCTTCACACAATGCTAACCGGTGTAATCATCGTCAGATCACCTGATTTCGCAACAGCAATTCTGACACGATAAACTCTTTCCAGAAGATCCGGCAATAGTACATCATCTGGTTTTCCCTGCTTTAAAGTTTTTCCTTCATGTAACAGTAAAATACTGTCCGAATATCGAGCAACCAGTGATAAATCATGCATGACAGTTAATGCAATTGCCTGATTCTTTTCGCAGTACTCTTTTGTCACATCAAGTAGCTGCAGCTGATGATAAAGATCAAGGGCAGATGTCGGTTCATCCAAAAGAAGAACCTTGGGTTTGGAGATCAGTGCCTGTGCCATAATCACCATCTGTTTTTGTCCACCGGAAAGTGATGAAAATGTTTTTCCAGCCAACCTGGCAATCCCCAGTGTATTCATTATCTCATTTACTTCCTGAATAATTTCTTTCGAGACTTTCCAGCTCAGGCTTTTTACTTTTCCCAGAAGAACCATTTCAAAAGCTGTTAAAGCAGACGTAGAATACGCCATCTGAGGTACATATGCGATATCAGACATATTGTATTCGCATTCCTGATCCCGGATCAGAACCTGTCCACTGCCGTGAACCAATCCCGCGATGGTCTTAAGAAGTACACTTTTCCCAGCTCCGTTAATTCCAATTACTGAATGGATTTTGCCTGCGTCAAATGTAGCATTTAAGCCTTTTAATACATGATGATTTCCAAAATGGACCTCAATCTGATCAAGTTTTAATTCCAGCATATTTATACCCTCTTTTTCAAAATCAGATAGATCAGAAAGCTAACTCCGACCAGATTCGTAATGATGCCAACAGGAAGAAGCTCTCCTGGTTTTAGTATTTTAGATACCACTGATGCAGCAAGTAGAACAATAATACCAAACATAGCTGACAACGGTGCAAGATACCGTTGATCTTCACCGACATAGCTTCTTGCAAGATGTGGAGCAACCAGCCCGATAAAACCAATACTGCCAACATAGGATACCGCCACCGCTGTAAGAATCGAAGAGTATAAAAATGTCAGCCTTCTGAGATGACTGGTATCAATCCCAAGACTTCTTGCTCTTTCCTCCCCCGCCGATAATGCCGTAAGTTTCCAGTTCAAACGACTGGACAAAAGGAATATCACTATAAAGGTAATACCGCAGACAATTACTCCATTCCAAGAAGATTTTCCAAGAGAACCAAACATCCAGTGCATAATCTCAGACAACTGTTCCTGCGTTGCCAGATACTGCATCAGCGATGTCAGGGCACTGAATAAAAAATTAATAACAATTCCCAGAAGCACCATTCCTTTGGAATCTGCATTTCTTCTCCTGCTGACTGAAAATATCACCCCGCTCGCCATAAGCGCAAATATTAATGCACACACTGAGTTATTAAGCCAGGCAATCGGAATAAACGGAAAACCTGTAATAATACCAAGGCAGGCACCAAATCCCGCTGCTGATGATATTCCCAGTGTATAAGGACTGGCAAGAGGATTCTGCAGAAGAGTCTGCATTTGCTCTCCTGCCATCGCGAGTGATGCACCGACACAGATGCAAGTCAGCGTCATAGGCATACGTACAGCCCAGACAATATAATGATATTTTGTCTCCCCAGTGGGACCATCAAACAGAATACGCAATGTCCCTATTGAAGTAAGTGCAGAAGAACCTGTAACAATATCCCAGAAAGCCATAATAACCAGCACGATCAGAAAGAAAAGAAGAAAGATCTTTCTTTTCCGGCTCAATCTGATATAACTATTTTCCTGATTGTCCATATTTTACTTTTCCTGATTAAAATGTAAGATGATAGAAGAAAACACCTTCTTCCGGAAGAGACGGAAGATACTTCTCTGCAAATTCTTTCATATCAGCTTCTGGATCCATATCACTAAATTCTTCTGGATAGAGAGCTTTTGCAATATATTCCACTACTGTATAATCACGAAGTGTACGGAGCAGATTATTTTCAACAACATATACATTTCCGTCTTTCACAGCCTTCAGATTTTCAAATCCAGGTCTTGCTTCTAACAGTCCATCTGCTGATGCACGTAATTCTTCTTCTGTGACATTGTATCCTGAAAGTATTCCATCTTTATCAGAATTTGCAGCTTCACCACCGACAATAAACCATGCGTCTGGATCCTGTTCCAGAATATATTCAAGATCAAGCGTTGTACCTGTACCTGCATCACCTGTGTTAAATTTGTCAGCAATATCCAGCGCTCCAGCTTCAAACAGATTTTGTCCCATATTATAATTACTGAAATTTGAAAGACCGATTTCGTTATATGATGTAATCATGCTGTGAAACTCATGGAATGTCGTTTTCCTGTCTTTTTCCTCAATTTTTGCTACACGGTCCTGCACTTCATGATGACCATCTACATAAGCATCAATGATTTCCTGCGCACGATCTTCTACCTGGAATATCTGACCCAGAATTTCTGTAGATGCAACATGCTTTTCTTCTGTTCCAGCTGAATAGTTAATAACAACGACAGGTATGCCTGCCTCTTCCAGTGTTTCCACTTTATCTGTCAGTGCATTGTACTGATATTCCCCGAGAATTGCAACGTCAACATCACTTTCGATTAACTTTTCAATATCAAAATTATCCTGAAATGTCGAGCCAATATCTATCATATCTGTAAAGCCGTTAACATTTTCACGATACAGTTCACATAATGTATTTGCGAAACCTTCTGTATCATAAAGAGATGTTGCTTTTACCTTTGTAAATGCATCTGGTCCTACAACAGCAAGAAAATTTTCATAGTAGTATCCAAGATAACAGGATTCTACCGGAAGATCAATCGTAACATCTCTTCCCACCAAATCCGTTACAGTAACAGAATCTTCCGCAAATACCGTACAAGCGGATGTCATAACAAATGCACATGTTGCCAACAGAATTCCTTTTGTTTTTCTTTTCATAAGTCCCTCCAAGATTAGTAAAAATATAAAAACAGTTAGTTCCCCTTGAAATGCGATATAACTCACTGACTCATGAAAGATATACTACTTCTGAAATACACTCTCCGGATAGGTATTTTCTAAAAAAAAGAGAACAATTCGCATTGTTCCCATAAAATTTCAATAAGTAACTAACAGATCCTACATTCTCTGCGCATCTGTTTTCATACTCAACTTTTTAATTTCATGACTCCCATCGAATCCTTAAATTATAAAGAACAGGGCAAGTCTCCTGGCTTGGACTCATTCTACTTGCTTCCCTTCCCGATTTTCATCAGTGGTTATTGAAGCTTTCGTCCTCCATACAGTAGCGAGGGCTGCTCCGGATTCGCACCGGCTTCCTTATTAAGTATCAGATACACCTTATTCTACGTTCGCTATTCAATTAGTTATAGTTTACCTGTTTCCACTGTGCTTGTCAATTATTTATCGTTCTTTCCGCAAAGAAAACGAAAAAGCCAAAAACTCCGTCCCTATTGGTTAATTGAGCAGTGTCAGATTTACATGATCCCAGTTGACCTGTACGGACATAACCCAGATCTGTCCGCCCGCCTCATCTGTCGCATCCTCTTTACAAAGCCGTACATTTTTCACTGTACCGTCTGCTGCAAGGATCTGTGCTT
>CAKRON010000142.1 GCA_934373455.1 uncultured Marvinbryantia sp.
ACTTGAACCCACACGGTGTAACCACCACAAGATCCTTAGTCTTGCTCGTCTGCCAGTTCCGACACTTCCGCAAGCAAAGTATATTATAAATGAATTGGGTATAAATGTCAAGGATGAAATTATAAAAAATAAAAGAAAAATATAAGACTATATTATAAAACTTTCAAGGTAATTTTGCATGATATTAAAATAAAAAAGAGCTCATCCAAATGAATGAACTCCTTTAAAAGGTATGCGGAAGATGGGACTTGAACCCACACGGTGTAACCACCACAAGATCCTTAGTCTTGCTCGTCTGCCAGTTCCGACACTTCCGCAAGCAAGAAATATTATAACCATAACAGAGAAAAAAGTCAAGCTTAAATTTAAAATAATTTTACGGTTATTTTACGGTAGTTATCGTATCATTGTTCCAGTAGATCTGACGTTGTTTTTCATCCAGGTCTCTGATAAAACGACTCTTGAATTTCAGAAAATCCTCCAGATCCATCATAATATGATAAAGCATGGCGCGGCTTTCAAATTCTTCTCTTGTCTTAGGAAGCGCACTGACACGAAACGTATTCATGATTTCTTCCAGTTTTTGAATTTGTTTATCCGGGTAATTGGTTTCTGTAATATAGTCAGCCAAATAGAGCATATAGTTTGCTATAACATGAGCCTGCTCCGGTGTGGTACGGATTTTCTGCATTTCATAATGAAGATTATGTAGAATCTGGCATTGGCTGTGGCGCATTTCAAAATAAGAAATATAATATTCCGGATGAGAATGAAAGGTATTATTCTGATATTCATAAGCTTCTTTGATACAATTCAGAATATCATGTTCCAGAGATTTTATATCATCCCATACATCACGTTCCATTTGTTTGTTGGACAGATATGCGGCAAGAGCACCCATCAGCATCTGAAGGCGGTTTTCTACAGAGCGAATTTCTGAAATAATCTGTTTTTGGTGACTGCGATTCATGTGAACAAGGTTAAAAAGTATTGCAAGAATAATACCAATCAATACCAGAAAAAATTCATTGATGACAGCCTGCTGCATTTGATCACGCTGCGTGAGCAGATGAGCAGCAATGACCGCATTGACAGAGATAGTAGAACGCAGATCCAGGATTTCGCAGACAAACACAAGAACAGTAAGCAAAATACCATAGGCAATCCAGGACGCCGGAATATGTGGATACAGCAGACCTGCAAGTAAAATAGTAAAGATAAAGGTCGCAATCCGCCAGAGTGAGAGACGCAGCGTTTCCCATTTAGTAGTCATTAAAGTAAGCAAAGTAATTGTTCCGGCCGAAATTGCATAATTCAGATCTATATATTCGGCAAGATGAAGGGCAGCACAGCTGCCAATACCGATTTTTAAAGATAAAATTAAAATTTTTCTGTATTTTTCCATAGTCCTCCATTGTATTACTTAATAATATATAGGTGTTTTGATTGAGTATAACACAGGGAGAAAAATAGGAAAACAAAAAAATAAAAAAGTTGTTGACAATTGAAAAGGGATATTGTATATTAATACATGTGCTGAGGAACACAAAGCACATAAGAAATGCAGGAGTGGCGGAATTGGCAGACGCGCAGGCTTCAGGTGCCTGTGGTCGTTAAGATCGTGTGGGTTCAAGTCCCATCTCCTGCATCTTTTTTATCTCAGTCGAGAAGACTCCCATCTCTTCAGGTGGTGAGTTATAACAAATTAGTCTCAGTGGGAATCTAATCTCAACAGAAATAAAAACAATAAGAAAATAAAAACATTAAAATTTAACATTTGATTCTATGTCTGATAAATGCTATACTTTACGATAGCATTTATTTTTTTGTGAGTGGAGGAGAAACAAATGAAAAAGTCTGTGGAAGAATATGTAAGAAGCATACCGGATTTTCCGGAACCTGGAATTATTTTCCGTGATATTACAAGTGTACTTCAGGATGCGGATGGATTACAGAGTGCGGTTGACGCAATGCAGGCGCTGATTGACCCAGATAAAGTAGATGTTATTGTAGGTACAGAATCCAGAGGATTTATTTTTGGAGCTCCAATTGCTTATAATTTGCATAAACCATTTGTATTAATTCGAAAAAAGGGTAAACTTCCTTGTGAGACCATTTCCAGAGCATACGATCTGGAGTATGGAACTGCAGAGATCGAGATACACAAGGATGCAATAAAGCCTGGCCAGAGAGCTGTAGTGATAGATGATCTGCTGGCAACAGGAGGAACCCTCGAGGCTTGTAATAAGCTGATTGAAGAACTTGGGGGAATTATAGAAGAAAATGTATTTCTGATCGAACTGGCAGGATTAAAAGGAAGAGAACGATTAAAAGATTACAAGGTAGCATCCGTAATCTGCTATGATGGTAAATAGGAAATTTGAAATCCAGATTTAGACGGTGATTAGATGAATAACACAGAGAATACAACAAAATTAGAAGAAATAAAAAAAGTGGAAGCCAGTGTAAAAAAGATGGAGGATTTTACAGATCCGGAGAAGCTTCATCAGGAATTGCTTTCTGGTATTCGTAAGTATCATCCATCTGCTGATTTATCGCTGATTGAAAAGGCATATCAGATAGCGGCGGATGCTCATAAAGATCAGAAAAGAAAATCTGGTGAACCATATATCATTCACCCTCTTTGTGTCGGAATTATTCTGGCAGACCTGGAGATGGACAAAGAGACGATTGCGGCAGGTCTTCTTCATGACGTAGTGGAAGATACAGTCATGACTTATGATGAGATCAAAGACGAATTCGGAGAAGAAGTGGCACAGCTGGTAGACGGAGTCACCAAGCTGGGACAGTTAAGCTATTCCGCAGATAAAGTGGAAGTTCAGGCAGAGAACTTAAGAAAGATGTTCCTTGCCATGGCAAAGGATATCCGTGTCATTATCATCAAACTGGCTGACCGTTTGCATAATATGCGTACCTTAAAGTATATGCGTCCGGAGAAGCAGAAAGAAAAAGCACGCGAGACCATGGATATTTACGCACCGATCGCACAGCGTCTCGGTATTTCAAAGATTAAGGTTGAACTGGATGATTTGTCGCTGAAGTATTTGCAGCCGGATGTGTATTATGATCTGGTAGAGAAGATTGCGCTTCGCAAGACTGAGCGAGAGAAATTTGTGCAGGCAATCGTAAATCAGGTGAAGAGTCACATAGATGAGGCTGGGATCAAAGCTCAGGTAGATGGAAGAGTGAAGCACTTTTTCAGTATCTATAAGAAGATGGTGAATCAAGATAAGACCCTGGATCAGATCTATGATTTGTTTGCCGTGCGTATTATAGTAGATACAGTAAAAGACTGTTATGCTGCTCTGGGTGTGATACATGAGATGTATACGCCGATTCCAGGACGTTTCAAAGACTATATTGCGATGCCAAAGCCGAACATGTATCAGTCCCTTCATACGACCCTGATCGGACCAAATGGTACACCTTTTGAGATACAGATTCGTACATTCGAGATGCATCGTACAGCAGAATATGGTATTGCAGCACATTGGAAGTATAAAGAGCAGTCAGATGGCAAGAAAGCATCAGGCAATCAGGAAGAAGCCAAGATGACCTGGCTGCGTCAGATTCTGGAATGGCAGAGAGACATGTCCGATAACAGGGAATTTATGAACCTGTTAAAGAGCGACCTGGATTTATTTGCAGAGAATGTGTATTGTTTTACTCCGGCAGGGGATGTGAAGAATCTTCCGGCTGGTTCTACACCGATTGACTTTGCATACAGTGTGCATTCAGCTGTCGGAAACAAAATGGTCGGTGCCCGTGTAAATGGAAAGCTGGTCAATATTGATTACGTCATTCAGAATGGTGACAGAGTGGAAGTCATTACTTCCCAGAATTCCAAGGGTCCAAGCCGGGACTGGTTAAAAATTGTAAAAAGCACACAGGCGAAGAATAAGATTAACCAGTGGTTCAAGCAGGAACTGAAGGAAGATAATATCATCAAGGGACAGAACCTCTTTTCCAATTATTGTAAGGCAAAAGGAATCGTACAAAGCGATCTTCTCAAGCCGGAGTTCATGCAGACGGTTATGGCCAAATATGGATTCCGCGACTGGGATTCTGTGATGGCAGCCATTGGACATGGCGGTTTAAAAGAAGGTCAGGTAGGAAATCGCCTTCTGGAAGAATATAAAAAGAAACAGAAGAAAGACATGACAGATGCACAGGTATTACAGGCAGTGGAGAGTGCCGGAATATCTGTATCAAGTCAGGGAAAAGATAAGACACGAAAGACTCATAATAAGAGTGGAATCGTAGTAAAAGGTATCGATGATGTGGCAGTACGATTTGCTAAGTGCTGCAGTCCGGTTCCGGGAGATGAAATTGTCGGATTTGTTACAAGAGGGCGTGGAGTGACGATTCACCGTACTGATTGTGTCAATATGATTCATTTGCCGGGAGAAGAC
>CAKRON010000143.1 GCA_934373455.1 uncultured Marvinbryantia sp.
ATTTTCAAGGTGCATACTTTTACTAACTAAAATTCGATTTTTCTAAAAAACTACTTGATTTTTATATAGTTAGCTCCTACCCGATTAGCTAAATAATCAAGTATGTCATTCCTGTCTGTATCGCGTTCTATAGCATATGCAAATGTCTTTCGCTTTTTATAATCCTGAAGTTCTATTTAGCTGTTCTTTCTCATTTCTTTTATAAAGCATTTTGTTGAAATGATTTTTCTTATTCAGTATAATAAATTTAATAATAAAAGGGGGATAAGTTTTATGAAAAGAAAATATATGTTTTTACAGGCGTTACTATTATCGGCAGTTCTTGGCGTTTCTGCATCAGCGGCAGTATCTGATTCAGAAGTGACCCGCGCCTATGATTCAGCTGTAGATCTTCAGGATAAGCAGGACACAATTGATGTGACAGTCAGTGAAACAACCAATGTTCCTGATATTAAGGAAAATGCCAGTAAGACGATTCATTTAAAGGCTAAAGGCCTGCAGGATCTGAAGAATCTGGAAGTTTCAATTTCAATTGAGACAGATGAAGGGACAAAAGAACAATATTATACAGATGGATATTTTTATGATAATGATTCTGGAGAAAATATAAAATATGCCATGAAACCAGAAGCTATGCTTCAAATTATGAATCAGTATGTGTATCTGAATTTAAATTCAGAATATCTGGATTCTCTGGATTATAATAATAACAGTTATATGTTTACCGCCACAGAAAGTACATTGGGAAAATTTACAGAAAATGTTCTGGAGGGTGCGCAGGATGAACACCAGATCAGTCTGGTGACGCTTCAGGGGTATGTAAATACAGACAATAAAGGACAAATTACAAAGCGCCGCATTCAGACAGTCTATACTATTCGTTCCGGAGATGAACCACAGACTTGCACCACGAATTCGGTCAGCACATTTGCCAGTCAAGATACTGCGGTTACAGTTACTATGCCTGATTTATCAGATTATAAAGAATCAAAAGCCACAGAAGCAGTGGTAGAAATCACAGAAAAAAATGCTACGATTTACGCAACGGATGATTTGAATGTACGTGCTCAAAATAATGTGTCGGCAACAGTCCTTGGTGGAATTCCGGCTGGTGGTGAGATCACCCAGACTGGTTATACCAGTGACGGATGGATTCAGATCAGCTATCAGGGAGCAACTGCTTATGTGTCAGCTGATTTTGTCAGTGAGAAGAAGCCGATGATTGTAAAAGCTATGTCAGGTATTATGTATGCCACCACAGATGTGTATGTTCGCAGTGCGGCAGGAACGGAAGGAGCAATTCTTGGATCTCTTGGTATCGGTAATACAGTCAATGTCAGTGGATATACGAATAATAACTGGATTCGCATTAGTTATAATGGATTGACTGGATATGTATTTCGTGATTATTTAAGCTGGAATGCTCCAGTGACAGCTATGGGTGGTACGATGTATGTTATTGGCGTTCAGGCAAATGTACGCTCTTATTATTCTACAGAAGCAGCAGTTCTTGGAACACTTGGATATGGAGATGACGTGACAGTTACCGGATATACGTCAAATAACTGGATTCGTATCAGTTATAAAGGGACTACAGGGTATGTTTATGGAGATCTGCTGTCCTGGACAGATCCATTGGATTACAGCAAGTATACTCCTGAAAATAATAATCAGCAGGCACCTTCCGGATCATCCAATCCTGCAGACAGCAGTTCTGTAAAACAGGTGTATGGAACCCTGATATCCAGTGGAATGAGTACAATGACCATTTCTTGTAATAATGGTAAGATTTTGAACCTGGCAAAAGAAGATGGTGAAATTAATTGCCCGAATGGTATCTACAATGGACTTTATGTTTCAGTTGTGTATTATCATGATTCTGCTACAGGTGCAGATATTCTGCAATCTATGGATGCTATGTAAAAGTATGTCATGCGTTTGCATGACATACGATTTGCAGTAGGAATAGGGATGTGTTTTTGACTGAATATTGAATAATTTTAGGAGTTTTCATGAAAAAATTAGTCAGGGTATGTATGCTGCTTTTTATTTTAGTTTTCTTGTATGTTTCTTCGGTGGCTGCAGAACAAGCATTAACGGAAAAACCACAAATTCCTTTTGGATTGGATCGTTTTATACTTCTGATAGAAAAACAGGATAATCCTTATCTTGGATTGAATATTTTTCACCATACCATTGATGAAATTCATAAAAAATGGAAGGAACTGGATGAAGCGCAGCACCATGAAGTGACACAAATGATTTTCGCAGGAGATTCTCGCGTCGTTGGAATGTCCATGGCAGGTGGATACTGCTATGTTGGAAAAGAAAGTATTGGTTATGACTGGTTTGTGACAGAAGGTGTTTATCAGCTGCTGGATTTGATGAACGTATGGCCGGATGCGGATGTAATTCTTTGTTTCGGAATAAACGATGTAGCAAATATTGGCAGTTATATAGCAGAATATCAATATCTGACAGAAAGTTATCCAGATACAAGAATCTGGTTTATGTCCGTGAATCCTGTGAATGACAGTATGGCATCTTCCAACGGATATTTTATCAACAGCGATATGGTACAGTCATTCAATGATGTATTGCAGCAGACATTTCCGGACCAGTATCTGGATGTGTACTCTTATTTGCAGGAAAATGGATATGGAACATCAGACGGAGTCCATTATGATACAGGCACTTACCTGACCATTCAGGAGTACACAAAATATCTGATCAATCAAAAAGAAAACTAAAAAAGAAGATCTATTTCACAAAAGATACATATTTATTCGGTATAGTAAAAAGAAACAATTTTTGATACGACAAGGGAGGACTTATGGAAAAGCTGAAAATACTGGTAGTAGATGATGAAAGCAGAATGAGAAAGCTGGTAAAGGACTTTCTGGTAAAAAAAGATTTTATAGTACTGGAAGCTGAAGATGGTGCACAGGCCGTAGATCTGTTTTTTAGTACAAAAGACATTTCGCTGATTATCCTGGATGTGATGATGCCTAAGATGGATGGTTGGCAGGTGTGCCGTGAGATCAGAGAACTTTCAGATGTTCCGATTATTATGCTTACAGCCAAATCTGATGAAAGAGATGAACTGCTTGGATTTGATCTGGGCGTAGATGAATATATTTCTAAGCCATTCAGTCCGAAAATACTGGTAGCCCGTGTAGAAGCTATTTTAAGAAGAAGTAATATGTTAAATGATGACAGTATTATTACAGCGGGTGAAATAACTTTGAACAAGTCAGCACACGAAGTAACTGTGGCAGGAAAACCAGTAGAACTTAGCTTTAAAGAGTTTGAACTTTTGAATTACTTTATGGATAACCAGGGATTGGCACTCTCCAGAGAAAAGATTTTAAACAGTGTGTGGAATTATGATTATTTTGGTGATGCCAGGACGATCGATACACATGTAAAAAAACTGCGTAGTAAGTTAGGAAAGCAGGGAGATTACATAAAAACGATCTGGGGAATGGGATATAAGTTCGAGGTGTCATAAAATGAAGCATTCTATTAAAACACAATTAGCAGTTTCCTTTATTGCTTTAATGGCATTGATACTTGGGGCTAATTTTCTGATTAACAATTTTTTTCTGGAAAAATACTATATTTATCAAAAGCAGCAGGCACTGATTGATATTTATGAAAAGCTGGATCAGATTTCAAGTTCCTCAGAATTTAAAAGTGATGAATTTGACGATGAATTTCAGGAGATCAGCGGTGCAAATAACGTGGAGATTACCATATTGGCTCCGAATTTGGATGGATCTTTCATGGCAGTTTATCAATCAAAAGATAACCGCATTATGAGAGGGCGTGTAGAAGGATATCTGTTCGGATTCAGCATGGCGAATGATTATCAAAAGATTCTGGTATCAACAGATAATTATACCATACAGAGATGTGAAGATTCTTTCGAAGACATCGAATATCTGGAAGATTGGGGAAAACTTTCATCCGGATGCTATTTTCTGATGCGTATTCCCATTCAGTCTATTAAAGACAATGTAAAGATTTCCAATCGTTTCACGGCCTATACATTATTATTAGGAATTCTGATTGCGGTAGCTCTGATCTGGTGGTTGTCCAGAAAGATTACAGAACCACTCAGTGAATTGACTGCATTATCAAAACGTATGGCAAATCTGGAATTTGATGCGAAATATGTCAGTGGCGGAAAAAATGAAATCGGGCAGTTGGGAGAGAATTTTAATCATATGTCGGAGACACTGGAAAAAACAATTTCAGAATTAAAGACAGCCAATAATGAACTGCAGACGGATTTGGAACAGAAGATTCAGATTGATGAGATGCGAAAAGAATTTCTGTCAAATGTATCTCATGAGTTGAAGACGCCGATTGCCCTGATTCAGGGATATGCAGAGGGACTGCAGGATGGTATAAATGATGATGCGGAAAG
>CAKRON010000144.1 GCA_934373455.1 uncultured Marvinbryantia sp.
TCTCCTACAAATAAAGCCTGTCTGTCCGTAACTCCTTCTGGAATTTTATTCAATCCCTGATCTGCAAAAGGGACTCGCACATACTCTGCCTGGCCACCATCTATGCGGCAGCCAAGTGCCCAGCCACCATTTGCATCTGTACAGTTATTGACATAGCCTTTCTTACAGAAAAAACATTCCCCACAGAAAGTCTCTACATTAACAGTTACCCGATCTCCTGGTTTTACATGCGTTATTCCATTTCCAACTTCTTCCACGATGCCTACCATCTCATGACCGACTGTGATCCCTGGAACTGCACGTGGAACACTTCCATGTTTGATATGCAGGTCACTGGAACAGATACTGGCAAGTGTTACCCTGACAATCGCATCACGATCATCGATCAGCACCGGCTTTGGTTTTTCCATTAATTCAAATTTTCCTTTTGAAACATACGTGTAAGTCTGCATATTACCCTATCTCCTTCTGAACGTCTGCATTTAAGCATTCTCTGTCTTTTCTGAAAAATATGAAAATGAGTGAGCTAAACAACAACATATACGGATACAGCAGCATCGGAAGTATATCAAATGCACTGACTACTTCTCCTAAGCTGGCTGCGGCGGAAACTGCTACAAGCATTTGCGCTCCATAAGGTAAAATTCCCTGAAAAATACAGGAAAATGTATCCAGTATGGATGCCGCTTTTCTGGAACTGATCCCGTAATCTTTTGACATTTCTTTTGCAATGGGATTCGCCATAACAATTGCAACCGTATTATTCGCAGTTGCAATATCCATCAGTCCTACTAACAATCCCATTCCCAGAAGTCCACCTTTTCTTCCTTTGAATACCTTCTTTATCCAATACAATAAAGCAGAAAATCCACCATATTCTTTAATCAAAGCACAAATTGCAGACACCAGAATAGCAACCATACTGGTTTCAAACATACCGGCTGCACCAGTTCCCATATTTCCGATCAAATCCGTCGGAGCTATCATTCCGGTAGCTATCATAATAATCGAGCCACTTATAATACCTGTAATAAGTACAAAAAAGACATTCAACCCGATGATTCCGCCTATAAGAACCAGAATATAAGGAATAATCTGTATCAAATCATATGTTTCTTCAATAAATCCACCATTATAATTTTTTACAGATAAAACAAACAGTATGATAATACTTGCAACCGCTGCCGGAAGTGCAATAAAAAAGTTTTCCCTAAATTTATCTTTCATTTCGCAGCCTTGTCCGTTGCACGCCGCAATCGTTGTATCTGAAATAAAAGAAAGATTATCTCCAAACATAGCGCCGCTCATTACAGAACCGATACAAATCGGCAATGCAAAGCCTGATACCCTTGATACTGCAATTCCTATGGGAACAATCAGGGTAATTGTTCCTACAGAAGTCCCCATTGCAAGAGAAACAAAACAGCTTACTACAAAAAGCACAACAACCGCAAACTGTGGCGGAACCAATGATAAAATAAAATATGCAACACTGTTTGCAGATGTTCTTCCAACGATACCTACAAAAATACCTGACAGCATAAATATTATAATCATTGTAATAATATTGGGATCGCCGATTCCCTTTCCCATGACTTCCAGCTTATCATTCAATTTAAGCTCTGGATTCTGTACACAGGCTACAAGTAAGGCAATCAGAAATATCACTACAACAGGAATTTTATAAAATCCCATCTCTATATTCAGACCATATTCAAATAAAATACCAAGCCCCAGATACAAAACAACAAACACAGCTATGGGAAGCAGTGCTTTTCCATTTCTTTTTTCTATTTTGCTCATCCCCAATTTATCTCCTTCTTCTCTTAAACTATTTATTGGATGACTGTCGTCTCCTCATTCTTTCTAAACGCAGCCTCTCTTCGCGCCATATGCTTCCGGAATACCAGAAGAAAGACAGTGATCGAAATGGCAGAAGACGTGAGGTCTGCTATTGGCTGGGCATAAAATACGGCCGTAGCTTCCTGATGGATCAGCGGCAGGAGAAAGACCAAAAGTACATAAAAGCTCTTTCGGAACATAGAAAGAGACAGCGCCGTTTTGGTTCGTTCCATGGCGGTAAGACCGTCCACCAGTACATACTGAAAACTCAACGGAATGATGGCAAGGGTGAAAACACCTATCCCCCAGACGGAAAGCCTGGAAATCTCTGCATTAGAGGTAAAAAGCCGAATAAAATGTGCCGGCAAAAAACGGGTCACGGCAAACATAAAAGTAGTAAAACCAAGACACAACAGCAAACTATATTTTTCAGCTTCCCGAACTCTCCGTGTGTTTGCTGCACCATAATTAAAGCTGATCAAAGCCTGTGTGCCGCCGCTGATCCCCAGCATAGGGGAAGTGATGAGCAGCATATAGCTTTGAACAATCGTAGCTGTGGTGATAAGAAAATCTCCCTGATTTCCGCCATATTTCTGCAGTACGGTATTGGTGGCAATAAGGAGTACATTATCTGAGGCCAGGATCAGGAACGGAGATAAACCAGTCGAAAGGATTTTTCCGATGACCTTCAGGTTATAATGACCAAAATTGATACCGATAGGAACCTTTTTGGAAAAACCAAGGAAACCAAGGGCAAAACAACAGGAAAGAAACTGTGAAATCACTGTGGCTACTGCCGCTCCTGCTATTCCAAGGTTCAAGCCAAAAATGAATACCGGATCCAGAATGATATTGCAGACGGTTCCGATAAGTACCGTGGTCATACCGATAACCGGGAAGCCCTGACAGTTGATAAAATAGTTCAGTCCCACTGCCATAAGAGCAAAAAATGTCCCCATGGTATAAATCGTAAGATAAGTATTCGCATAGGCAAAGGTCTGATCACTTGCGCCAAACCATTGAAGAAGCTGCCCTTTTATCATTAGAAACAGTACTGTTAGAACAGCAGAAAAAAAGGTCAGCAGAAGCAATGAGTTTGACAGAATTTGTCTGGCTTTATTTGTATTGTTTTCTCCCATACGGATAGACATCTGGATGGATCCGCCCAGACCTACCAGAGTACCAAAGGAAGAAAGGAGGGTAACGATAGGACCGCAGACTCCTGCTCCTGCCAGTGCCAAATCTCCGTATCCCTGGATATGTCCGATATACATACGGTCAATAATGCTATAGAGCACGTTTACAAACTGGGCAACCATAGTAGGAATCGCCAGCTTCAGTACCAGGGAAGGAACACGGTCCCTTCCAAGGTCATTTCCTGTTTTCATATATATTCTCCATTTTTCTGTTTATATTTAAATACTTGATTTTTCCAAATTTTATTCTTTCATGTACTTCCAAATCACCGACAAAAGAATATTCATATCAACAGGTTTGGCAACATGATCATTCATACCAACGTCAGCCGCAGCTTTCTTATCTTCTTCGAAGGCATTTGCCGTCATCGCAATGATTGGAATGTTTGCTTTTTTCCTGTTTTCCATTTTTCTTATTTTTACAGTTGCTTCATAGCCATTTAGATTCGGCATCTGGATATCCATAAGAATCAGATTATAATATCCTTCCGCGTTCTGCTCCAGCATATCATAACATTCCTGACCATCCACTGCGCGGTCCACAAGGAACCCTTTTTCCTTTAGAAGTTCCATCGCTATTTCAGCATTCAATTCATTATCTTCTGCAAGTAGAATACGCTTTTCTTTTATCTTTTCCATTGAATTTAACGGATCAGACTCATGTTTTCCGCATACTTCTTCTTCCGATGCGATTTTCAAAGAAAGTTCTACTGTAAACTTACTGCCCTCTCCCTGTCTGCTTTCTACTTGAATAATTCCTCCCATCAGATCAACTAAAGATTTTACAATCGGCAGCCCCAGACCTGTGCCAACAACTTTATTTTCTGTAGTTGTATGTTCTCTGGTAAATTCCTCGAAGATATAAGGAAGGTATTCTTTGCTCATTCCTATCCCTGTATCTTCACAGACAAAAAGATACTTTGCAATATTATCATTTTCAGATGCTGTCTCATTGATCGTCACGTAAATGGAATGTCCGCTCGGCGTATACTTAACCGCATTACTCACAACATTCAGAAAAACCTCCTGAAGCTTTGTCTTATCACAGAATACATATTTATGCCGGACATTCATATTTACATAGTAATGAAGTCCTTTCTTTCTGATATCTGACTCAAAAACGGTATTCACAGAATAGAACAGTTCTTCCAAATTTCCTTCTTCTAATTTTAATACAGCTGTTCCGCTTTCAATACGGGCCATTTCCAGTACCTGATTGATAATAATCATCAAAAGGTTGCCGGAAGACTGTATTTTTTTTAAATAATCTTTTGCTTTATCTTCATTTTTTAGATTTTTTTCAAGAAGACTCGAAAATCCAATGATTGCATTCATCGGTGTGCGAA
>CAKRON010000145.1 GCA_934373455.1 uncultured Marvinbryantia sp.
AAGGTCAGTTCCTTGAATTAACTTTTTAGAATCTTTCAAGGTTGTTTCACTGTTCAATTATCAAGGTTCTTGCTGTTGCTTTTGTTTTTCAGCAGCAACTTTTATATCATATCACCGTTTCAAAACTTTGTCAACAACTTTTTTCATTTTTTCAATCTTTTCGATTAAATATTTTTATTTTTCTTACTGTCTCTCTCAGACAGCTTCATTATATTATCATCTGTTTCGACCTTTGTCAACAACTTTTTTCATTTTTCTTATTAAATCACAAATACACCATGCAATAGCCATTCCCCCTGCAATTCCAAGTGCAAACAAAAATGTTTTACTCCCATACATTTGTGCCTGTTTGATATCACCTTCTGCCAAAGCACTCATACTATAGTATAGCGTACTTCCAGGTATCAACGGTATCGCTGATGTAACAAAAAATAACGTAGATGGCGCACCATAAACTCGTGCTAATATTTCCGCATAAATCGCCACACAAAAACTTGCTACCAATGTAGATACAAAAACATGATTCCCATTATGCATTAACAATAAATAAATGAACCATCCTAACATTCCTCCTAACGCTGCTGCCGGAAGATATCTTTTTCTTATATGAAAAATAAGTCCAAATCCTACCGACCCCAACGCTCCGGTTAGTAATTGTATTATCATTGTCTCCATTCACCCAATCCCCCTTATCAGCCATATAGCTGCAAAAAATCCTAATGCTAATGCCGCTGCCAGTAAAAGAGCCTCTATCAGTCTCATACTTGCTGATATGGTATCTCCTAATAATACATCTCTTATTGCATTCGTGAACATTAATCCAGGTATTAACAGCATGATATCACCAATCATTATTTTGTCCATATGAAGGATTGGAAAAATCTTACTAATTACGCAAATTCCTACACCACCTAAAAAGGATACAGCTATCTGATATGCAACAGAATTCAGACACATAGGTGCCATATATTTTCCCAAGATCCAAATCACAGCTCCCATGATACCAGCTACCAGAAAATCCCAGATACTTCCACCAAAAAACACGGCAAAACTCGCTGCTGCCAGTATATTTCCACATAGTAACATCTTATCACTGGATTTACGAGACAAAATTTGTTTTAATTTTTCTTCAAGCTCTTCTGTAGCTATCTGTTTACTACATATCTGTCTGCTTAACTCATTTAATTCCTCCAGCTTTACAAAATCATTTTCCCCTGCTTTTCTGAGTCTTCTTGTCTGAGTAAGCGACTCTTTTCCTGGCATCTTCATTGTAATAATAATGCTGGAAGTAATCACAAATACATTCATCTCTTCTGCACCATATGCATATCCAATACGATTTAAAGTATCTTCCACACGATAAATCTCAGCTCCACTATTTTGCAAGGCTTCTCCCATCTGTATTAATACATTAAGAAATCTGACATCTGATTTATTCTCCATCTGTCTGCTCCTTCAACATGATCTTCTATGCAAAAGCAATCCGGCTCGAAATAGAACTGTATGATTATGCTTCTTTTTTTCCAAAAACTTGTTCTTTCATTTTCTTTGCAGTTGGTGTATTTGCCAGTCCGCCAAGTGCTGTTTCTTTCATTGCACATGGCATCATATCGCCAACTTCTTTCATTGCATGAATAACCTCATCCACCGGAATCTTAGACTGTATTCCTGCTAATGCCATATCTGCAGATGAAAATGCAATCATTATACCTGCAACATTTCTTTTGATACAAGGAATCTCCACTAATCCCGCCACAGGATCGCAGACTAATCCGAGCTGATTCTTCAATGCCATCGCACATGCATCCGCCGCCTGCTGTGGTGTTCCTCCCATAATCTCAACCAAGGCTGCCGCTGTCATTGCTGCTGCTGAACCACACTCTGCCTGGCATCCTCCTTTAGCGCCTGAAATACTGGCCTTCTTGGCAATTACCATTCCAATTGCTGCTGCCGTGAACATTCCTTCTACAATCTTTTCTCTCGCGATATGATATTCTTCCATCATGCTTACAAGACATCCTGGCATAATTCCACATGATCCAGCTGTCGGTGCTGCTACTATTTTACCCATTGAAGCATTATATTCCGACACAGCCAATGCCCTGGCCATCGCTTTTGTCATACATCTGCCACTGATGCCGCCTTCTTTTGCATACTCCATCATCTTCCATGCATCACCGCCAGTCAGACCTGATGTAGAACGAAGCTTAGAATCCATTCCACTGTCTACGGCTTTTTCCATTACTCGAAGATTTTCATCCATCTGCTGCTGCAATTTCTCTACATCCAGTTCCATCTGTACTGCCTGATCTTTTAGAACCGATGCACCAATACTTGTTTCCTCTTTTTCTGCTGTCTCTACCAATTCCTTGATTGTTATATATTCCATAGCTGCTCCTATATTACTTTCAGAATAATTGCACTGATTACATGAGGCAGCACTTTTAACTGCTCTGGCAATCGTTCCGGTGCTGCTCCATCTATCTCTATCGTCATAATAGCTTCACCGCCTTTTTTCTGTCTGGAAAGACGGAAGTTTCCGATATTCACATCCGAATAAGCCATAAAATTAGTAACTGCTGCTATTGCACCTGGACGATCATAATGACGTACCAAAATGGTCGTACTTTGTCCTGTATAAGATACGTCCATTCCATTAATCTTATCCACCAGTATATTACCGCCTCCTACGGAAGCGCCCTGAATGTCTGCTGTCTTACCGTTTTCTCCCTGCAAAAAAATTCTGGCAGTATTGGGATGAGCATCTGGTATCACTACTTCATGAAACTCGTACTGAAGTCCCTGTTCCCTTGCCAGTTCCAGAGAGCAACGGATTCTCTCATCAAAAGAATCCATTCCCATAATTCCAGCAATCAACGCCTTATCGGTCCCATGGCCTTTGTATGTCTGTGCAAAAGATCCAGACAATTCAATGACTGCCTTTACCGGTCTATCCTCAAGAATCTGCCATGCCACACGTCCCAGACGTACAGCTCCAGCTGTATGACTGGAAGATGGTCCGATCATTACAGGGCCGATAATATCAAACACATTCATTCTGTTAATTCCTTTCCGATTCAAAAAAAATACTGTTCAAATCCACTTAGTCTTTGAGTGTTTGAACAGTACTCATTTTATCATGATTCCAATATCATGGAAAGTATGAAATTATATCATATTTTAGAAAATACAAATATTACAGCTCCCAAGATCACCAGTACCACACCAGTTGCCTGATTCAGAGTTTTCGGTTCTGCTTTATTAGCAAATACTGCAGCAATTCTTGCCCAGATAAAGGTAAACACCACACATAAAATCCAGATGGTCCAATTTGGTGCTCCGCCAATGGCGAAATGAGATACAGCCCCAGTCAATGCCGTAAATGTCATAATAAATACACTGGTTCCAACTGCTGTTTTCAGCTCATATCCTAGTACACTGGTAAGAATCAGGAGCATCATCATACCGCCTCCGGCTCCCACAAATCCACAGATAAATCCAATCAGCATACCACAAATCAACGACTGTATCGCACGTTTTTTTGCTGATACTGCCTCCATGCTTTCTTTCGTGGTCATGACAGGCTTCACTATAAACTTCACACCCAGTAAAAAGGTCATTACAGTAGAAAACCCACCCATAGTCTTTGACGGAACAAGGCTTGCGATAAAGCTTCCTACTACTGTAAATACCAATACACTGCACATCATGATCAACCCATTTTTGATATCCAGATTCTTATTCTTTCCGTATGTGTAAGCTGATACAGCACTTGCCAGTACGTCCGATGACAAAGCAATCCCAACTGCCATATATGGATCCATATGAAGAAACGTAATCAGCATCGGACTGATCACTGCTGCCGCACTCATACCGGCAAAACCTGTCCCCAATCCAGCTCCCATTCCTGCAAAAAATGTCACTAAAATCATTATAAACCAATTCATTTCTTTTTATCCCCTCTGTCTATCGATTTTACTTTTCCACTATTCTCTTTTGCTTCCTCAATATTCTGCCGAACAGTGTCCAGACACCGCTGAAATACTTCCATATCGGAATTGCTGATCTGATCTGTCAGGATCTCACGATAATGCTGCTGTACAGCCCTGCCTTTTTCCACAATCACATCTGCCTTTTCTGTCAGGATCAGCTTCACCTGGCGCCGATCTCCCGGTATTGCCTCACGTATCAGGTACTCTTCCTGTACCAGCTTCTCTACATGAAAAGATACCAGATTTGGCTTAATTCCACGAATCTTGCAGATATCTTTCGCTGTATAATATTCCGGATTATTCGCTAAGAACATGACAATATCAAAGGCTGTCTGAGGAATTCCACATTCCTTACATACTGGCTGACAGAGGTTCTCATACAGTTCCAGAG
>CAKRON010000146.1 GCA_934373455.1 uncultured Marvinbryantia sp.
CTTTTTCATTGATGAATTCTCCCTCTGAAATTGGTTTTCACTTATCTGCCAATTCATGAATTATCTTTAACAGTAACTTTGTATCAACAGGCTTTGCAATATGTTCATTCATTCCTGCTTCTTTTGCTCTCAGTCTGTCCTCCGTAAATGCATTTGCTGTCATTGCAATAATCGGTATAACCTTTGCATCCTCTCTGTCCAGAGAACGGATCTTCTTTGTGGCTTCATAACCATTCATGACCGGCATCATGATATCCATCAGAATGATATCAAATTCGGCTGGTCTGCTTTTTTCGAATATCTCAACCGCTTCCTGTCCATTCCATGCTTTTGTCACGTCAGCGCCTTCATTCTGAAGCACAAATTCTGCAATTTCCATGTTCAGTTCGTTATCCTCTGCCAGAAGAACATGCAGTCCCTTTATAGACTTTTCTAATGACTCTTTTTCTTCTTCATGTTTATCCGCATTCAGGTCTATTCTGAATGGAACCCGGATTACAAATGTCGTCCCTGCACCTTCTTCACTTTCAAAAGTAATCGTTCCGCCCATTTTTTCAACCAGATTCTTTGCAATCGCCATTCCCAGTCCTGTTCCGGCAAATCTGGTGCGGCTTCCTGTATATTCCTGTGCAAATGGTTCAAAAATATGTTCCTGGAACTCATCTGCCATTCCGATTCCGGTATCCCGGCAGATAAATTCCATCGTCGTCATTCCGGGCTGTTCGGATGGAATTTCTATGCAGCTGATATAGATGTGTCCGTTTTCTCTGTTATATTTCACCGCATTCGACAGGATATTCATCATTACACGTTTCACATATCCCGGACTTCCAATAAAATCTCGGTGTGTGATTTCTTTTTTCTCCCATACAATTCGGATATTCTGTTCTGCAGCCATCTGCTCGATCACAACAAGTACTTCCCTGTAAATACTGCTCAGATTAAATGGTATCTCTTCCAGAACGATTTCACCTGACTCAAGTTTACTCATGTCCAGAACATCATTTACCAGTTCCAGCAACAGACTAGATGCCTCTTTAACTTTTGTCCTGTATTCCGTCTGTTTCTCCATATCATCTGCATAATGGTCTGCCATATTGACCATGCCGCAGATTCCATTGATCGGAGTCCGAATATCATGACTCATTCGCTGGAGAAACTCTGTTTTTGCCTCATTGGCGGCTTCTGCTTTCTTTGCAGCTATCAGAAGTTCTGCTTTATATTTTTCATCTTTTTCCTGTTCCTGTTTCTGGTGTGCCTGGTTGGTTCTGTATGTCCAGAACCAGAATATACTAAACATCAGAAAATAAAGAAAAATAACGCTTATCACACTTAATGGAAGGTTATGGAACACTTCCGTATCCGGAAGATACGCATAGATATAATAATCTCTCTGCTTCAGCATGATTCCGTAACATCCGATTCCTTCATTCCTCAAATGATAGATATGCTGACTGTCTGTATGCTTTTTCATTGCCTGAACAACTTCATTGTCAGCCGTATTCTGCCCCAGCAGGCTCTCATCATTGCTGGCAACCACGATCCCCTCGTCTGCAACAATGATCGTTCCATCTTTCTGAGTACTATAGCCATTTAAAAGACCCTGTATCGTCAGGGTATAATTTCTGGCAAATTCAGGAGATGTATAATAGTAGATTGCAACGATACCCGGTGCATCTTTTCTGGCACAGGCTGCAATGTCAATATGTGATCCATCTTCCCTGGTAAAGCGTTCCGAATAAGTTCTTTCTTCATATCCAGTAAAATCCATGATAATATCTTTTTGCAGATACTCCGCAATCTCATTGGTCAGAGACTCATCCGTGCTGTATTCACAGTCCATCTTTCCTTCTTGATCCAGTACAATGATTCCATCCACCCAGAGAGTCTTAAGATTTTTTCTCAGGAACTCCCTGCTTAACTGACCGCCATTTTCTATTTCTGTAGCGATATTTGTACTCATCTGTCTGGCACTTTCAATCGAACGAAGGAGACTTTTGGATTCCGAAGATTCATTGTAATGGGTGTAAGTGGAACACTGCACTTTCACATAGTTTACAATCTCCACCATCCTTTTCTCTGCTTCCGCTTTCCCCACATGAAAAAAATAAAACAGAGAGACTACAGCCACACAGATTCCAAGCAGACATCCGATCACCTGAATCTGTTTTTCTTTTGTCTTTCTCTTAATATTCAAGATCATCCACCTCCAGATACTTCTGGGGATCATCCAGATATTTTTCAATGATTTTCAGGGATGTGCCATCCTGTCGCATCTCTTCCAGCGTCTGGCTCATCTGCTCACAGATTCCTCTGTCATCATCTTTTGCAAAAGCAACGCCTATTCCGGTGATCATCAGAGGTTCTTCCAGGATACGGAAGCTTGCATCATAATCCTTCATATACTGGACGATAGATTCCTCGTGTGCTGCAACTGCATCTACATATCCTTTCCCCAGAAACGTATAGATCAGCTCCCGGTGTCCCAGGCTGATCAGATTGCCCAGCTTGGGGATCCTCTCATCCGTCCGGTTCAGAAAGATGCCTTCCGGTTTGGTTGTGGACTGGACAGCCAGGTTCTTTCCCGCCAAGTCACTTAAGCTATAGATATCGCTGCTCTCATTTACAGCAACCACCTGGCGGCTTGCTATGTACGGTCCTGCCCAGCGGTAATCGTCCAGACGTCCTTCCATAGAAAAACAGCCCATGATACAATCAATCTCCCCACTCTCCACCAGTTCTTTTTTCTTCTCCCAGTTGATCTGGATAACGTCCACCTGGTATCCCATTCTTTTGAAAGCTTCTGTCGCCAGTTCTACATCTATACCTGTCGGTACACCATCCTCATTCAGATAATTGTATGGTGGATAGCTGTCACTGCCGAGTGTAATGACCGGCTTTTCTGTTTCTTTTTTCGTGCTATCTGTATCACTGCACCCTGTCAGAGCGCACGCTAAAATTCCTACAAGCAAAATGCCTGTAAGCACTCTTTTTCCTTTCATCCCTTTCCTCTCCTGTTGATAAGTGATTGTATTATCCCCCACGCTTTACTGTGTACAAGCAAAGCTTCAACGGATTAATGTTTGAAAAGTGAAAAAGAGAACAGTCGATATATATATATCCGAACTGTTCTCCTACTTTCAAAGTCAATGTAGCATTAACATTACCGTTTTCTGTTCACTCAAAGATGTTTTCATTTTTGCAAAAGTCATTTTCGTTTATATCACTTTTATAATATCACAGACAGTTACGTTTGTCACATAAAAATTTGAAGTTCTGATTACTCCGAAATACGGTAATGGGTATTTTTGCCTTTGCCTTCCTGCACAATTTGTTTTCTTTCTATCATCCGCCTTAATAGTCGTCCACATGCTGTCTGGCTGATTTCCAGTTCCTTTTCTATATCTTTTCTTGTAAAAGTGCCTTGCCGCTTTGCCAGATTGATTACTGCTTCTTCCGCTAAGTGTTGTTCGGGTTTATTTGCAGCCTGCTTTTCCTGATCGGTATTAACATTCAGATTTGGAAGAATGATCTTAAAAGCATTGTCGGAAATCTCAATCTTAGGCTCCTTTCCAGTTCCCGAATAGGCTTCTTTCATCTTCAGTATTCCGGTTCCGTATGCTTCAATCAATTCCAATCGATAAAAGACATTTGCCAGTTTCATGTTTCGACATACGGAAATGCCCATCAAAACATCGTTCAATGTCACACCGCTTACAAGTCCTCCAATCGAAGTAAATTCAAGCCGATCTTCGTATAGACTAATAAAAGTGCTTGCCCGGAAAGAATATTCACGATGCACAAGCAGGTTCAGAAGTGCTTCTCTGACCGCAGTTTCCGGGTAATCTCTCTGATCGATCCGGTATAACTTTTGAAAAGTGGAATGTGTCTGATTTCGGAAATCAATATAGTCATAAACTTCATTCATCTGTTGGAACAAAGAACCGGAAAATTCTTTTCGATCCTTAAACTGATTTTGTGTTGTTCCCTCAAAAGCAGCTACCCTAATTGTGTGCACACACTGATCTGACAACAAACGTCCAAGATTTGTATAAACTCCATCATGGGTCATAATTCCTAATGTTTTCATCTGAATTTCCCCAAATAATACATTTCTTTTGGAAATTTCCTTCTTTATGTCGTCTACTACGATCGACTTCAATTCCACAGTTTCGCTTTCCTGAAAAATCATCTCATCGCCTCCTGTAAATATTCTAACCACATTCTAACCATTATTCTAACCATTCTCGTCAACTACTGGTTAGAATAATGGTTAGAAA
>CAKRON010000147.1 GCA_934373455.1 uncultured Marvinbryantia sp.
TACAATGCCTTTTAAATAAAGATATTAATTTTAAAAATGTATAATTATTAACTAACTTTGTGAAAAATGCATATTTATACATAAGAATGTATAGAAAAGTTGGTTGCGATATGTATAAATATCTAGTATAATATATAGAAGAATAAAATAATAAGATGTAAATAAGGAGGTGCGTTATGACAAGAGAGTATGGCAGAACAGAATATAAAAGTATTGTAAAATGGATAATAGCGATGGTGCTATTGTTTGGAATTTGGATTGGAATGGGAAGTCGTGATTGTATGGCGGCATCACCTGATACGTATAAGGTGCAGGTAAGCAGTGGATATCTGGCATTACGGACAGCACAGGCATATGATTATCGCAACGAAATCGGAGAACTGTATACGGGTGATACTGTTGAAGTGGAGGAATATGGTTCAGGGGATTATTGGTATGTATATTCACCGAAGCTGAACCGATATGGTTACGTAAATAACAACTATCTGGTATATGCAGGGTGTTCAGAACCCTATTCGAACTGTGATTACACAGTGAGTGTGGCTACCGGATATCTGGCGCTTCGCACGGCGAAAGCATATGATTACCGCAATGAGATTGGAAAGTTATATACGGGTGATACTGTTAGTGTAATTGACAGCAGTGACAGTGGATACTGGTATGTATATTCATCCAAGCTGAATAAATATGGATATGTAAATAAGGATTATCTGATTGCACCTCGCAGTGTTAGCGGCATGGTTTATTATGTGACAGGAACCACTTATTATCTGGCATTAAGAAATGCAAAAGCTTATGATGCCAGCAATGAGATTGGAAAACTTCGTAATGGTGAGTATGTATATGTGCAGGATTTCAGTGACAGCACATACTGGTATGTATATGCACCAACTTTAGGAAAATATGGATACGTAAATAGCAATTATTTAAGATAATAAGAGAAAATCGATGGAAATCCGTCAGGCGAAAATGTCTGGCGGATTTTTTAATCTATCAGCAAGAATGCCGAGGCATTCTTGAATTCGCAATAAGAATACTGCGACATTCTGGAATTAGCCCATGACAGAAGTAGAATTTTATTGTATGATATACAGATAATTATATAAAGAGGAATGAGAAGACAGCATATGAAAAATTATAAGATGGTGATCAGTTATGATGGAACCAGATATTATGGATGGGAACATCAGCCCAATAAAGAAACAATTCAGGGAAAACTGGAAAAGGTATTATTTCTTATGTGTGAGGAAAAAGTACCGATTACAGAACTGAAATTAAATGGTGCAGGACGAACAGATGCAGGCGTGCATGCAAAAGCTATGGTAGCTAATATTTTTTTGGATGTGGATATGACTCCGGTAGAGATTCGAGATTATATGAATCGTTATTTGCCGGATGATATTGCAGTAAACGAGGTAAAAGAGGCATCAGAACGGTTTCATGCAAGATATAATGCATCAGGAAAAACATATCAGTATGTCTGCTATGCAGGAGAAGTGAAGACGATTTTTGACAGGAAATATGTAACCCAGCTGGAAAAGATGCCGGATATAGCGGCTATGCAGGAAGCAGCAGGCTATCTGAAAGGAAGACATGATTTCGCAAGTTTCTGTACCAATCCGAAAATGAAGAAGTCAACAGTAAGAATGGTAGATCAGATTGATGTGAGTGTAAGAAAAGGATATATTTATTTTACATTTCATGGAACAGGCTTTTTGCAGAATATGGTTCGTGTTCTGGTCGGAACATTATTGGATGTCGGGTATGGCAAGATGACACCAAAACAAGTAATAGAAGTAATGGAAGAAAAAGACCGCAGACTGGCAGGTCCTACGGCACCGGCCCAGGGGCTTACCTTGATAAAAGTAGACTATGATTAAAGGATGTTGCAGATAATGAGAGTGGAAGAAGAAAAGTATCTGAAACTGGTATTGGAAAAAGTTAAGTCAAAATATGCTGAGGTATTACAGAAATTGGGAGACAATGCCAAAGATCTGGAGAACATGAATGACTATTTCTGGGAAAACTATGCGGAGTTTGATGAATATGGATATGAAATGTTTGACAACAAGATGGCGTTAAAAACAAGACTGACGCAGCAGGAGGAATACAAGCGGGACAGAAAACGATACGAAAAAATGTTAGATGCACCGTATTTTGGAAGAGTAGATTTTTGTTATGACGGAGAAGATGAATCAGAAATATATTATATAGGTGTAGGAAATCTGACAGAAAATCATGGGGCTGGAGCATATGTGTATGATTGGCGAGCACCGGTATCAGGTCTCTTTTATGATTATGATAAAGGAAAGGCTGATTTTCTGGCACCAATAGGATTATTAAAAGGCGAGATTACAAGAAAACGTCAATATAAAATAAGAGAAGGAAAATTGATATTTGCTTTGGAAACGGAGATGAATATTGATGACGAAATTCTGCAGCAGGCATTATCGGAGAATGCGGACAGCAAGCTGAAAAGTATTGTTACCACAATTCAGAAGGAACAGAATAGTATCATACGTGATGTGAAGCACAAAATGATGGTAGTTCAGGGTTGTGCAGGGAGTGGAAAAACTTCAGTGGCATTACACAGAATAGCATATCTTCTTTATCATAATCGCGAATCACTGAAGGCGGCGCAGGTATTGGTATTATCGCCGAATAGTATATTTGGAGATTATATATCCAGAATTCTTCCGGAATTGGGAGAAGAAAATATATGTGAAATGACACTTGACGATTATGCTTATAGGGAATTGCAGTCGCTTGGAGAGGCGCAGGATAAATATGATGAATTAGAAGCAATACTTCACGGAAAAGATCATGTTGTGTCAGATTATAAGCAGACGAAGGCATTTGTGCAGGAATTGGATTTATTCTTGATGCAGCAGGAATGGGAAAATGTAGAACTTTGTGATTTTAAATATAAGAAGATATTCTGTTCAGAGGAAACAATTTCAAAGTTCTTCTACGAAAAATATTGTGATGTGCCTATGTTTGCGCGTTTGGGAAAGATTGCTGACTATTTAATTGATGAACAAGAAACACTTCAAAACAGGGACATAGAGGAAGAAGAGAAACAGAAGATTCTGGAAAAGATAAATCGCATGTATGTGACAACGAATATCCTGGAATTGTATAATCGATTTTTATTGGAAACTGGAAGAGAAGAGCAACTGATAGAGACACAGGAGATACCATATGAAGATGTGTATCCATTGCTGTATTTGAAGTATTCAATGAATGAACTGCCTGAGCGCAGAAAAGTAAAACACATTGTAATCGATGAAATGCAGGATTATTCGTATCTGCAATATCGGATTATTCAAAAGATGTTTGATTGCCCAATGACAATTCTGGGAGATAGAAAGCAGACGATGGGAGAAAAACAGCAGAATGTGATGAAATTTCTTCCTGAAATATTTGGAAAAGAGATTTTTTATATTGATATGAAGAAATCTTATCGTTCTACATGCGAGATTATGGAGTATGCAAATCAGATTACACAGGAAAACAGTGATACAGAATATGTAAATCGTCATGGGGAATATCCATGTGAAGAAAGTGTTAAGACAGAGGATGAGCTGTTTGAATGTATGGTAAAAGAATTAAAGGAGAATGATGAATACCAGACGCAGGGAATTCTGTGTTTGACGCAAGAAGAAACAGAACGGATTTATGAGGGATTGATATCGCGTGGAATAGAGGCAGAATATCTTACAAAAGACAGTATGAAATTTCATACGGGAATTTCAGTCTGTCCGTTTTATCTTGCAAAAGGTTTGGAATTTGATGCAGTTTATATTCCACATTTGGAACAATACCAGTCCCCATTGGAAAAACAAGCGTTATATATTAATGTAACGAGAGCTTTGCATCAATTAAAGCTGTATCGGACAAAGGTGTAAAAACCGGCATCAAAATATGTGTTTTGCGAAGTTAAATTCCACAGAAAAGTGGAATTTAACTTCGCAAGTAAGGGCTGTTAAAAAAATGGAAAAAGTTTCAAAAAGTTGTTGACAAATGTCGAAACGGATGATAATATAATGAAGCTGTCTGAGAGACGGCAAGCAAAATGAAAGTCAATCGAAAGATTGAAAAAAATAAAAAAGTTGTTGACAAAACGAAAGAACCATGATATGATATCAAAGTTGCTAGTGAGAAAACAACAACAGAAAGAACCTTGATAATTGAACAGTGAAACAACCTTGAAAGATTCTAAAAAGTTAATTCAAGGAACTGACCTTATAAA
>CAKRON010000148.1 GCA_934373455.1 uncultured Marvinbryantia sp.
ACAGGCAGGATAAAAGTGAACAAATCTTCTGTCTTATACAGAACACGAAATGCAGAGCTTCTTGGCAGAATAAAAAAAGAATATATGGATACACCTTATAAAGTACCTGTTGAAGGAGAACTGACATTAAAAAAGGACATGCCGATAAAATTAAAAGCAACATGTGGGAAATGCAGTGTTCTGGTAACTGGCAAGGAAGCAGAAGCGGCTCAGAAACGGCCTTCAACTGAAGACGAGGTACGAAGACAGATCAGCAAATTGGGCCAGACTGATTTTCAGTGGAGTAATTTGAAGATACAAATGAATGAACAGATCTTTGTTCCTGTACAGGAATTGAATGAGCTTCGCAGAAATATGGCAGATACTTTGAAAAAAGAACTGTTAGAGGTGTATGTCCGAAAAGAGCCGTCTTCTCAGAAAAAGATAACGATAGTTGAAGGTAAAAAAGAAAAGAATATACCGGAATTGACGGCAGAGATTCAAACTTCGGAACAGTTAAGAGCAATCTTATTCTTCGATGAAATAAAGAGAGTTTACATCAACAGTCTTCGATATGATTCGAAAGAGTCATTTTTAATGCAGGCAGAAAAAGATATTGCAAAATGCCATGAGAAAGAGAAAGACTGCTGGTATGTAATGCCATGGATCTTCAGAGAAGAAAAAAGAAACTATTTCCGACAGGGAAAAGAAGTTCAAGAAACACTAAAACACTTTGACGGAATTTTGGTAAAGAATCTGGAAGAGATCGAATATTTACAGAAAATAGAATATGGTGGTAAGATAGCACTGGATCAGAATATGTATATCTGGAATCAGGAAGCGTTAAAATTCTGGGAACAGGAGTCAATAGAATGGATGACACTTCCGGTCGAACTTACAGAGCAGGAAATGAAAGCATTGAATTTTGCAAAAAAAGAATTGATTGTATATGGATATACACCATTGATGGTTACCGCCCAGTGCTTTCAGAAAAACACAACCGGCTGTTCAAAGACAAGGAAAGTTTTACAGTTGCATGACAGAAAAAATAAGCATTTTTTTATAAAAAATGATTGTAGTTTCTGCTATAATATCTTGTATAACAGTGCTGTTACAGATCTGGCTGATCTTGGAAAGACAGTTCGTTTGATTGCACCGGAATCTGTAAGATTAAGTTTTACAACAGAAAGTACAGAGCAGGTAAAAGCAGTGTTGGAACGTTATATAAAAGCATTTATAAAATGGGAAGATGTAAAAAATCCTGAAGGTGATTTTACACGAGGACATATGAAACGAGGCGTTGAATAAAGGGGAGGTACTGTGGTTAGTTTAATTATCCAGTTTTCAAGATATGCAATTATTATTCTCATGGCCATATACACCATGCAGAGCTATATCGTATTCAGCAAACATGATGAAGATGATAAAGATTTTCTTTTTGTAAGACAAAATCTGATGATGTTTATGATTCACTTTATCGCATTTATGATTATGTATCTGAAAAAAGAGGATTTGAATCTGATGTTTCTCTATGGTGCGCAGTTTATTTATCTTGCTGCAACACTGGTATTTTTCAGAAATCTGTATCCAAGGGCATCTAAGCTGGTAGTAAATCATATGTGTATGCTGATTACAATTGGATTCATAATGATTACCAGGTTATCTTTTGACGAAGCAGTGAAGCAGTTTAAAATTGTTGTGATATCTACTGTGGTAGCATTATTGATTCCGGCCATAATACGGAAGGTGCGTGTCCTGACAAAATGGACATGGCTATATGCTACCGTTGGTATCGGCGGACTGGGTGTTGTTGCAGTTGCTGCACAGGTGACTTATGGTGCAAAGCTTGGATTTGTAATTGGTGGGATCAGTATACAGCCGTCTGAATTTATTAAAATTATATTTGTATTTTGTATTGCCGGTATGCTTGGCAATGCAAAGACCTTTAAAGATCTTGTAATCGCTACTGTAGTGGCAGCATTGCATGTCTTGATTTTGGTGTATTCTACGGACTTGGGAAGTGCATTAATTTATTTTATAACATATCTGGTTATGCTTTATGTTTCTACAAGAAAAATGATTTATGCGCTGGCCGGAGTGGCAGCCGGCTCAGTAGCGGCAGTGGGAGCTTATCATATGTTTTCTCATATAAGACAGCGAGTTCAGATATGGCAGAATCCGTTTGCGGATTATTCTGGCAGCGGATATCAGGTGGCGCAGTCGTTATTTGCTATGGCAGCCGGAGGCTGGCTGGGAACTGGTATTATGAATGGAACACCTGACAGTATTCCATTGGTGGAAATGGATTTTATGTTTTCAGCAATTACAGAAGAATTGGGAGGTCTGTTTTCCATCTGTTTGGTATTGGTTTGCATGAGCTGCTATATTATGTTTGTGAATATAGCCATGAGATTATCCAATCGTTTTTACAGACTGGTGGCACTGGGTCTTGGAACGATGTATGCGGTACAGGTATTTTTGACGGTTGGCGGCGCAATGAAATTTATACCGATGACGGGAGTGACACTTCCACTGGTCAGCTATGGAGGAAGTTCTATGCTGAGTACGGTAATGATGTTTGCAATTATTCAGGGATTGTATATTCTTCGTGAAGATGAGGAGGAACAAATTGAGAGATTCAGAGAAGAAAGAGAATGGCAAATGGAACAGGAACGAAACGGAATTTACAGATAAATCTATTGACATTCCATCTTTTATAAATGGAGCATCTTCCGAAAACTTTGAACAAGATATGCAGGAGACATCGGAGGAAGAAAAGAAAAAAAAGAGAACATATGATAAACATGTTCCAAAGAAGATACGAAATAAGTCATATGTAAGAATGGCATATCTGTTTTCAGCAATGTTCCTTTCACTGGTAGGATATCTGGTTTATTTTAATGTTGTATTGCTGGACGGAATCAATCGTAATCCTAATAATACTAAGGGAGATGCACAGGAAGCATATGTAATTCGCGGAACGATTTATTCTTCTGATGGTGAAGTTCTGGCAGGTACAAATGTAGCAGAAGATGGGACGGAGACTCGAGTATATCCGTGGAGCAACATATTTGCCCACGTAGTTGGATATACGGTAAATGGAAAATCGGGACTGGAAGCAATCTATAATAATGACCTTATGACTTCGAATTCATCGATTCAGGATCAGGTGGGAAGTGAAAAGAATAATGAAAAGCTCAGAGGCGACAGCCTGGTATTAACACTGGACAGCAGACTTCAGCAGGCAGCATATAATGCATTGGGAATGTATAAGGGGGCTGTTGTGGTTATGGAACCATCTACAGGAAAGATACTTGCGATGGTATCCAAACCGGATTTTGACCCGAATGATATGGCTTCTCAGTGGGAAATACTAAATGCAGATGATTCTCAGAGTCCTCTTCTGAACAGAGCTACACAGGGATTATATCCGCCGGGATCGACTTTTAAGATTCTGACAACATTAGAGTATATCAGGGAATTTCCAAATGAATATATGAATTATGCCTATGACTGTCAGGGCAGTATGACAAAAGAAGATGTGACGATTAAATGTTATGATTACGAGGTACATGGATATGAGGATTTGGAGGGATCCTTCCAGCATTCCTGTAATACATCATTTGCAAATATCGGTCTGCAGCTGGATAATGATAAATTTGCGGAATTGTGCAGTTCTCTGATGTTTAATGGCAAGTTACCTACCGTGCTTCCATACAGCAGCAGTCAGTTTTCTCTAAATGGAAAATCTTCTGTCGGAGAAACAATGCAAACAGCAATTGGACAGGGAAATACTCTGGTATCACCATTTCATATGGCATTAATTGTATCTGCAATTGCAAATGATGGAGTGTTGATGACACCTTATTTTGTAGATCATATTGAAAATACTGATGGTATACAAGTAAGTGAAACAAAAGCGCTGGAATATAAAAAACTGATGAATTCAAGCGAGGCGCAGACATTAAACCAATATATGCAGAGCGTAGTAAATGGCGGAACTGCCAGTTCTTTAAGTGATTTGGGAGTTTCTATTGCCGGAAAGACCGGATCAGCTGAGTATGAAGTGAATGGAAATACGGGATCAGAAGCAAACTTTTCAACACATTCCTGGTTTGTAGGATTTTCCAATGTAGAAGATCCTGATATTGTAGTCAGTGTAATTGCAGAAGATGGTGGTACCGGCAGTTCTGCAGCTGTGCCGATAGCAAGAGAAATCTTCAGAACATATTATAATC
>CAKRON010000149.1 GCA_934373455.1 uncultured Marvinbryantia sp.
TGAACAAAAACAGTTATTTGTGCAATAAGAATTGCCTGAACGGTGTTCGGATCTTATTAGTGGAAGATAATGAGATCAACACAGAAATCGCAACAGAACTATTGATGGAAGAAGGATGTGTAGTTGAAACTGCAAATAACGGAGCTGCATGCATTGACATGCTTGAAAAAGCAGACGCTGATTATTATAAGATAATTCTTATGGATATTCAGATGCCGGTTATGAACGGATATGATGCTGCATTAGCTATTCGAAAGATGAAAGATACGAAAAAAGCCAGGATTCCAATTATTGCAATGACTGCCAATGTCTTTGCGGAAGATATACAAAAGTGTCTTTTGGTTGGAATGAATGATTATATTTCTAAGCCTGTAAATATGAACATTCTTGTGCCTACAATGAAGAAATATTTGTAATTTGTGGAGAAGAACAATGTATAAAAGTAGAAAAAAATCAGCCATCCTATGTGCGGCTATATTGGTTGTTTTGGGAATGTGGATGATATTCTCAGTACATTGCTGGGCTGTTGAAACGAAGAATGATGAAACCCAGATAAAGGAGCAGAAGATCATCCGTGTCGGTTCATTTGAGGATACTTTCGACTATGTCGATAAAACTGGTGTCAGACGAGGATATGGCTACGAACTCATGCAGGCTCTGGCAGGCTATACCGGATGGAAATTTGAGTATGTGAAATGTGACTGGTCCAACTGTTTTGATAAGCTTGAAAATGGTGAGATTGATATCATGGGTGATATCTCTTACACCGATGAACGTGCACAAAAGATGCTTTTTTCGGATGACCCGATGGGTGAGGAAAAATATATTCTTTATGCTGATTTATCGCATACGGATATTGGAACATCTGATTTCAAGTCCCTGGACGGGAAACGTGTAGGCGTGCTCATGGGTACAGAACCTGAAATCATGCTGACAGAATGGGAAAATAAGAATGGTATACAGACAGAGCATGTAAATGTATATAATAATGAGGATGTCAAAAAGAAATTAGCGAATCATGAGATTGACGGTTTTGTATCTTTGGAAGAATCAATCTGGTCTGAACAGGGCATATCATCTGTCACCATGATTGGTAAATCAGGCATATATTTTGTAATAAATAAAGAGCGCAGCGATATTAAGGAAGAACTGGACTGGGCTATGCGCCAGCTGGATCAAGATAGTCCTTTTTTTAAGGCAGATCTGTATAAGAAGTATTTTACCCTTGATTATAATCAGAGCCTTACAGGCGAAGAAAAGTCCTGGCTGAAAGAACATGGTGGCATTCAGATCGGATTTATGAATAATGATCCGGCAATCTTTTCCATGGATGAAGAGACTGGAAAACTTACCGGTACGCTGGTGGAATATATTTCTTATGCCAAAGACTGTCTGGGAAATCAGATACTGGAATTTCATATGCAGGCGTATGACGACTATGACGAGATGATTCAGGCGCTGCAGAATGGTGAGATTGATATGATTTTCTATGCCAGCAGAAATCCTGATTTTGCAGAAACAAAAGGCTATGCACTTACAAATACAGCCTGGACCTACAGCCTGATGGCGGTAACGGATGAGAAATATTTCAATGAGGACGAGGCGTATTCAGTAGCTGTGCCAAAGGAACACGAAGCCTTAAAACAGCATATTGCCTTTAGTTATCCTCAATGGAAACTGGTAGATTGCGATTCGCTTGCTGATGCGACAGATATGGTTCTTCATGAAAAAGCAGACTGTTTTCTCATGGGAACCAGTCTGTCTCTGAAATATGATAACGATCGAGATTTCAAGTGTGTTCCACTTACAAAAACAATGGAGGCATGCTTTGCCGTAAGAGGCGGTGAGGGAACCCTTTTGTCGATATTGAATAAAACTTTGAAGACTATGCCCTCTGATATGCTTACAAGTGCACTTGCTATCTATGACAGTACGGCAGATAAGGTGACTTTTTATGATTTTGTAAAAGACAACATGTTTGCTTTTTTTGTCACGGCAGGATTTCTTGCACTTAGCATCATTGGCATGATTCTCGTACTTTTATGGAAGGCAAGGAAAGCAGAAGCGGTCGCAAAACTTGCAGCAAATGATACACAAAAACTTAATGACAAACTGGAAATCGCTCTGAAAAAAGCAGAGGATGCCAGTCTGGCAAAGACTCGTTTTCTTAACAATATGTCACATGACATCCGTACTCCTATGAATGCCATTCTGGGTTATGCACAGCTTATGGAGGATGAACTAAAGGGAAAAGGTCTGCCTGAAACTTCAGCACATTTGGAAAAACTGCAGCAGTCTGGAAATCTTCTTCTGTCAATCATAAATAATGTACTCGATATGGCTCGGATTGAGAGTGGAAGGATGGAACTTGATGAGAATTATGCCCAGATTGAAGATGTCTGGCAGTCTTTGTTGGCAGTATTTGATGAGAAAGCAAAGAAAAAGCATATTTCACTTCATTATACGATGAATGTAGAGCATGAGCATGTGCTGACAGATATTACCAAGGTAAAAGAAATAATAGTCAATATTCTGAGCAATGCTATAAAATATACTCCAACCGGTGGTTCTGTTATGGTAAATGTAGATGAATTACCTTGCGATGAATCTGGATATATGATAGCACGGATGAAGGTGAGCGATACCGGAATCGGTATGAGTGAGGATTACCTGACAAAGATTTTCGAAGCATTCACACGTGAGCAAAATACCACAAAGAGCAAAATCTCCGGAAGCGGACTTGGAATGTCAATCGTAAAGAAATATGTGGATCTGCTTGGCGGAACAATAGATGTAGAGAGTGAGCCTGGCAAGGGCAGCACCTTTACAGTTACGTTAAAACACAGGATAGCGGATGAAAGCTATTATGTAAAAAAACACGTTGAAAATCCTGGAACAGACAGTGAAATCCTGAAAGGCAGAAAGATCCTTTTGGCAGAGGATAATGATTTGAATGCAGAGATTGCAGAGGCAATACTTGAGCGTGCCGGTCTTAAAGTAGAACGTGTGGAGGATGGCATTCAGTGTGTAGACAGAATAGAAAAGATGCCGGCAGACACATATGATATCATTCTGATGGATATCCAGATGCCGAAAATGGACGGTTATAAAGCAACACAGGCAATCAGGCACCTGCCGGATAAGGCATACATCCCGATCATTGCAATGTCGGCAAATGCATTTGAAGAAGATAAGAGAGAGGCGTTTGCAGCCGGAATGGATGGTCATATAGCAAAGCCAATCCAGGTGGATAAGCTGCTGTCGATGTTGGCAGAAATCATAAGGCAACAAGAATCATAATGATTCAATCAGATAGCGGGTGCGAAATATGAAACAAAAAACTTACAGACAGGGAAGAACAAAAACAGGATAATAAAGATGAGAAGAATAAATAAAAAGATAGGAAAAAATAAGAACAAAAGAATATGTTTGAGCATTTTTGCAATTATTATGCTGCTTTTTGTATCAGCTTCTGTCTATGCGTCGGAAACAAAAAGTGATGGGAAAACAACTCAGGCGATGGAGGAAGAAAATAAAACGGTGAGAGTTGGATATTTCCCATATGCCAATTTTCAGGAAGGAAGTTCAGGGGAACATAAGCAGGGAGCAGGCTATGAGTATCTTCAGAAAATTTCTTATATAACCGGCTGGAAGTATGAATATGTCTATGCTCCATTTAAAGAGTGCCTGGATATGCTGGAAGATGGAGAAATAGATCTACTTGGAAGTGTCAGTTATACACCGGAAAGAGCAGAATCTATCGATTTTTCAACCTATGCTGAGGGAACAGAAAGATATTGGATCTATACCCGGGAAGATCATGCAAATCTTGCGGATGGTGATCTGAAGCAGATGAATGGCTGCCGTATCGGCGCTGCAGATGGAAGCTATCAGAAAGAACTTCTGGAAAAATGGCTGGACAGCAATCAAATCCAGGCAGAGGTTGTTGTCTGCAAAGACTATGACGAAATGATAGAAAAATTGGATGCAGATGAATTGGAAGCTCTTGTGGTCCCGGCACTGTCTGTCAACAGCGATTTTATTGCCATTGCTGATATCGGTGTAAGTGACTGTTATTTCGGTGTATCAAAATCCAGACCGGATCTGTTAAGGGAATTAAATTCTGCCCTGGAAGAAATCAACAATACAGAAACAGACTACAGCAGCAAGCTGTATGCCCGTTATGAAG
>CAKRON010000150.1 GCA_934373455.1 uncultured Marvinbryantia sp.
CTTTTTCAGTAGAGTATCTTCCGGGTCAGTTTGACCAGAGAGCAGATTCTGCTGTACAGTGTGTCAAGTTTTTGAATGAGGATGAAGATCCGGTCATTCGTTCTGCAACAACCTATGTGATTGAAGGTAAAATCACAGATGATGAATTCGCAGCAATTAAAAGTTACTGCATCAACCCGGTAGACTCCAGAGAGACGGATATGAAAAAACCGGATACTCTTGTTACGGTATTTGATGAGCCAAAAGATGTAATAATATTTGACGGATTTACAGAAATGACAGAAGAGGCATTAAAAGAACTGTATGGATCTTTGAACCTTGCAATGACATTTAAGGATTTCCAGCACATCCAGCATTATTTTGCCGGAGAAGAAAAGAGAAATCCGAGCATGACAGAAATAAGAGTGCTGGATACCTACTGGTCTGATCATTGCCGTCATACTACATTTTCTACAGAATTGAAGAACGTAGAATTTGGAGATGGTGATTATAAAAAACCGATTGTTGGCACATATGAAAAATATTTGGCTGACCGTGCTGAGATTTTCAAAGGAAGAGATGACAAATTTGTCTGCCTGATGGATCTGGCACTGATGGCTATGAGAAAACTGAAAAAAGAAGGCATGTTGGATGACCAGGAAGAATCAGATGAAATCAATGCCTGCAGTATCGTTGTTCCGGTAGAGATTGATGGAGAAGTAGAAGAATGGCTGGTGAATTTTAAGAATGAAACCCATAACCATCCTACTGAAATCGAACCATTTGGTGGAGCTGCTACTTGTCTGGGTGGAGCTATTCGTGATCCATTGTCAGGAAGAACTTATGTATATCAGGCAATGCGTGTAACAGGTGCAGCAGATCCGACAGTATCTGTAAAAGATACCTTAAAAGGAAAACTGCCTCAGAAGAAACTGGTTCGTCAGGCTGCGCATGGTTACTCATCCTATGGTAATCAGATTGGACTGGCTACCGGATACGTAAAAGAGATTTATCATCCGAACTATGTGGCTAAAAGAATGGAAATCGGTGCTGTCATGGGAGCAGCTCCAAGAAAAGATGTAAAGAGACTGACATCTGATCCGGGAGACATTATTATCCTGCTTGGTGGTCGCACCGGACGTGACGGTATTGGTGGTGCAACAGGATCTTCTAAGGTGCATACAGAGAGTTCTATCGAAGTATGTGGCGCAGAAGTACAGAAAGGTAATGCACCGACCGAGAGAAAGATTCAGCGTATGTTCCGCAGACCGGAAGTAAGCCGTCTGATTAAGAAATGTAATGACTTTGGTGCCGGTGGAGTTTCCGTTGCAATTGGAGAACTGGCTGACGGACTTCAGATTTATCTGGATAAAGTACCGAAGAAATATGCAGGTCTGGATGGAACAGAGATTGCCATTTCCGAATCACAGGAACGTATGGCAGTTGTAGTAGATCCGGCAGATGTGGAAGAATTCCTGAAATATGCGAATGAAGAGAACTTGGAAGCAGTGGAAGTCGCAGTGGTTACAGAGTCACCGAGACTTGTACTGATCTGGAGAGATAAAGAGATTGTAAATATCAGCAGAGCATTTTTGGACACCAATGGTGCACATCAGGAAACAAATGTGTATGTAGAGATTCCATCTGGTAAAGATAAGTACTTTACAAAAGAGTCTGTAAAAGATGTAAAAGAAAAATGGCTGGAAGATCTGGCTGATCTGAATGGCTGTTCTCAGAAGGGTCTGGTAGAAATGTTTGACAGTTCCATTGGCGCAGGCAGTGTATTGATGCCATATGGAGGAAAATACCAGCTGACTGAGACTCAGGCAATGGTTGCCAAACTTCCTGTTCTGAAAGGAAAGACCGATACTGTAACGATGATGGCTTATGGATTTGATCCATATCTGTCCAGCTGGAGTCCATATCATGGAGCAGTGTATGCAGTGCTGGAATCTGTAGCTAAGATTGTTGCAGGTGGTGGAGATTATAAGAAGATCCGTCTGACCTTCCAGGAATACTTCCGCAGAATGAGTGAAGATCCTAAGAGATGGAGTCAGCCATTTGCTGCTCTTCTTGGTTCTTATGAAGCACAGCTGGGATTTGGTCTTCCATCTATCGGTGGAAAAGATTCTATGTCCGGAACATTTAATGAGATTGATGTACCGCCGACACTGGTATCTTTTGCAGTAGATGTGGCAAGTGATAAGACAATGATTTCTCCGGAACTGAAAAAAGCAGGAAATAAACTGGTTCTGTTCCAGATTGAGAAAGATGAATATGATCTGCCGGTTTACGAACAGGTGAAAGATCTGTACGGTAAATTCTTTGAAGATGTAAAGGCAGGAAAGATTGTATCTGCATATACACTGGATGGAAAAGGTGTAGCTTTAGCTGTATCTAAGATGGCATTTGGTAATGGTCTGGGTGTTGCTCTTAACGACAGTCTTGATAGTGACAGTCTGTTCGCACCGGGATTTGGTGATCTTATTGCAGAAGTTCCAGCTGAAGAAGCAGAGAAACTGACAGCAGGTGGAATAGTGATCGGTGAAGTGGCAGCACAGCCGGTTCTGACCTATAAAGATGTGAAGATCACTCTGGAAGAAGCACTGACATCCTGGAAGGGTACTCTGGAAAAAGTATTTAAGACAGTATCCGGAGAACAGGGTGGAACAGCATTCCTTGGAGAAGAAGCAGATGGACCTACAGCAGTATTTATGTCTGTGAAACCAGAGGATAAAGACGCTGTTATGGAAGATGGAGTATACAAGACTCCGAGTATCTATGTCTGCAAGCATAAAGTAGCAAAACCTCGTGTATTTATTCCGGTATTCCCTGGAACGAACTGCGAGTATGACAGTATGAAAGCATTTGAACGTGCAGGCGCAGATGTAGATGTAAAAGTATTTAAGAATCTGACAGCAGAAGACATTCGTGATTCTGTAGAGATTTATGAAAAAGCAATTAATCAGGCACAGATCATCATGTTCCCAGGAGGATTTTCCGCAGGTGATGAACCAGATGGATCTGCAAAATTCTTCGCGACAGCTTTCCAGAATGCGAAACTGAAAGAAGCAGTGACAAAATTATTGAATGAAAGAGATGGACTTGCCCTTGGTATCTGTAATGGTTTCCAGGCACTGATTAAACTGGGACTTGTACCATACGGAGAGATTACCGGACAGAAAGAGGATTCTCCAACTCTGACCTTTAATACAATTAACCGTCATATTTCTAAGATGGTGTATACAAAAGTAGTGAGCAACAAATCTCCTTGGCTGCAGCTTGCAACACCAGGAGCAACTTACTGCAATCCGGCATCTCACGGTGAAGGACGTTTTGTAGCATCGAAGGAATGGATTCAGAAACTGTTTGCAAATGGTCAGGTTGCCACACAGTATGTGACACCAGACGGAGAACTGGATATCAATAATGAAGAATGGAATGTAAATGGTTCTTACATGGCGATTGAAGGTATCACTAGTCCGGATGGACGTGTGCTCGGAAAGATGGCTCACTCAGAAAGAAGAGGAGAATCTGTAGCAATCAATATTTACGGAGAACAGGATATGAAGATCTTTGAATCCGGAGTACAGTATTTCAAATAGAAGTAAGTGTTCAAGAGAATAAAAACGGGACTGCCTCTCAGCAGTCCCGTTTTTGATAGTGTGCGTACATGGCACGAATCTTTACTTGTTATTTTTTGCAAGGAATCGATTGATACGATCCAGCGGATTCAGCAGATGACTGATAGATTCATCGTGATTCAGCGTATCGATGATATAAGCAAGATATTTGCTTAAGTCACAGCTGGTATAATATGGACGAGACAGAAGTTCTGGAGTCTGATATACCAGGTTTGTAGTAAGCAGGTAATCGAATACACCCTGTTCATATGCCTTATCAAATTTATCCATTCCATTGGTGAAGAGACCAAAAGTAGAACAGAGGAAAATACGATTTGCCTTTAATTCTTTTAATTCAGCTGCAACTTCAAGGATGCTGTCTCCGGAAGAAATCATATCATCTATGATGACCATATCTTTACCGGCAACATTAGAACCAAGGAATTCATGAGCTACGATTGGGTTGCGGCCATCCACGATTCTGGAATAGTCACGGCGTTTGTAGAACATACCCATATCCAGTCCCAATACATTGGCCATATAAATAG
>CAKRON010000151.1 GCA_934373455.1 uncultured Marvinbryantia sp.
TAAGTTAATGGGAGAGATCCTCTTAGAGGTAGCAGATCAGTCTAAGGACAGAGATTCCGTAGATTGTATGAAGCTGGTAGTATTCTGTAATGCACCGGATGACAATCCATTTATGGCGGGAGCCTTCCATGGAGTAACAGAAGCGGATGCCATTATCAATGTAGGTGTCAGCGGACCGGGTGTTGTAAAGACGGCATTAGAGTCTGTACGCGGTGAGAATTTTGAAGTGCTGTGTGAGACGATCAAGAAAACAGCATTTAAGGTAACGAGAGTAGGTCAGCTTGTTGCGCAGGAAGCGTCACGTAGAATGAATATTCCGTTTGGTATTATTGATTTGTCACTGGCACCGACTCCGGCAATTGGAGACAGTGTAGCAGATATTCTTTGTGAAATAGGTCTGGAATATGCAGGTGCACCGGGAACAACGGCAGCACTGGCATTATTAAATGACCAGGTGAAGAAGGGTGGTGTAATGGCATCCTCTTATGTGGGTGGTCTGAGCGGAGCCTTCATACCAGTCAGCGAAGACCAGGGTATGATTGATGCAGTACAGGCAGGAGCTTTGACGATAGAGAAGCTGGAGGCAATGACCTGTGTCTGCTCAGTAGGTCTTGATATGATTGCAATTCCGGGAGATACTCCTGCAACAACAATTTCTGGTATTATTGCAGATGAGATGGCAATCGGTATGGTGAATCAGAAGACCACGGCTGTCAGAGTGATTCCTGTAATCGGCAAAGGCGTTGGGGAAATTGTAGAATTTGGAGGACTTCTTGGATATGCACCGATTATTCCGGTAAACAGATTCTCCTGTGCAGATTTTGTAAACAGAGGCGGAAGAATTCCGGCACCAATTCACAGCTTTAAAAACTAAAAGATATCCGTCAGATGCATCTTAGATGATTGCAATCTGACGGATATTTTCATGTCGAAATGGTTGGTGGTATTTCTGGGAAAGGACAGATTCATAAATATGAGAGGAAAAAGTTGTCTGTTGTAATTGCGATAAGGCGGCTTTTTTTTCGTTTTCTGCCATAGCAAAAGCATTTATGACTTTTGGCGCATCTGCCATTTTGGTCAGAACCGGGATAGAGGAGCTGACTTTGATCTGTTTTAAAACACAGGATGCGTCACGCTTCATGCCTAGAATTCTGGTATAATGAGGAAGCAGCATAGCGGATGTGTCAGGCTCGCAGATATTCAGAAGAATATGAAAAAGAGAACGCTGAATATGTCCGCGTGTCTGATTTTTGGAAGTGAGCACTTCGACAAAATCCCGGAATGATTGAAAAGAAAAACGATTCTGAAAAATTCGGTTTGCAAGAAACTGATCAACATCAAAAAAAGAAGAAAAATCGTCAGCTTCGTGTGCGGCAAGAAGACGGTATTGAAGTATGGAAGAAAAATCTTGTATACAAAGCGAACCATATGTTTTTAGATGTTCTTCCAAAAATACAACACTGCTTTGAGGCATGAAAGCTTTCCATATATCAGACTGAGAAGAAGATTCCCTTAAAAGTGCCTGACGTATGGCAGTAGCTGATGAAAAATAACTGCTTAGTGTATCATCATGGTATCCGGCACCGATACGTTGAATCGTATGAGGAATCATACGGCTGCTTAGTTTTTTCAGAGCACAAAGATATTCCAAAGCAAGAATATTATTCGGATGACGAAGAAAAGATACATCCGTATGAAGATACTCGGAAAGAGCGGCAGATCTGGCAGCCGGGTAGCCCATTCCATTCTTCAGGCAGGATAACAGAGTAGTCCGATAACTTTCCGGTTCTTCTGTGAGAACAGATACAATGGGGTAAAAGTCAGAAAGAGAGTCTTTTTCCGTACCGAAGCACAGGATGTCCACACATCCAAGGCTGTTTAAAATGGATACACCACCTCTTGCAAAATATTCAGCGCCGGCACAGGCAAATAGAACCGGGAGCTCCAATACAAGGTCAGCACCGTTTTGAAGCGCCATATGGGTTCGCAAATATTTGTCTGTAACAGCAGGTTCTCCTCGCTGGACGAAATCGCCGCTCATGATAACGATGATATAATCGGCGCCGGTTTCCTGACGTACTTTTTGAATTTGATAAGCATGTCCGTTGTGAAATGGATTATATTCTGCAATAATGCCTGTTATTTTCATAGTACCTCCCTGTGATGGTGATTAAATTCTCTGAAAGTGTAGCATTTATTTATATAAGATGCAAGAAAAAGGCATATTTACCAGTAAATAAGCTGTTCAAAAATAAATTTCGAAAAAAAGAAAGAAATTTATTGATAATTTTGAAAAAAAACTTATAATAGACGGTGAGGACTGTTTTCAAAGAAATACAACAAGAGTACAGTCAAATACAAAAAAAGGAGATAAAGATTATGCCATTAGTTACTACGACCGAAATGTTCAAAAAAGCATACAATGGTGGTTATGCAATCGGAGCATTCAATGTTAACAACATGGAAATTGTACAGGGTATCACAGAAGCAGCAGGAGAACTGAAGAGTCCGGTTATTCTTCAGGTTTCTAAAGGAGCACGTGCTTATGCAAACCATACATACCTTGTAAAATTAGTAGAAGCAGCAGTAATTGAAAATCCGGAGATCCCAATCGCTCTGCACCTGGATCATGGTGACAGCTTCGAACTTTGCAAGAACTGTATTGATGGAGGATTTACCTCTGTTATGATCGATGCTTCTTCCAAATCTTTTGAAGAAAATATTGAACTGACCAAGAAGGTTGTTGAATACGCACACGCACACGGCGTTGTTGTAGAAGCTGAACTTGGTACTCTGGCTGGTATTGAAGATGAAGTAGTTGTAGAAGCTGGTCATGAAAGCTATACACGTCCAGAAGAAGTAGAAGAATTCGTTGATAAAACAGGTTGTGACTCCCTTGCAATTGCAATCGGAACAAGCCACGGCGCTTACAAGTTCACAGCAGATCAGTGTACACGTAACGAAGACGGTATTCTTGTTCCACCTCCACTGCGTTTTGACGTTCTGGAAGAGTGTGCAAAGAGACTGCCAGGATTCCCTATCGTACTTCACGGATCATCTTCTGTTCCTCAGGAATTTGTTAAGATGGTTAACCAGTATGGCGGAAATATGCCGGATGCAGTAGGTATCCCAGAAGAACAGCTGAGAAAAGCTGCTGAGATGGCTGTATGCAAGATCAACATTGACTCTGATATCCGTCTTGCTATGACAGGTAACATTCGTAAATACTTTGCAGAACATCCAGATCACTTTGACCCACGTCAGTATCTGAAACCAGCTCGTCAGGCTGTAAAAGATATGGTTGCTCATAAGATCGTTAACGTTCTGGGAAGTAACGACAAGATCTGATTTTTGTAAAAAACAGGAGGCATCACCTTTATGGGTGGTGCCTTTTCCTGTAAGAAAAAAAGTGTTTGGAAAAAAAATCATGAAATATCAGATTCCAGGTTGAAAAATCAATTTGTGAATAATATAATGAGATTTATGAGAGGCTGTAAACAGTCTGCTGTCAGATTCTGACAGTTTAATGGTGTCAAGACACCACCTGAGTGATCAGGAACATATCATACGAAAGGAGTCAAAGAATCATGGGATTTATTGACGTTATTAAAGAAAGAGCAAGAAACAATAAAAAAACAATCGTACTTCCGGAGACAGAGGACCGCAGAACATTAGAAGCTACTGCACAGATCTTAAGAGAAGGCGTAGCAAATGTAATTCTGATCGGAACTGAAGAAGTAGTAAAGAAGAACAGCGAAGGTCTTGATATCACCGGTGCAGTGATCGTTGACCCTGCTACATCCGATAAGACACAGGGATATATCGATAAACTGGTTGAATTAAGAAGTAAAAAAGGTATGACACCGGAACAGGCAAAAGAGATTCTTCTGAATCAGTATCTGTACTATGGTGTTATGATGGTTAAGATGGGTGACGCAGATGGTATGGTATCAGGTGCCTGCCACTCTACAGCAGATACATTAAGACCATGTCTGCAGATTCTGAAGACAAAACCAGGTACAAAACTGGTATCCGCATTCTTCCTTATTGTTGTACCAGATTGCGAATACGGTGCAAACGGAGCATTTGTATTTGGTGACAGCGGACTGGTTCAGGAT
>CAKRON010000152.1 GCA_934373455.1 uncultured Marvinbryantia sp.
TTCTTCTTACTGTCCGACCACTAAATGAAAATGGAACATGGCAGTATAAAACAGAAAAAGAATATCTCTGTATCAAAAATGGGGAAGAAAAAGGATTTACTGCTTCTGAATTTAAAGTTGCTCAGAAACAGGGATGGGAAAAGCAATACCGCTATAAAGTTGGGAAAAAGAAAGTTTATATGACCGCATCTGCCGCACAGGAAAAAGGTTATGAGCGAATTGATAAGCACCCTAAAAGCAGCCGATATGGCAGACAGAATCCTATTTCTGAACAATGGAACAGTAATGAACAGCTCTGCACCTGGCGGGCAAACTGGGCAGATACCGTAAATAAAATGCTTGCCCATAATCAGATAAATGCCACCATTGATCACCGCAGCTTTGCAGATCAGGGAATCACCGAACAGCCAACCATCCATGAAGGCTACATTGCCCAAAATATGGAAAAGAAAGGCATGATAGCAGACCGCTGTGAAATCAACCGTCAGATTCGTGCGGATAACAAAATGCTCCGAGAATTAAAAGCAAAGGTAGCAAAACTGGCTGAAGCTGTAGAAAAGTCTATTCCAATAATAGCTGAAACGTTAGAAGCGATCCGCAATCATATGATTTTTACACAGTATCATTTACTTCACAATAAGATGCAAAAAGAAGTAATTCATGACTGGATGAATCATTTTAATCCAATACTGAATAAATACAACACAGTTAAAAAGAAACTCAAAGCTAAAGTTACGGAACGGAAAGAACTGAATGTGCAAAAGGATAAAACCAGTATTTTGAATCCCATCCAGCATATAAAATTAAATCAGCAGCTTACCACTATTACCGAAGAAATCGAAGAACTGAAATCAAGGAAAGAGCAGCTAATCTTCCAGGCAGAATGCTCTACCGATAAAGATATGACGAATCTATCCAAGAAATACGACCAGATGAATAACAATCTTGATATCCTAGATTCTCAGGACATCTCGCTCAAAAAACAGCTTGAAAAAGATGCCGCCGCTTTCCGGGAAGAAAAATTTCGTCCTGAACCAGAACAATATACCGAGTTACTGGATACCAGAATCCAGATACGTCCTGATTTTCGGGATAAGCTGATCGGACAGCTCAAAGGTACTTTCGGTAAATATTATGACTATCACCGTCGTGATATTGCAACCAATGAGGTGGATTATCTCAATGTGGAAGATCCTGATGTCTTCTCCCATCGTGCATGGGAACTTAAATATCAAAGAGAACAGGAAATACGGCGAAATCAGCCTGCTCGGACTAAGAAAAAGTCATATGATATGGAATTGTAGTATCTTTAAAGGCGTATGAATTTGCTTCAAGATCATACGCCTTTCCATATTCTAATATGGAATTTGTTTGAGACAGCTTATTACAGTCTCATACCTATAGCCCAATTTCTATCACTTATTCTTTCCACAACAAAATTTATATTTTAATCCACTTCCACATGGGCACTTCTCGTTTCGAGATATTTTCTTTTTTACAGATATATTTTTATCTTTACTATCTTCTAGCTCTGCTCTAACCAGCGGTGGAAAATCCATATCAATAATTCTATTTGTTAGAAGATGATATGGATTAAGTAAATCGTCAACAACCATCATTGTAACTTTACTTGTATCTCCCATTTCACCATTAAAACTTGCTGAATACGACTGTATCACCCCAAATTCATGCATATGATATTCAGGAGAAGGATCACAGTCAACCAACATAATATCTCCTACCGTATTTGATTTTCCAGTCAAAAAAATCCCAATGGCAGATAATTGTATAATCTTTCTCAGAGAATTACTATAATTTTTATCAATGTTAAATATGTTGTCATTGTTAAATACGCGTAAATCATCTCCAACTAAAGCTGTATACAACAGACTACAAGCATTTTCCAATGATTTTTGAAGAGCGAAAATCATCAATGTTTCAGCCAGTAATATTTCTTCTATTTTTTCAAATTTTGTTACCAAACATTTTTCAAGTGGTTTAATACTTTCTGGCACTACATCTAAAGGACACGCTACCATCTCCTTCTCAAAAACCATAAACATAGTATGTATGTCATCAGGTTTAAGTTCTTCAACGAAAGCATTAATCGATGAATTAATCAGTTTTTTGTATAGTTTGGATTCTCGAAACGCTTCCGCAGCTTTTTCATATTCCTTTTCAGCTAAGAAAGGTACTCCTGCAGGTGCAGTTATAGGTCTATATTTACTATATGGGTCCAATGCCTTCGCAATCTTAGGATTTGAAATCTTTAACTCCTTAATACATTCCTTTATAAGAGCGTAAATAGTGGCATGTGCTCTTGCAAATATCTGTATGTCCTTATCAGGTAATGGAGCAATCCCTTGTAATACCGTCTTATAATCATCTGTATGTTCATTAGCATAAAGATAACCATAAAACTGGTTATTGCCGTGTTTTGCCGCTTCATGAAACATTGAATATTGGGGTATCACATATTCTTCAGATTTGCAAGTAAAAAGCCTTAGATATGTATCGTTGACAATATTTGTTTCTGCTCTTTTCTGTATTGCTTTGCATAGTTTGAATACTTCAGATCTAAAATCCACTGTTAGCACCACCTTAATTATCTTTTTAATCTGCGTTTTTCTTCTGCAGCATATAGTTCTTTCTGTATAAGTTCTTTTATCTCATGTTCACCCACATGCTTAATGGTTTCATTAATTGAGTATTTTTGAGTAACATAAACCACATTATCGTTATTTAATAGATTAAGAACAATATTCGGTATAATTCTTCTTGATAAATACAAGAATTTCTCAAACAGGAGTCGTTCGCCAGTTTCATCATTCAGTACAAATGGTCCCCATTTTTCTGGATGATAACGGCAAAGCGATCCCATAATAAAGAGTGCTGCATACATATTGAACAAAGGCGGCAAGGTAATCAACTGTCCATTCTTTATAATACCAGCTTGTAAGTAAGGCTGTCCGGAAAAAGAAATCATTTTAATGTCTTTTCCTGCCATCTTTTTCCTTAAGATAAGATAATCCCTGTCTGATTCACGTTCATGTCCTACTTGCGGCGGGAGATAATTTTTATCAAAACCTTCAACATTATTTAGAACTGCACCAATAGCTTCAATCTTATCTTTGTTTAAATATAATCGTTCGATTGTTCCCATTGGTGTATTAAAAAGGTCAAGAAGAAGCGTATTACCATTTTCTTGTGCATAACATTTTCTATAATCCTGATCGATTTCAACAATAGATGATAAGAAATCCATCATCTTCCATTCACCACATTTTGTCAAATCCTTTTCGAACCCCAATATTCTTGCAAATTGATGTATACCTCCAGTATTAGAATCTCCAAAAACAACATTAGCCTCTGCGATATATGTACTTATTGTAGAATCTATTGCTGTCATGCCATGATTTTTTATTTCAGGTCTCTTACCTGTCATCAATGAAGTCAATCCCAATAGCAGATTAGTCGCTCCATAATACAAAAGTAGTGGCGATATCTGAAGATTTGCACTCTTACTTGCTTTAAAATATTCATTTGCCTGCAAGAAAGACCCAATAATTGTGTTTATTGTATCTTCATCCTCATCCAAGGAATGTTCCTTTAAATATCTTGAAACATTCGCCCGGTATGAGTATTGCAGTAGTTCTCGCCACAAATCATCTTCTGGACTTTCTGTAAATATTTCTCTATTTACCATGGTTAGTATTTACCCTCCTACTAGATGTTTTTAGAATAATTTAATAGTACGTTCTTTATTTCTAAGCTGCACCGACACTCTTGCACGCAAAACCCTCAAACTAAACGGTTTCGTAATATAATCATTTGCCCCAGCTTCCAATCCTGTTACAATATCTACTTCCATGTTATTTACTGT
>CAKRON010000153.1 GCA_934373455.1 uncultured Marvinbryantia sp.
TCAGATGTTGAATTTTGCGTTTGATTTTATGGAAAAAACATTTGGAGACAGTCAGGAAATGGTAATTTTCCTTACGGAGTTAAACACAGATTATTATGCGGTCAGGTATGTGGACCAGAATGGCTGTGACCGTTATTATCAGTATAATAAGAGCCTGTTGTTCAGCGAAAAACAGAAAGGCATTATGCAGGAATTGAACGAAATAGAAGAATTAGTAGAATTGCCATGTTTGTCATAGACAAATATGGCAATTTGCTTTATATGGTTGAAAAATAAGATATACTTATAATATATAACAAATATCAACTCTGGAAAGAGGGTGACAAAGTGACATTTCAGGAATGTTTAAATTCATATATAGAAAATCTAAAGTGTAGCGGAAAAGAACTTGCGGTTAACAGTGGCATATCAGAGACTGTGATCAGCCGTTATCGAAAAGGTGAGCGTCTTCCTGGTGCAGACAGCGAGTATCTGAGAAAATTATCGGCAGGGATCGTCAAAACAGCCAGTGAAAAAGGAATGATAGATTGGAAGGAAGAAGAAATTTTAAAAAAATTACTGTCAGTGCTTCCGGTGGAAGATACAGAAATATTCTATTATCAGAAATTTGATCTGTTGTTAAAAGAGTTGGAAGTCAATGTATCAAAAATGGCTTCTGCTTTACATTATGATGCCTCTTATATTTCAAAAATCAGAACAGGAAAAAGGACGCCATCCAATGCGTCTTTATTTGCAGAAAATGTATGTGGATACTTGATCAGAAATTATAGCAGTTGGGAGGAACTGAAAAAAGTTGCCTCATTGATAGAAACTACGCCAGAGAAACTGAAAAAACAGGAAAACTATTTCCAGTTTCTGTATGGGTGGCTGTGTCTGTCAGAGATGGAAAAACCAGATTACATTTCTGACTTTTTGAAGAAAATGGATGAATTTGACTTGAATGATTATATCAGGGCAATTCATTTTGACAGTTTTAAAATTCCGAAAGTGCCATTTCAGCTGCCGGTATCCAGACATTACTATGGGCTAAAAGAAATGCGGGAAGGTGAGTTGGATTTTTTGAAGCACACAGTATTGTCCAAATCGATGGAGCCATTACAGATCTGCAGTGATATGCCGGTGGAAGATATGGCTCAGGATGCAGAATTTGCAAAAAAATATATGTTTGGGCTGGCAATGGTATTGAAAAAAGGCCTACGCATACAGATTATTCATGATGTGGAAAGACCTATGAAGGATATGATGCTGGGACTGGAAAACTGGATTCCACTTTATATGACCGGACAGATTTCTCCATATTATTTAAAAGGAATTCAGAATAAAGTCTATTCTCATCTTCACTATAGTTCCGGACAGGCGGCGATGACGGGGGACTGTATCAGTGGCCATCATGAAAATGCACATTACTATCTTACCAGTCGAAAAGAAGAAGTAGCCTGTTGCCGAAAGAATACAGAGTACCTTTTAAAAAAAGCAAACCCACTTATGGATATTTACCGTGAAGAGAAAAAAGATTCGTTTTATCATTTTCTGGAAGAAGACAGCGGGACAGAAGGCAGACGAAGAAGAATCCTGGCGGCGCCTCCTTTATTTACGATTCCGGAACAGTTGCTGAAAGAGATTATGGAAAATAATCATATTGAAAAGCGGGTATATCATCAAATTTTGAAGTTTCAAAAATTAGAAAAGAAGAGAATAGAAACAATTTTGGCACATAGCATTGTGAGGGATGAACTGGCGGAAGTTAGTGCAGAAGAATATGAAAGATACCCGGTTACGCTCCCTCTTGCTGGTTGTTTTATGGAGAAAGATATATCTCTTACATTCAAAGAATATACAGAATGTATTGTGGCGGCAAAAAAATACACTTCTCAACAGCCGAATTATGAATTCAATCTTACAAAAGTAAAAGGGTTTCATAATATTCAGATTACCTGTCATGAAGAAAAATGGTGTATGGTATCCAAAAATAAGGCACCTTCTATCCATTTTGTAATTCACCATCCGAAACTTCGATATGCATTGGAAAATGTGATGCTTCCTATTCGGGATGAGAAGTGACACAACACAGTGTGATAAGGACAAAAGAAGATACGTACACTACGACGGATCAGTTTTCAGATTACATTTTTGATCAAAATGATTATACACTTTCAAATGGAGATCATGTGAAAGTGCCGGATTCTTATGATTATGTATATGAGGGAGATGATGGAAATGTTTATGTCAGTGACAGTAGTTTTGATCAGCCTGGAGGTTCTACACAGTTATATCCAAACTGATTGATAAAGACGACAGAGAAACATGGCAGAGAAGTATTGAAAAGAAAGGGTGGAAAATATGAAGAAGATGATTAATAAAAAAAGAGGTATTATTTCTACAATTCTTGCAGTAAGTCTGCTTTGCAGCAGTGCAATTCCGGTACATGCAGAATTGAAATTAGGAGAGCTTAGTGAAGAAAATAATCAGATCACTGCTCCGTCTATCGGCTTTTATTATTCTTCGGATGTGGTTGCTTTGGATGAACTTGGGATTTCAGTCATTCCATCTGACTATGTGACAATTCGGCAGGATGACGGTTTTGTCTATATTTACAATATGGAAGATGGTTGTATTCCTTACGTGATAATAGGCTGCTATAATATGACAGCAGATGATTTTGCCAGTCAGTTTACACAATATATGAGTGGAGAGTATGAAGATCTTCAGGTTGTGTCCCCGGAAGAAACGGTCACACTCGGAGAAAGAGAATTTACATTTATCCAATATTCTTATAAAGTAAGTGGTTATACAGTTTGTGACAGCAGACTGTTTCGGACAGAGAATGGAAAAACATATATGTTTGGTGCAAAAGAGATTCCGGAGCTTTCCATGTATGTAGGAAGTAATTTGGAAGAAACAGCGGGAAGTTTTGCTTATCTGGCAGGTGGAGACAGTGATTATGCAAAGCATGTAGACAGTACTCGTTCTGTTTTTGCAGATGAGCAGAAGGCATCAGATCCTATGGAAGAGACAGAAGCGATAGAAAATACAGATCCTGACAACAACTCTGAGTATGGTTCCATTACCTTTTCTCAGGAAAAGGCATATTTTGATGGAACCTGGGTTCCCTTCGAGGATGGTTTTCAGCTGTATCTGCCAAGTACATGGCAAACTTATGAACTGACGGATGAACAGATCAATCAGGGAGTTCTCTATGTTACAGGAGATACTTCTGGAAACAATACGGCGCCGGCTGTCTCTGTTGTATGGGCGAACAGTGATGGAGCGGAGACAATAGAAGATTTGGAATCCCTTCTTAGTCAGGCTGGATATCAGGTAGATGGTATTGCCTCTATTAACGGAATTCCATGTGTAACCTATCGCGTAAAAGAAAGCGACTGCTGTGCAATTATGTTTTTTCATCCGTCAAATAAACAATACATACTGTGCGTTACAGGAACTCCATATTCGGCAAATGTGGATACAATCTGTACGATTCTGACATCCTTGAGTCCAGCTTCCTAAGTAGTGAACGGAAGATGCATACTTTGCGGTACGATTGCAGCCCAATTTATGTCGTTATTTAGCTCAGTCGAGAAGACTCCCACCTCTTCAGGAGGTGAGTAATAGCAAAAGAGTTCAGCAGAAATCTGAGTAGTGCTCTGCTCCAGCATATAGTCCAGAATATAGTCAGTGAAGCGATCCGACAGATCGTCTGACAGGATCTTCAGGTTTAATTTGAAAGAATCCGGATAATAGGTATGGAATTCCTGATT
>CAKRON010000154.1 GCA_934373455.1 uncultured Marvinbryantia sp.
GTACACAGCACCGGAATCGTCAGTTGCTGCCGGATCTGCGCGGCAGCGGCCAGGTTGAGGCCTTCCGGTGACGGTGGCAGGGTCCGCTTCCAGAGCCACCGGGTGACCGGCTGTATACTGGCAGCGCCCCGTGTGGCTCGTATTGCGTCCGCGTAGAATCGTACTGCGGCGGATTACCAGAAAGGAGAACGAGAACAGATATGAAAAAACTGAAACAAAATCAGTATTTCGGCATAGTGCTTTTGCTGGTAATGCTGGTGGCTTTTTGGGCCATATTTAAACTTCTGGCTCCGGCGACATTCGGTTCACCGGACAAGCTGGCAACTTATATGAAGTCAGCGTTGATTTATGCAGTTGGTGGCTGCGGTCTGTATTTTATTTGTGTTATGGGACCTTTTGATATGAGTGTAGGTGCCAATATAGTACTTTCCTCTATTATTGCATGTAATGCAAGTGTACGTTTTGGATATCTGGGACTGATTATTGCCCCGATTCTTTGTGGTACACTGATTGGTCTGGTGAATGGTCTTGTATATATCAAGCTTCATATTTCTTCCCTGATTGTTACAGTTGCACTTTCTTTGATCTATGAGGCATTAAGTGTGTACGCGACAAATGGAAAGAACGTAATTCTGGATATCGGCTTCCGTGCATTTGGAGATTATCCTGCCAATTTAATTCTGGCAGTGCTGGCATATCTGCTGTGTGCATTTATTTTGAAATACACGAAAGTCGGTACTTATACATATGCAATCGGAAGTAATGAAGTGATTGCGAAAAATATGGGTGTTAATGTACCGAAGTACAAAGTAGTTGCATTTACGCTGGCAGGTCTGTTTTTCGGACTTCAGGCAATTTTAACAATCAGCTTTGGAACCTCAATGACATCAGCATCGAATCTGTCTTCTATGAGCCGAAACTTTACACCTTTGATGGGAACATTTTTTGGACTGGCATTTAAGAAATATGGTCATCCGGTCATTGCAATCGTTATTGGTGAGATGATTATTCAGCTGATGTTTAATGGATTCGTAGCACTGGGAGCACCGACTACGATTCAGAATGTAGTAACCGGTGCAGCACTGCTTCTGATTGTAGCACTTACCACCAAGCCGGTTAAAGGCATGGTTGTGAAATAGGAGGGAGACAGTATGGGTGAAGTATTATTAAAAGCAGAAAAAATCGATAAGCATTTCGGAATTACACATGCCCTTGATCATGTTTCCCTTACTTTTGACAGAGGCGAGATTCATGCACTGATCGGGGAGAACGGATCCGGAAAATCCACATTAACATCCTGTCTGACCGGTATTTACAAGAAGGATTCCGGAACATTCACATTGGATGGTAAAGAAGTGTCCGCAGCAAATCAGGTGGACGCAAATCATCAGGGTGTAGCGATTATTGTACAGGAGATCGGAACGCTGTCCGGATTGACAGTTGCGGAAAATATTTTCCTTGGAAATGAGGATCAGTTTACAAAATACGGTATAAAAAATACAGCGGCGATGAACAAGCAGGCTCAGGAATATCTGAATAGTTATGGTTTTGATTATATTGATGCATCTAAGAGCATAGATGATTATAACTTTGAAGACCGGAAGTTGATTGAGATTGTAAAATCTACGTATTTTAATCCGAAGGTGCTGGTAGTAGACGAGACGACAACCGCTTTGGGACAGAAAGGTCGTGAAGAGCTTTTTAAAGTGATGCATAAGATGCGCGATATGGGAAGCTGTGTTATCTTTATTTCTCATGACCTGGAAGAGGTAATTGAGCAATCAGATCAGATTAGCGTACTCCGCGATGGCGTTATGATAGGAACGATTTCCAAGGAAGAAGCAACACCGGATCGTTTGAAACAGTTGATGGTAGGACGTGAAATTGGAAACAATTATTATCGTACAGATTATGGCGAAAAAATATCCGATGAGGTAGTGATTTCTGTAAAGAATGTAAGTGTAAAAGGGCAGATTGATAATCTCTCACTGGATTTGCATAAGGGCGAAATTCTTGGCATAGGTGGCTTGTCGGAATGTGGTATGCATGAAGTCGGAAAAGCAATTTTCGGAGCTTCTTATTTCAGAGAAGGAAGTGTTACTTTAGGGGACGGAACCCCGATTAATTCCATTCCGGATGCAATTAAGCACAGTATTGCTTATGCATCTAAGGACAGAGATAATGAATCACTTGTTATTAATGATACGATCTGTGAAAATATCTGTCTGCCATCACTGGAAGATCTGAAAACCGGTGGCATACTGAAGGGAAGTTCTATGAAAAAGTTTGCAGAAAAATTTGCAAAACAAATGAGTACAAAAATGACTGGTGTAGATCAGTTTGTTTCGGCTCTTTCCGGAGGTAACAAACAGAAAGTTGTACTGGCAAGATGGATTGGAAAAGATTCGGATCTGATTATTTTGGATTCACCGACCCGTGGTATTGATGTTAAAGTAAAAGCTGATATTTATGCAATGATGAACCGTATGCGTAAAGAGGGAAAATCCATTATTATGATTTCAGAAGAAATTATGGAATTGATTGGAATGGCGGATCGTATTCTGATTATGAAAGATGGTAAGATTAATGGTGAATTCCTGCGTTCCGAAGAACTGCGAGATACGGATCTGATTGATAATATGATTTAGGGGGTACATAGAATGGAATCAACAGTAAAAAAAGAGTCGGCAGAAAAGATTCCTTTTCTGGAACGGCCCATAGTAAGAACAATCCTTCCGATTGCAGGATTTGTAATTATTTGCGTATTGTTTGCAATACTGACAAAGGGAAAACTGTTTAAACCGAAAAATATCTCACTTCTTTTGAGCCAGTCTTATATGCTCCTGATTTCATCTATTGGAGTGTTTATGGTAATGACAATGGGTGGTCTGGATTTTTCCCAGGGATCCATGCTGGGAGTGTGCTCGATTGTGGTATGCTGGCTGTCTCATTATAATATTGTACTTGCAATCATTGGAGGTGTAATAACTGGCGGATTGATCGGTCTGATGAATGGCTTTTTCAATGTAAAACGCAAAATCACCAGTTTTATTGTAACAATTTGCAGTATGTATCTGTTTCGCGGAGTTTGTGCCTATGCAACAACAAACTCTCCAGTATATGGCGTCAGCGATATTTCAAAATATAATACGCTGCCATTTATGCTGACATTTACGATTGTGATTTTTGTAGTTGCCTATCTGATATTTACCTATACAGGTCTTGGCTCCAGATTAAAAGCAATTGGGGCAGGCGAGACAGCTGCACGCTTTGCAGGTATCCGTGTAGAACGCACAAAGATGCTGATCTATATGACGGCGGGATGTATTACCGGGTTAGCGGCATTTATCAACTCTGTAAAAGTCGGATCCGTAACATCTACGGCAGGAAATCAGCTGGAGACACAGATCATGATTGCTTTGGTACTTGGAGGAATGCCGGTAAACGGTGGTGCAAAAGTACGATTCTATAATATTATTCTCGGCGTTATGACTTATAAAGTACTTTCCAGCGGTCTGGTAATGCTGATGATACCGACACAGCTGCAACAGCTGATTCTTGGTATTATCTTCTTGATAGAAGTAGCTCTGTTCAGTGACAGAAAGACAGGAATGATTGTAAAATAAATTTCAAGAATATCCCGCAGCCGGTAATGAAACCGGAGGTGGGATATTTTTTGAAATTTGTTGTTGACAAATATTGGAACAGGTGATATCCTAATCAAGCTGTCTGAGAGACAGACATCGGAAAACAGT
>CAKRON010000155.1 GCA_934373455.1 uncultured Marvinbryantia sp.
AATAATGATTTTGCCATTGTCTGTTACCTCCACATTCTTTTTTATTTTGAATGTCCGCAAAATCCGTCCTACATCATTCTTACTGGCATATTCTTCAATATACTCTCCTAGAAAGGCAAAAACACATTTTGGCGGAAGTTTAATATCTAAATTTTCATGTGTGGAGTCGATAACCGCATTTTGTTCCGCATCAAACTCCAATATCGGAATTTCATTTTTAAGGATACTCATTTTTCCACCTCCTAGTATTTTGTATTTATCATCTTACTCTAAATCAATCCAATATCTTTGTTCTACTTTACCCTCCTCTTTTTGTTCATTTTCCAATATTCCACCGTTTTTTATAATAGATTTTGCAGAACCAATATTATCTTTATCACACACCATCAAAACTTTTTTGCTTCCAATCCTTTTGCATTCTTCTAAGGCAAGCCCAATCATTTGAGTAGCATATCCTTTTCTTCGTTCAGATGGTCTGATTCCGTCGCCAATATGACCTCCGTGTGCCAAAAGATATTCATTTAAGTAATGCCTAATATTTACCGCACCAACAATTATGTTTCGTTCCTCATCTAAACAGAAAAATGTCGAGTCAGGAACCAATCCACTTTTAGGCTCGCTGGTTTCCAAATTACTCAAATAATAATCAAAATCATCGTAGTTGTTTTTGAAGATAGCCCCTGGTGAACAATTCACTTCATGAGTATCGTTATATTCTTTCCATTCTTTGAGCATCTCAATGATTTCATTTTATCCATAATTATACACCAACCAACATCATTGTAAAGCAAAAAGCCCTTAGCCATGAGTTTCATACCCACAGCTAAGGGCTTAGTTTATAATATGGATTCGTTCAGAGCCAAGCGAATGTTGCGAATATATGCGTTGAGTGCTTGCACTCATAAACATATATTTGCATACATTCATTTGGCAGATACGCCACAACGAGGAAATATGCAATATTTCCGAGTATGGCGCTGAACGCTTTGTTACACAACCACCTGTCAATCATTCTCTAACCCGAAAACCACTGGATTATAAGAATAATGGCTCTCATGCAACCGTTATCAATTTGTTATCAAAAGACTTCTCGAAGTGCCGCAAACCCGCATAAAAATACTGGATTCTTAAAGCATTTCAAATTATTCAAATTCCACTGTTCCGGTTGGCTTTGGTGTAAAATCATAAAGTACACGGTTGATTCCGGCAACTTCATGTGTAATACGATCTGTAATATGAACCATCAATTCATGTGGAATCTCAGCAACAGTTGCTGTCATAACGTCAGTTGAACATACTGCACGAACGATACAGGACCACTCAAAAGCACGTTTTCCATCTTTGATTCCGGTAGATCTGAAATCCGGAACAACAGTGAAATACTGCCAGATTTTTCCTTCCAGTCCGTTCTTTTCAAATTCTTCACGAAGAATGGCATCTGACTCACGTACTGCTTCCAGACGATCACGTGTAATAGCTCCTGGGCAGCGAACGCCAAGTCCAGGACCTGGGAATGGCTGACGATAAACCATACCATGAGGCAGTCCAAGTTCATCCCCTACAACACGTACTTCATCTTTGAAAAGAATTCTAACTGGTTCCACCAGTTCAAACTTCATATCTTCTGGGAGTCCACCTGCATTATGATGTGCCTTTATTCCTTCTTCTGATTCAAGAATATCCGGCCAGATTGTTCCCTGTGCCAGGAATTCAATTCCATCAAGCTTTCTTGCTTCTTCAGCAAATACTTCAATGAATTCTCCACCGATAATTTTTCTCTTTTCTTCCGGATCTTCAACTCCTGCTAATTTATCAAGGAAACGATCTGTCGCATCCACATAAATCAGATTTGCATTCATCTGATTACGGAACACTTCAATTACCTGCTCTGGCTCGCCCTTACGAAGAAGACCATGATTAACATGCACACATACCAATTGCTGACCAATTGCTTTGATTAAAAGTGCTGCAACAACAGATGAATCCACTCCACCGGAAAGTGCGAGAAGAACCTTCTTATCTCCCACCTGTTCTTTGATCAATGCAATCTGCTCTTCGATAAAAGCCTGCGCAAGCTCCGGTGTTGTAATTCTTTTCATATCAGCCGGACGTCTGATTTCGGTAACATTCATTTCAAACTCCTCCTTATTCTTTTTAAATGAACAAATTTAAGTCAAGATTTGTCACATACTATTTCACAACTTAAAAACATGTTAATTTAGTATAATATGACTTGCAGATAAATGCAAGAAAAAGGTGTCAGGATCACTCCTGACACCTGGATAAAAGCTTATAAGTCATCTACTACTTTATTGTCTGTAGGATAGGCTGTTCCCTCTTTCATAACAAAGTTACACTCAAAAAGAGCTTCCGGATCTGTAAGAAGATCTCTGCTCCATCCGGAAATATCTGCATACTTTCCTAGCTCAATGGTTCCTGTGATATCATCAATACCAAGGATTTCTGCATTGACAGCTGTTGCAGCTTTCAGTGTACGGAATGGATCCATGCCACTTCGAAGCCAGCTTCTGTATTCCCAACAGCTCTCATATGGCTGATGAACAGCAACCAGGTCTGAACCAAATCCAAGACGAATCTTGCTGTTTTTGATGATCTCTCTGCTGTTTCTCAGAATCGGAGCATACTTACGTAATTTACGCTGAGCATCTTCTGTATTCTGTGCAATAAACTCTTCATTCTCTTCGATCATATCCTGGAACGGTGCAAATGTCGGAACAAGATATGTATTGTTCTTTTCGAACATTTCAGCTGTTTCCTCATCCATCAATGCTCCATGCTCCATTCCATCGATACCAAAGCCGATTAATTTCTGCATCATATGGCAAGGATAAACATGAGATGTCACCGGACGTCCCAGTTCATGAGCTGTCTTAATGATCATTTCCAGTTCATCATCTGATAAATAACAAATCTCTGGTCCTCCATCAGGACTTAAAAAGCTTCCGGAAATAAATACTTTGATAAAATCTCCACCATACTTCACTTCCCGACGTACCTGATCTCTGAAAAAGTCAGGACCACTTCCAATAAAGGAAAGCTGCAAGTGATCAGACACAACCGGATTCGTACACGCATACATACTCATATCACCCGGCATACCTGTTCCACCCAGCATGTGGCATCCAACCTTCATTCTTGCACCTGGGAATAATCCCCGATCGATCACATTCTTAACATCAACAATACCGAAATCGGAAGGTCCCATTCCGTTTACTCGAATAGAAGTAAACCCTCTTTCCAGACAGCGCTGTGCGGTATGTAAGAAAGAAAGTGTCGCATAGGAATCTGACTGGAAAAGAAGAGTATCCATCTCCTGCCATTTCATCAGATTACCATGAACATGTGCATCGATCAGTCCCGGTGTGACTGTCAGATGACTTAAATCGATGATTTCCGTGTACTCATCTTTTGGAAGATTTCTTCCAACGGCCTTAATTCTGGTATCCTCCACAAGGATCTCCATCTGTTCCTGCAGTTCATCCTTAATACCATCAAATAATTTACCAC
>CAKRON010000156.1 GCA_934373455.1 uncultured Marvinbryantia sp.
ATGCAGAACCCTCTTTACCATCACATCTTGGAGCAAACCATGTAGATGGCCATGTGTAGTCTGTTCTCTTCCAAAGTGTATCAGAAACGTCTGCAGGAAGTCCTACTGTCCATCCTTCTGCGATCTGCATAACAGGTCCTAATCCTTTTACCAGGTTCAGACGAACCATAGTTGCAGGCATTGTAGCTGTTGTTTCAAATCTGGATGAGAATCCGCCGCCACGGAAGTATCCGTTATCTGCTGCACACCATGTAGTAGCTGCCATGATAGCGTCCTGATCTTCTTTCGTTACTTCGTACCAAGGTTTCATAACCTGATTGCCTTCTGCATCTCTCGCTTCTGCATTTGCATCCAGACAGCAAGCACCAGAGTTGATCAGATGGATCACACCATCTGCTTCTTTTGCAACACCTTCGATGTCATATCCTGTTACTCTCTTGATTGCATCTCCGCTCCAGTATGTACGAACATCTGCGAACATCTGTGCTCTGTTTGTCAACAGCTTCATGAATAACATGCCCAATCCGTTCAGTACGTCATTTTCTGTTGCAAGGATGTATGGTTCTCTTGCTCCGTTCCAGTCAAAGGATGTATTTAATACCGCTTCTGCGAAGTCACCGTTTGGATAGAAGTCTGTCCACTGTCTCTGTCCCTGGAAACCAGCTGCCAGAGCATTGTGTCCGACTGCTTCTTCTTCGCATCCTTCCGGAAGGTTCTTATTTCCATTCATCAAATCTTTGATGATAACTGCCATCTTAACAGCGAACTCGAACTGTTCTTCTTTTTCTTCGTCGCTCTTTCTTACGAAATCAGGGTTCTTGTCGTAACCCATCTTGCATTTTTCTTTTGCCCATGCAAGAGCTTTCTGGAATTCAGCTTCGTCATAAACGCCTTCTGTCATACGGCGAATAATTTCTACTTCGTCCACAGATTCTACTCTCATGCCAAGGTAAGATTCCATGAAATCAGAATCGATAATAGATCCGCCGATACCCATACAGATAGAACCGATCTGTAAGTAGGATTTGCCTCTCATAGTTGCTGCTGCAACTGCTGCACGGCCAAATCTTAATAATTTTTCTTTGATGTCTTCTCCGATTGTATTGTCATCAGCTTCTACTACATCATGTCCATAGATACCAAATGCCGGAAGACCCTTCTGTGCATGTGTTGCAAGAACGCTTGCCAGGTAAACAGCGCCCGGTCTCTCTGTTGCATTCAGACCCCAAACACCTTTGATTGTTGTAGGATCCATATCCATTGTCTCTGAACCGTAGCACCAGCATGGGGTTACTGTAAGAGTAATAGCAACTCCCTCTCTTCTGAATTTTTCTTCACATGCTGCAGCTTCTGCAACACGTCCGATGGTTGTATCAGCGATAACGACTTTTACAGGCTCACCATTTGAATACTTGATATTTTCTTCAAATAATTTAGCTGCTGCTTTTGCCATACCCATTGTCTGATCTTCCAGTCCCTGACGAACTTTGATAGGTCCTCTACGTCCATCAATCGTTGGTCTGATACCAATTACTGGGTATTCGCCGATTAATCTGCTCTCTGCCATGATATAATCCTCCCTTAATCTTTATTATTCATAATCATTTCTTTAATTCACATTATAATGTTTGCGCACCCGGAACAAAAGTGTTATACTATAAAAAAGCGGTACAATATTCACTTCTTTTAATGCGAGGATATTATTTATGAAGTACATCGATTATCAGGAAAGAGCACAGCAGGGAACCTTTAATTTTCCTATTGCATTTTATCACCAGACCCCTCATAGCCCACGCTATGACATGCAGTATCACTGGCATACGCAATATGAAATTATTCGCATCATATCCGGTTCCTTCCAATTAAAGCTGGAAAAATCTACGAAACTCTGCCAGCCGGGAGATATTATTTTCATTACCAGCGGTATGCTTCATGGCGGCACACCACACGATTGTATTTACGAATGTATCGTATTCGATCTGCAGATTTTGCTAAAAGACAATCACGCATGCTCCCGGATTATTCGGGATATTATCGATCAGAAGATTACGATCAATACCTGTCTTTCAGAAAAATCTGACGCAGTACTTCCTATTGTAAAGCATCTGTGTCATGCCTTATCCAGCAAGAAGACCGGTTATGAATTTATGGTACAGGGTTATTTATATCATTTACTGGGAACAATTATAAATGAGCACTTATATGAACAGACCCATAAGAATATCGTTTCTGCTGAACGAATCTCTTCGGTCAAGAATGTGCTTACCTTTATATCAGACAATTACAGCAACAACATCAGCCTGGATGATCTGGCACGCATCGCCGGCATGAATTCCAAATACTTCTGCCGGTATTTCCGAAGCCTGACAGGCCGTACCCCGATTGATTATCTAAATTACTATCGAATTGAATGTGCCTGTGAGATGCTCTCCACAAAAGATATCACCATACGGGAAGTCGCCATCTCCTGCGGATTTAATGATGAGAGTTATTTTATAAAGACATTTAGCAAATATAAGTCGATCACACCGAAGCAGTTTATGAAGTCTTCTTTTTGATCCTTAGAAATAACAATAGCAGGTTCTTTTGAACCTGCTATTGTTATTTCTTATTCATCTTACGTTTTTTAACTGCAAAGATCAGAATTACAAATATTTTTTGATGTATTGACCAGTATAGGATACCGGACTTTCTGCCACTTCTTCCGGTGTACCTCTGGCAATTACGGTTCCCCCACCGTCTCCGCCTTCCGGTCCCATATCAATGATATAGTCTGCTGTCTTTATCACATCCAGATTGTGCTCTATCACCACTACGGTATTGCCTCCGTCTGCCAGCCTCTGAAGTATCTCAATCAGCTTGTGTACATCTGCGAAATGCAGTCCGGTGGTCGGCTCATCCAGAATATAAATTGTCTTGCCGGTACTTCTGCGGCTCAGTTCTGTAGCCAGCTTTACACGCTGAGCCTCTCCACCGGATAACTGAGTGGATGGCTGTCCTAATTTGATATAGGATAATCCCACATCGTTTAATGTCTCGATTTTTCTTCGGATAGAAGGGACATGTTCAAAAAACTTTACCGCCTCTTCCACCGTCATATTCAGAACATCATAAATACTTTTTCCTTTATATTTTACCTCCAGTGTCTCTCTGTTATATCTGCGTCCTTCGCATACTTCACATGGCACATAGACATCCGGCAGAAAATTCATCTCAATCTTGATAATCCCATCTCCGGAACAGGCTTCGCATCTTCCGCCTTTTACGTTGAAGCTGAATCTTCCTTTACTGTATCCTCTTGCTTTGGCATCTGCTGTGGCTGCGAACAGATCACGAATCGCATCAAACACGCCTGTATAGGTCGCCGGATTGGAACGAGGTGTACGACCAATCGGGGACTGATCGATATTGATGATCTTATCCAGCTGATCCGTCCCTTCTATATGATCATGTGCACCCGGTATGGTACGGGCACGATTCAGTGTCCTGGCCAGACTCTTATACAG
>CAKRON010000157.1 GCA_934373455.1 uncultured Marvinbryantia sp.
ATATGGATTTAACTGCAGCATGGACACCAGTTCATCTTTTTCTTTCTCAACAAAAATCTGATTATGATCTGCAACATAACTGTCATAATAATCCAGAAACTTTTTTGTATCCTCGGTAAATACTTCTTCCCATAACTTTCTGGTCATTTTGTGGTCCTGCAGTGCTAATTTTGCCATCCTCTTTTACCTGTTCCGGCAGCCGCCGTCACAGCTGCAGCCTCCCGGTTGTCCCATATAATCAAACGTGCTGATATCCATTACTGGCATAAGCAGGCAGATAGCCTGAGAAGATATTCCTTCTCCGCTTCCGGTAAATCCCAGTCCTTCTTCTGTTGTCGCTTTGATATTTACCTGACTCTCTTCGATTCCCAGTGCTCTGGCCACATTTTTTCGCATCTGTGGTATATGCGGCAGCATCTTAGGTCTCTGTGCTATAATGGTTGCATCTATATTCTCTATAACATAATTATTCTGCTCCAGAAGTTCACCCACATGTTCCAGAAGCTTTATACTGGATATTCCCTCATAGGCAGGATCCGTGTCCGGGAAATGCTTCCCGATATCTCCCAGTGCAGCTGCACCAAGAAGCGCATCCATAATTGCATGCAACAGTACATCTGCATCAGAATGACCAAGTAATCCTTTTTCATAAGGAATCTCAACGCCTCCCAGAATCAGTTTTCTATTTTCTGTCAACCGATGTACGTCATACCCCATTCCTACTCTCATGATCCGACTCCTTTCTTTTTTCTCACATCTGAGTATACACTAAATGAGAAATAAAAAAAAGGCACTGTGGAAAATTCCACAGTACCAATTGATTAATGTTATCTGTTCTTCTTTATTCTGTAGCTTCTGTTGTCTTAACATCTGTCTCTTCTTCTGTATCAATCACCGTCTCTGCTGTTGTATCTGCCTCTGTTGTCTCTGTCAATGCTGTCGTCTCTGTCTGTGCTTCAGTCTCCTTGTTCTTACTTCCGCATCCGGTCATCACAATGCCTGCCAGGACAACGACTGCTGTTAACGCTAATAATTTCTTCTTCATGATATATTCCTCCTCTGCAGTGTCTCGTAACACTTGCTGTTATTCTAGCACGGTGTCTGTTTTATACAATAGAATCTTTCCTAAAAATCTGTAAATTTTTTATGAAGATTCCCATGAACCCTATACCAGAATCTTCTTTTTTCTGTTATACTTTCTTCGTATCACAAAAGATCATTTTCCACAGGGAGGATTTTATTATGGAAAAAATAGCAAGTTTTACTGTAAATCACCTTGTTTTAAAACCTGGTATTTACGTTTCCCGCAAAGATCATGTAGGTTCTGAAATAATCACCACCTTCGATCTGCGCATGACTACACCTAATATGGAACCGGTTATGAATACCGCTGAAATTCATACTATCGAGCATCTCGGTGCAACGTTTCTGCGCAATCATCCGGTATATAAAACGAAAACCATTTACTTTGGTCCAATGGGCTGCCGCACCGGATTTTATCTGATCCTTTCCGGCGATCTGGAATCCAAAGATATCGTTAACCTGATGGTCGAGATGTATCAGTTTATCCGCGATTTTCAAGGCGATGTACCTGGTGCCTCTGCAAGAGACTGTGGCAATTATCTGGATATGAACCTGCCTATGGCTCATTATCTGGCTGACCGTTATCTTCAGGTTCTGGAAAACATCACCGAAGACCGCCTTGTCTATCATGAGTAAAGAAACATTTTGATTATTCCTTTACTGCCTCAAACGCCGCATCCAGTGCTGCGATCAGATCGTCCACTTTTTCGATACCGATGGAAAGACGGATGGTATTTGGCTTAATGCCCTGATCCAACAGTTCTTCTTCTGTGCACTGGCTGTGCGTGGTAGTTGCAGGATGAATTACCAGTGATTTTACATCTGCCACATTTGCCAGCAAGGAGAAAATGGACAGATGATCGATAAACTTCTGTGCAGTCTTTTCATCACCTTTGATTTCAAATGTAAAGATGGAACCACCGCCATTTGGAAGATATTTTTTATATAATTCATGGCTTGGCTCACTTGGCAGTGATGGATGGTGTACTGCTTCTACCTGTGGATGGTTATTCAGATATTCCACAATTCTAAGTGCATTGCTGACATGTCTTTCCACTCTCAGAGACAATGTCTCCAGACCCTGAAGGAAAATAAAAGCATGGAATGGAGAAAGAGTAGCACCTGTATCACGCAGAAGCACCGCACGAATGTAAGTTACAAATGCTGCAGGTCCCGCTGCTTCGCTGAAGGATACACCATGATAGCTCGGATTCGGATCAGAAATCCAAGGATATTTTCCGGATGCTTTCCAGTCAAATTTTCCTCCGTCAATGATGACTCCACCGATTGCTGTTCCATGACCTCCAATGAATTTTGTTGCAGAATGTACTACAATGTCAGCTCCATACTCCAGCGGACGAATCAAAAATGGTGTTGCAAATGTAGAATCTACTACAAGAGGAATCTTATGAGCATGTGCTATTTTTGCCACTGCTTCAATGTCGATCAGATTCGAATTTGGATTTCCAAGTGTTTCAATAAAAATAGCTTTTGTATTTTCCTGAATTGCTGCTTCAAAAGCTCCTTCTACTTCCGGGTCAACAAAGGTAGTCGTAATTCCGGATGTCAATGGAAGTGTGTGTGCCAGCAGATTCGATGTTCCACCATAAATTGTCTTGGCAGCTACAATGTGTTCTCCTGATTTTGCCAGAGCCTGGAAAGTATAGGAAATTGCTGCCGCACCAGAAGCAACTGCCAGTGCTGCACTGCCCCCTTCCAACGCTGCGATACGTTCCTCAAAGACGCTTTCCGTCGGATTTGTCAGTCTTCCATAAATATTTCCTGCATCTCTTAATCCAAATCTGTCCGCTGCATGCTGTGAATTATGAAATACATAGGATGTGGTTGCATAAATCGGAACTGCCCGCGCATCTGTTACCGGATCAGCCTGTTCCTGTCCGATATGCAGCTGTTTTGTTTCAAATCCCCAGTTCTTAGAATCTTTAATATTTGCCATGATTATATTCCTCCGTGTTTTCTATATTTAAAATTTATCTCAGTTTGAATATATTTGTTTTGGATGTAAACATAGTAACACAGTAGGTTATGCCTGTCTAATATATGGAAAAAATAGCCTGTTATAGTTTCAATTTATAGCTCAGGGTGAAATACTGGTCTGTTACCTATCACGGCCTGTACGCACATACTTTCCAGTCGATGAAAACGATTTTAGTGCATAAAAAGACCTGGATCATGTATCCAGGTCTTGCAGTAGCGGAAGGGAGATTTGAACTCTCGACACCACGGGTATGAACCGTGTGCTCTAGCCAACTGAGCTATTCCGCCATATTCAATTATTTGTTTTGGAATGGGACCTACAGGGCTCGAACCTGTGACCCTCTGCTTGTAAGGCAGATGCTCTCCCAGCTGAGCTAAGATCCCA
>CAKRON010000158.1 GCA_934373455.1 uncultured Marvinbryantia sp.
CAACTAAAAATCCCATCAAAATATATACTTTACATTTTACTTTATTTACGTTTACACCTGAAAGACGTGCGGTTCGTTCATTACTTCCCACTGCATAGACCTGACGGCCAAATACCGTCTTTTGTGCTACGATATACAGAATCACTGCGATTACAATCCAATATATAATCGGCAGTATCATAAAGCCTCCGATTTCTGTATTGGCCAGTTTACAAAATGGAACCGGCACCGACGGATTCACACTTTGCATAAAATGCTGTGTAACGGAACGGAATATTTTTTGTGTTCCAAGCGTTACAATAAATGGTGGTATCATGCCCCAGGAAACCAGTGATCCTGTAAATCCTCCAAGCAGTATTCCTATCACTATTCCAATCAGTATTGCAATGATGTATGCCGGTACGCCGACGATTCCAAACTGAGAAAGCGTTCCAATTGTACCTGCATCCATGATAACCATCATGATAGCACCTACCGCTACCAAGGTAGAACCCACTGCCAGATCAATTCCTCCGGATATGATAACAAAGGTCATTCCCAGGGATATGATTCCGATTCCTGCATTATTACGCATTACATTCGTAAAATTTCGAATCCAAAGCTGTACACCATCTCCCACGGTACTGCATGCAGAATAATTTAATGCAAATGTCTGCAGAACCATCATAAACAGAAGGACGAGTCCTATACTGAATAAAGGATTATTCTTCCATTGGCTGGCAAATCCAGCCAGAAAACCTTTCTTTTCATTTTTTTTACCTGTCATATCTGTTCCCTCCTTATTTATGACCGCCGGTTGCAAGCCGCATAATAATTTCTTCCGTCATTTCTTCTGCTGTAAGCTCGCCCTGCATTTTTCCATGATACATAACAATCGCTCTGTTGCAGATTCTGATAATTTCCTGTGCCTCACTGGAAAGAATGATGATTCCAATATCTTTTTTCGCCAATTCCAGAATAATATTATAAATATCTTCTTTGGCTCCTACGTCCACACCCTGAGTCGGATTATCTAGTATCAATACCTTCGGATTCGTCATCAACCATTTTGCCAGTACCACTTTCTGCTGATTTCCTCCTGAAAGGCTGCCGATCAAATCTGTTTCTTTTCCTAACTTTATCTTTAAATCCTTTATAAAATCTGCAAAATCTTTCTTCTGACGTTTGACATCTATTAACCCATGCTGCGTCAATTTCGGCAAAACCGCAATTGATGCATTTTCTATTATATTCATATCTTTGATAATTCCGTTTTCTTTCCGGTCGCGGGGAACATATCCTATTCCGAGTTTCATGGCCTGCTGAACACTGGATATCTTTGTTTCTGTCCCGTCTACTCGTATACTGCCGGTATATTCCGGATAACATCCGAAAACTGTCTGAAAAACTTCTGTTCTTCCATCTCCCAGAAGACCTGTTACTCCAAGGATCTCTCCCTTTTTCACATTCAGCGTAATATCTTCAAACTTCTTTTCCAATGACAAGTGTTCCAGTCTTAATACTTCTTCCTTCGGAGTATATTCTCTTTGAAGTGATTCTGTCCTCACTTCATGCCCTACCATATATTTGGCCAATTCATTGATACTTGTCTCACAAACTTTTCCCTGTGCAACCAGCCGTCCATCCCTTAATACGGTATACCGATCACAGAATTCCATAACCTCCCGCAATTTATGAGAAATAAACACGATTCCCACACCCTGTTTTTTTAATTTCCTCATCATGTCAAATACGTGTTCAATTTCCGGTTCTGTAAGTGATGTGGTTGGCTCATCCATAATGATCATTTTCGCATTCATCATCAATGCTCTGGCAATTTCTACAATTTGCTTATAGGAAGCGTCCAGATCCCGCACCATTGTTCTGGGATCGATATCCACTTCAATCCTTTCAAATACTTTTTGCGTTTCTCTGCACATGGCAGCAATATCTAATAATCCATTTTTCTTTCGTATTTCCCGGCTGATAAACATATTCTCATATACCGCCAGGTCATTTATCAGATTTAATTCCTGATGTATAAATCCTACTCCTGCATTAAGAGAATCCAGAGGGGTCGCAAATTCTACTTTTTGCCCATCAATGGAAATACTTCCCTGATCTGCCTGCAGTACTCCTCCCAGGATATTCATAAGTGTAGACTTTCCGGCTCCATTTTCTCCAAGCAGTGCACAGATTTCTCCACCGGAAAGCGAAAAATCGATTCCCTGCAGAACGTTATTCGCACCGAAGGATTTTGTAATTCCATTCATTTCCAGCTTCATAATTTGCCCTCCAGATTTCTTTTAAACAAGGCTGCCACATTTGTGACAGCCTTTCTGAATTCATTTACACACAGATATTAGTATGGAGAAGATGGATCAAGGAAATCTTTATAATTTTCTTTATCCACGATTGTTGTAGGAATTACAAGTTTTTCTTCAACACTCTCTCCATTCAGGAGCTGTACCGCTTCGTCTACTGCTGTTTCAACCATTGCCGGTGAATAAGTTGCAGATGCAACATTAATATCTTCATATTCTGGCATCATATTGAAATATTCCTGACAGCCGCCGCCACCGGTGATAACTTTAATATCAGTTCTTCCAGCTTCTTTGATTGCCTGCAGTGCACCGATGGATGTCTCATCATCCAGAGAATAAATCGCATCAATCTGAGGATTATTTACCAGAATATCTGCCACGTCTTTCAGTCCTGCTTCACGTGTAAATTCTGTAGCATACTCAACTACATTCCAGTTCTGTTCCAACTGTTCCATCTGTTCATAAAAACCTTCCATTCGAAGATCATTTACAGAGCCTGCTGTCGGAACGGTGAGGGCAATGACAGTTCCATCTGCACCGATCTTATCAAATATATAATTTGCTCCCTGAACACCCATATCTTTGTTGTCTCCGGTTACCAGATAATATCCGTCCAAATCAAACTGTAAGTCAAAGCATACCAGAGGAATGTCTGCATCAAGAATTCTCTGAAGTGAAGCTTCCATTCCATCCCACTGAGGATAAGCTACAATTGCATCCACATTCTGGGTAAGAAGATCGTCCAGATCGGCTGTCATATCTTCCGCATTACCACTTGTTGCAATGATGTAATCTTTGATTTCTCCGCTTTCTTTCATTTCTTTACATCTTGTTTCCGCATAATATGCGACAGCTGCTACCCATCCGTGAGTAACCTCCGGTGCAAGAACACCGATCACATAGTCACTGGTGCCTTCCGCTGCTGCTGTTATTCCTGCTCCGGAAAAACATCCTGCTGCCAGTCCCAGTGCCAATCCCATTGATAATGCTTTTTTCATGTTATAATCTCCTTTCACATGCATGATTTTTATACTAAAGCTCCCTCGCTTATAGTGTTCTAATATGATTTTTATAAGTATGTATGCAAATAGCGGTATGCGATTTCGATTCCATTTCTGACATCTTCTGCAGATC
>CAKRON010000159.1 GCA_934373455.1 uncultured Marvinbryantia sp.
TCAGACCAGAGATTTGCCGCCACCTTCCTTCAGATTCCACCTCGCAATGGACACCCTTGGTCTTGGCTGTATCCTTCCCACTACTAGGGCGGATTGGGGACTTTCACCCGTTAGAAACGTGTGCCGCAAGGCGCACATATAAATAGGCAGTAACTTTCGCTACTGCCCATGTTTGCATATCTTACCACCTTTCCTCTAATTGCCTAATAATTTTCTGCCAAATATTTTTCTATTGCTTCTAAAAATTCCTCTGCTCTTTCATACTGTTCTTTTCCATCTTGCATTGACACAATGAAGAAATCAGCATAATCTGTATTATTTCTAATCTGGAATGCCTGGCTAATATATTTCGAATACTTCTTATCAAATTTTCCAGTTTTAACAAATTCCTTTTGAAAGTATGCTATCACACCTGCATGTTTGGAAAAGTCTTGTCCTTCTATTGCAAGTAACGCTCTCACAGATGTAAACATAGCATAATATGAGCGTCCTATTGAGTCCTTATAACTTCCATTATCCAAAAGAATTTTTGAAGAATGCAATCTTTCCTTTGCCATTTTTAGTCTATAATTCATCAATTCTTTTCTATTATCAAGCAACAATCTTCACTCCTTCTTTTTGGATATTCCTGTAATAAGGTACATCATTTTTATATTTTTCAAACTCTTCATATGGAATTACAGTCGGTGATACGATTGTTCCATATTCCAGTTCCAAATCTGATGATATATCCCATATTTTTTTTAACTCATTTTGTAGTTCTTCACGGTTTCCTCTTACGATTGCAACAATATCTATATCAGAATCTTTCTGAAAGTCTCCTCTTGCATATGATCCATATAAAATAATGCTAACAAGATTTGTATTGTAAACTTCCCGATATGCATTTGAAATTGCTTTCAATATCATATTTAATTCATTAGATGTACACACAGAATACCACCTTCCTTCTGCTACCACTATATATTAATCAACCTTATCAAATATTTCCTCAAGTGTCATTGTTATATGCGGAAACTCACGCAATGCAATCACTGTATCTGCATTATAATCACGTTCTTCCTTTTCCTCTTGAAGGATATAGCTGTACACTAGATTATATTTTCCATCTTCCAAATAATAAATTTCCACTGCACGTTCTCTCGGTGATACAATCCAATATTCGCTTATGCCAGACTGCTCATAGATATCTTTCTTTTCCGTCTTATCTCTAAGTGCAGTTGCCGGGCTAAGAGTTTCCACTATAAACTTAGGCGTTCCATGATACGCACTATTTTTTAATCCTTTCCGGTCACATACAATCATAACATCCGGTATCACATAGTCATCATTTACTTCTGGGTGATATTTGTAGTCCAGATTTTCGATAAAGGCAAGGCACAGGCTGTCTTTCAAACCTTCCCTTACTTTTCCGTAGATATTTCCATTTACAATTCCATGACGGAAGTTGGCAGCAGGAGACATATTATATATTTTTCCATTTATTTTTTCCGTTTTCTGGTAATCGTCTTTGAGTATTGGCATCGTGTCACCTTCCTTCTTTGATTTATTATCCGTTGTGTGATCTGGCTGTTTTATTCCTCTGGAACACGCAATTTTATATCTTTGATTTTCTGTATATATTTTTCTTAACTTGCTTTTTGTCCATCCGTTCTTTTTGCCAACATTTGAACCTCGCTTTCTCTATCTTCTACAGATAGTATACCATAAAAGGTATAATTATAGGGAAAAAGATATAACTATATCCTTTCCTAAGAATGGATGCACTATTTTATAGATTATTTTTGACCACAATCCTGACCACAAAAATTACAATTTGAAACGGTTTCAAACGGTCTGAAACGGCATTTTCCGCTCATTTTGTGTACAAAAAAACTGCTAAAATACTGGATTTTAGCAGTTTTCTTTAGTGGAGCTGAGGGGAATCGAACCCCTGTCCGAAAGCCTATTCATCGTGGTGTCTCCCATCACAGTCACTGTTTTAACATTCCCTCCATGACACGCCCAGAGACAGGCTGGTCACTTTAGTAGCTTCATAAATTCTTTTATCTGTGCAAAGCTTTACAGACAAAGTGCCCCGCAAGTTTGATGCCGGGATCCTAAGCAGCGGGATGCTCAGGGCCGACAGCAGCCATTAGGCTGCGTACGCTAAATTTTCGTCTGCGTTTATATTTAATTCCGGTTTACTATGTGGTCCCGGCCCACAGATGGCTGCCTCGATTGCAAAACCCCCGTCGAAACCAGTACAACCCCTAAAATAAGGTGCATGGGTTATGCAGATATTAGCATTCTTATTCTAACGCAATCCATCCTTTCCGTCAAGGCGATTTCATATATTTACTGAAATCCTAAAATGAATTTCCCATCTGTTTCCAGACAGGTCTTTTTTTCTCTTAATAAAGATTCTTTACCTTGAATTCTTTTTCTGCCTCTCTTCGCTGGTCTTTTTTCGCAATATCTTGTCTTTTATCGTAAAGTTTCTTACCTCTTGCCAAACCAATTTCTACTTTTACAAGACTTCCTTTGAAATAAACCTTTAACGGTACCAGAGTCATTCCTTTTTCTTTGATTTTTCCCATCAGTTTGTTAATCTCATATCTGTGCATCAGCAATTTCCTTGGTCGCAGCGGATCTTTATTGAAAATATTTCCTTTCTCGTAAGGACTGATATGCATTCCATATATAATAACTCCCTCATTTTCAATCCGAACAAATGCCTCTTTAATGCTGCATTTTCCCATACGCAGAGATTTCACCTCTGTACCTGCAAGAGAAATTCCAGTTTCATACGTATCATCTATAAAATAATCATGATATGCCTTTTTATTATTTGCTATGAGTTTGACTGTCTGTGCTCCCATATCCTACTCTCCTATACAGAAATCTATTGTGCGCATTTCTTTGTCTGCATCCAGTACCCGCACTTTTACACGCTGCCCCATCTGATAGACTTTTCCGGCCTCTACCCCATACATCTCATAGGTTTCCTCGTTATAGTAGTAACGGTCATCATAGAGATTGCTGACATGAACCATACCCTCCACTGTATTTGGCAGTTCTACATAAAATCCATAACTGTTCATACCAGATATAACACCATCAAAGGTCTCTCCTATATGGCGCTCCATATATTCTACTTTCTTCATTTTATCTACTTCACGCTCTGCATCATCTGCTCTTCGCTCAGTCTTACTGGTCTGTTCTGCAACCCCCGGAAGGATCTCTTCATAATGGACTATTCTGTCCCCATTCAGACGGCCGCGTAAATTTTCTTTGATGATTCGATGAATCTGGAGATCTGGATAACGACGTATCGGTGAGGTAAAATGACAGTAATATTTTGCCGCCAGCCCAAAATGACCG
>CAKRON010000160.1 GCA_934373455.1 uncultured Marvinbryantia sp.
GAAGAAAGATCTCCGTGCTGTGTTTGTCTCCACTTCAGATACTGCATTACAGGCGATGGAAATTGCCGGTATTTCCTATGAAGGGGAGATTAATCTGGAAGACATTGAATTCTGCAAAGTGGAATCGCAGCAGAAGTGTATTTGCGGGAACCTTCATATTCCTAAATTAAATGAGGTGCTTGGAGAAAAGATTCGAATGTATTTCTTTGCAAATCGAAAGAATATTGTGATTATTGATGATGAGGGATTTGCGGAAAAAGTGATTAAAAGAATCATAAGCAGCAGAACTAAGCCAGGCCAGAGCCGAGAACGTTTCTTATATAATTTCTGTATTAAATTTATGGATGAAGATCTGGATAATCTTGGACGATATGAGAAAAAGATTATGAACATAGAAGAACAGATCACAGAAGATGATCTGGATGAAGTTACAACGGAAATTGCATTGCTGCGAAAAGAACTTTTGATATTAAGAGAGTATTACGATGAAATGCAGGACTTTGGAAAGCAGCTGGAAGAGAATGAGAATAATTTCTTTTCAGGTAAAAACCTGGCATATTTTGGTACAATTTCTGACCGTGCAGATCGTCTCATGGGTCGCACGATGTATCTGTTGGATTATATCGGACAGGTTCGTGATACGTATCAGGGAAAAGTGGCAGAACACCAGAATGCGAATATGGAGTTTCTGACGATTATATCTACCATATTCTTCCCATTGACGTTGATTACAGGCTGGTATGGTATGAACTTTGATAATATGCCGGAATTAACGCATGGTTATCCATTTGTTATTGCGCTCAGCCTGCTTGTAATTGCAATTATTATCTTTATCTTTAAAAAACGAAAGATATTATAAAAAAAGTGTTGACATTTTGCAGAGAACATTGTATTATATGCAAGTACGGTTCGTTGGTCAAGCGGTTAAGACGCCGCCCTCTCACGGCGGAAACAGGGGTTCGATTCCCCTACGAACTGCTGACAAAAGTAAAAGCTCTCCTTAAGAGATTAAGGGGAGCTTTTTTTGACACAGTAGGACAGTAACTGAGAAATGGAGTGTTGAAAACAGTATGGCAAAGAAGAAAACCTATGATGCAGCAAGTATATCCGTATTGGAAGGATTGGAGGCAGTTCGGAAGAGACCGGGGATGTATATTGGAAGCGTTTCCAGGAAAGGTCTGAACCATCTGGTGTATGAGATTGTAGATAATGCAGTGGATGAACATCTGGCGGGTGAGTGTGATCGGATCTGGGTTTATCTGGAAAAGGATGGATCAGCCACAGTGATTGACAACGGTCGTGGTATTCCGGTAGGAATGCATGAAAAGGGTATGCCGGCAGAACGTCTGGTGTTTACCACGCTTCATGCAGGAGGAAAATTTGACAACAGTAATTATAAGACCAGTGGTGGTCTGCATGGAGTAGGTTCTTCTGTAGTAAATGCGCTGTCTACGTATCTTGATGTGAAGATCAGCAGAGAAGGATACATTCACCATGACCGGTTTGAACGTGGAGTTCCGGTGATTGATTTGGTGAATGGTCTTCTTCCGACAGTGGGAAAAACAAAAGAGACCGGAACCAATGTGAATTTTCTTCCGGATCCTGAGATATTTGAAAAGACATATTTCTCAGCAGATGAGATCAAGAGTCGTCTTCATGAGACGGCATATCTGAATCCTGCACTGACCATTGTTTTTGAAGACAGGAGACAGACTGAAGTGGATCATGAAGAGTTTCATGAGCCGGATGGAATTCTTGGATTTGTAAAAGATTTGAATAAGAATAAAGAACTGATAAATGCAGAACCGATTTATTTCAAGGGTGAGAGTGACGGAATTACGGTAGAGTGTGCGATACAGTATGTAAATGAGTTTCATGAAAATGTATTGGGCTTTTGTAATAATATTTATAATGCAGAAGGCGGAACACATCTGACTGGTTTTAAGACTGCGTTTACCGGAATTATGAACACGTATGCCAGAGAGATTGGTATTTTGAAAGAAAAAGACGTGAATTTTACCGGCGCAGATATTCGAAATGGCATGACGGCTGTGGTTTCGGTCAAGCATCCGGCACCACGCTTTGAAGGTCAGACTAAGACAAAGCTGGATAATCAGGACGCCTCAAAAGCAGTGGCAAAAGTGGTCGGAGATGAAGCGGTATTGTATTTTGACCGTAATCTGGAAGTGTTGAAGCAAGTATTAAGCTGTGCAGAACGTGCGGCAAAGATTCGTAAGACAGAAGAAAAAGCAAAGACGAATATGCTGACAAAGCAGAAATACTCCTTTGATTCTAATGGGAAATTAGCCAACTGTGAAAGTCGTAATCCGGAACGATGCGAGATTTTTATTGTAGAGGGAGATTCTGCCGGCGGTTCTGCAAAAATGGCCAGAAATCGAAATTATCAGGCAATCATGCCGATTCGCGGTAAGATTTTAAATGTGGAAAAAGCCAGCATTGATAAGGTACTGGCGAATGCAGAAATTAAGACAATGATCAATGCGTTCGGATGTGGATTTTCAGAAGGATACGGCAATGACTTTGATATCACAAAGCTTCGTTATGATAAGATTATTATTATGGCCGATGCGGATGTGGACGGTGCCCATATCAGTACGTTACTTTTGACTTTATTTTATCGTTTTATGCCAGAACTGATTTTTGAGGGACATGTATATATTGCTATGCCACCCCTTTATAAAGCCATGCCGGCAAGGGGAAAAGAAGAGTATCTTTACGATGACAAGGCATTAGAAAAATACAGAAAGACACATAAGAACTTTACGCTTCAGAGATACAAAGGTCTGGGCGAAATGGATGCGGAACAGCTTTGGGAGACTACACTGAATCCTGAGACCAGAATTTTGAAACGTGTGGAGATCGAGGATGCCCGTATGGCATCCAGTGTGACAGAGATGCTTATGGGATCCGAAGTGCCGCCAAGACGTGCCTTTATTTATGAGCATGCGCAGGATGCAGAACTGGATATTTAGTGCAGCGTTTACAATAAGATTGAGAGGTAAATATGGAAAGAACAGGTGAACAGATCATTCGAACTGAATATTCGGAGGTGATGCAGAAGTCCTATATTGACTATGCAATGAGTGTTATTATTTCCAGAGCACTTCCGGATGTACGGGACGGATTAAAACCGGTACAGAGAAGAACACTGTATGATATGTATGAACTGGGGATACGGTATGACCGGCCTTATCGAAAAAGTGCCCGTATTGTGGGAGATACCATGGGTAAATATCATCCCCATGGTGACAGCTCAATATATGATGCACTGGTGGTTATGGCGCAGGACTTTAAAAAAGGAGTACCTTTGGT
>CAKRON010000161.1 GCA_934373455.1 uncultured Marvinbryantia sp.
AGGGATTTACCATGAATGAGTTCAAATTAAAAGCCCCATATAAGCCAACCGGAGATCAGCCCCAGGCAATTGACCAGCTGGTGAAGGGATTTAAAGAAGGCAATCAGTGCCAGACATTGCTTGGTGTCACCGGTTCCGGCAAGACATTTACGATGGCAAATGTCATTGCACAAATGAATAAACCGACATTGATTATTGCACATAACAAGACACTGGCAGCTCAGTTATATGGAGAATTTAAGGAATTTTTTCCTCATAATGCGGTAGAATATTTTGTATCTTATTACGATTACTATCAGCCGGAGGCTTATGTACCGTCTTCAGATACCTATATTGCCAAGGATTCTTCCATAAATGATGAAATCGATAAGCTGCGTCTGTCAGCGACGACAGCGCTGGCAGAGAGGCAGGATGTTATAATAGTGGCATCGGTGTCCTGCATCTATGGACTGGGAAGCCCGGTGGATTATAAGAACATGGTCGTTTCACTGCGTCCTGGGATGGAGAAAGACAGAGACGATGTGATCCGCAAGCTGATCGATATGCAGTATGACCGCAATGAGATTGATTTTAAGCGCGGTACATTTCGTGTGCATGGAGATGTGCTGGAAGTTATTCCGGCGAATGCCTCAGATACCGCTATACGGATTGAGTTTTTTGGCGATGAGGTAGATCGGATTACCGAGTTTGATGTGCTGACAGGAGAGATTCGCAGTCGCCTGGAGCATGTGGCCATCTTCCCGGCATCCCATTATGTAGTGCCGGTGGAAAAGATGCTGGAAGCTACCAAACACATAGAAGAAGAACTGGCAGAGCGCCTGGAATATTTTAAGAGCAACGACAAGCTGCTGGAAGCACAGCGTATAGCAGAAAGAACCAATTTTGACATCGAGATGATGCGGGAGACAGGCTTCTGTTCCGGTATAGAGAATTATTCCAGACATTTGTCAGGATTAGAGCCGGGCGTACCGCCTCATACATTGATCGATTACTTCCCGGACGACTTTCTGATCATGATCGATGAGTCACATAAGACAATTCCACAGATCGGTGCCATGTATTCCGGAGACCGTTCCAGAAAGACCACACTTGTGGATTACGGATTTCGTCTGCCATCGGCATTGGACAACCGGCCGCTGAATTTTCAGGAATTTGAGAGCAAGATAGACCAGATTCTATTTGTATCGGCCACACCGGGGAATTATGAAGAAGAACACGAACTGCTTCGGGCAGAGCAGATCATACGTCCAACGGGACTGCTGGACCCGAAGGTAGAAGTACGCCCGGTGGAAGGACAGATCGACGATCTGGTAGGAGAGATCAACAAAGAGATTGCGGCAAAGAACAAAGTACTGATTACCACACTGACCAAGCGTATGGCAGAAGATCTGACCTCCTATTTAAGAGAGATTGGTATTCGTGTCCGATATCTGCATTCCGATGTGGATACGCTGGAGCGTACCGAGATCATCCGAGATATGCGTCTGGATGTATTTGACGTGCTGGTAGGGATCAATCTGCTCAGAGAAGGACTGGATATACCGGAGATCACACTGGTAGCCATTCTGGATGCAGATAAAGAAGGCTTCCTTCGTTCAGCTACATCTTTGATTCAGACCATCGGACGTGCAGCCAGAAATGCAGACGGGCATGTAATCATGTATGCAGATGTGATGACAGATTCCATGAAGACTGCCATAGACGAGACCAATCGAAGAAGGGCTGTGCAGGAGGCTTACAATGAAGAACATGGTATTACACCGCAGACTGTGCGCAAGGCAGTCAGAGAGCTGATCAGCCTTTCCAAGGCAGTAGCCAAAGTAGAGCAGGATCATGAAGTAGATCCGGAATCCATGAGCAGAAAAGATCTGGAAAAACTCATCGGAAAAGTAGAAAAACAGATGAAGAAAGCTGCCGCTGAGTTGAATTTTGAAGCGGCAATGGAACTGCGGGATAAAATGATAGACTTAAAGAAGCACCTGCAGGAACTGGAGGAAGAATGAGCGATAACAAAGAAAAAATAGACAGAAAGCAATATATTCGCATTCGTGGGGCAAATGAGAATAATCTGAAGAATATCAGTCTGGATATTCCAAGAAATAAATTAGTAGTTCTGACAGGACTGTCCGGTTCCGGAAAGTCCTCCCTGGCGTTTGATACAATTTATGCAGAAGGTCAGCGCCGCTATATGGAATCACTGTCCTCCTATGCCAGGATGTTCTTAGGGCAGATGGAGAAGCCGGATGTGGAAAGCATTGAAGGACTTCCACCTGCCATTTCCATTGACCAGAAATCGACGAATCGCAATCCGAGATCTACGGTGGGAACTGTGACAGAGATTTACGATTATTTCCGACTTCTTTATGCCAGAATCGGAATTCCGCACTGTCCGTCATGCGGAAGAGAGATCAAGAAGCAGACCGTAGATCAGATGGTGGATCAGATCATGCTTCTCCCGGAGCGGACGAAGATACAGCTTCTGGCGCCGGTGGTACGGGGAAGAAAAGGAGAGCATGTAAAGCTTCTGGAACAGGCAAGAAAGAATGGATATGTGCGAGCAGTGATTGATGGACTTACTTACGAACTGTCTGAAGATATCAAGCTGGAAAAGAACAAAAAGCATACCATCGAGATCGTCGTAGACCGTCTGATTGTCAAGCCGGGAATCGAAAAACGACTGACAGACTCCCTAGAGACCGTGATGTCACTGACCGGCGGACTGGTTGTAGTGGATGCCGCTGATCAGGGAACCATGAGCTTCAGTCAGAGTTTTTCTTGTCCGGATTGCGGTATCAGCGTGGAAGAGATTGAACCTCGCAGCTTTTCCTTTAACAACCCATTCGGAGCCTGCCCGGATTGTTACGGACTTGGATATCGGATGGAATTTGATGAAGATTTGATGATCCCGGACAAATCCCTGAGTATTCAGGAAGGTGCGATCGCAGTGATGGGATGGCAGTCCTGCAAAGAGAAAGGAAGTTTTACCAGAGCAATTTTAGATGCACTGGCCAAAGAGTATCATTTCAGTCTTACGACACCGTATCAGGATTATCCGCAGGAAGTACGGGATATTTTGATTCATGGAACAAATGGTCATGAAGTGGATGTACATTATGTGGGACAGCGTGGAGAAGGAGTCTATCATGTGGCATTTGAAGGGCTGATTAAGAATGTAGAACGAAGATACCGGGAAACAGGATCAGAGAGTTCAAAGGCAGAATATGAGACTTTCATGAACATTACACCTTGTAAGACCTGTAAAGGTCAGAGATTGAAAAAGTCATCTCTTGCAGTTACAATAAACGATAAAAATATATATG
>CAKRON010000162.1 GCA_934373455.1 uncultured Marvinbryantia sp.
GCGCGAGACGGGACTCGAACCCGCGGCCTCGACCTTGGCAAGGTCGCGCTCCACCAACTGAGCCACTCGCGCATTTCCTTGTCACTTCCTCAGTGACAAGAATCATTATATAGGATGACTTCTTATTTGTCAACACTTATTTTATAAATTTTTCAAATTTTATTAAATATTATAAAAATTTGCACGATTTTACTTTTGATTCATTTTAAAACTACACCCGAAATCGTAATATAAGTAATCTGCTGTTTTCCCGTTCATTTATCACAGCTTCTTTTTCCAATGTGTACTCATCATACTTTTTAAGCTGGGATTTAAAAATATCCGGCATAGTTGTATATAAAACCACTATTCCATTATTTTCCAGCATCCTCATTGTTTTCTGAAGAAATCTGTCATACAATACACGTAATTCTTCAGCGCTCATATTTTTTCCGATTCCAGGAAGGTTCGTTATTACTTCATCAAAATGGTATTCATGCTTAAAATCAAAATAGTTACGATTAATATAATGTATCGGTATATTGGCAATATCTGCATTGATTCTTGCCTTGTGAACCGCTTCTTCCAGAACATCTATGCCGTACATTGTATTGCATGGCATAAACCTCGCCCGTTCAATCAACATCGTTCCTGTTCCGCAAAACGGATCCAGAACTCTCGCATCTTTTATCAAAAATGGTTCAGCAAGTCTTATCAATAATGCTGCATTATACGGTGCAATAGACGTCGGAAGGATTTCCCTGCGATAGGCAAATCTTCTGTCAGGAATCGTCGAAAGCTTTAACAGCGGAATAAATCTTCCTTCTTTATTCGCAACCAAACGAATTTCCATCTCATATCCAGAAGTTGTATTTACCATCTCACGTTTCGATTCTCGTTCGATTGCAAGAGACATCTTCTTCACCAAATCAATTCTTCGATCTGCCGCCATACTGCTTTTAATTTCCAATCTGAAATAAAACGGCGATACACCTTCATGATTCTGATTCAGAAATTTCAACATTCCGCCATGAACCAGCTGTTTTGCCATGTGATCCGGGCTTCCCTCTAACAGCATCAAACCCGGAATCGGAAATAACATTTCGGAGTAAGTACGTATTTTCAGCACTTCTTCCAGCTGTGTTGTACAAAATTTCATACCACCCGACAACATCTTCACATCTGTCTCCGGAAGCTGCGCAACCGTCACTTCCCGATGCTTGCGATTGGTCATCAAAATTAACTCCAGATTATTCTGATAACCAATAAATCTGTGATGCTTCGGTCGGTCATATTTCAGCACCAGTGCCTGAAGTGCAAAAATTTCTGCTCGTATATGTTTTTCTTCATCCGGAAGAACATCTTTCTCTGATAATTCCTGTAGTCTTTCTTTCAGCTTTGGAAGTAATTTTCTGCATTCGCATTTAGAAAGGCTTTTTATATAATCAGCTTTCACAAACAGGGTGTGTTCTTCTTCATAAGCATTCCAAATGGTATCTACCAGATCATCACATTCCATTTCCCCCAGTATCAATACTGCATTCTTACGAATCTTCGGATCTTCATCGCTTAAAAGTTCTACAAAATCAGAGAAATCCCCTGCTAATTCGTAAGCAAGGGCTTTCTTCTGATTTTCATCGTGAATCAGCTGTTTTAATTCTATAAGACTCTGTCTTATATTCTTTTTTTCTCTGATCTGCTCTAAATAATTACTCATCAACACTATAGTTCGGTGCCTCTTTCGTAATATGAATATCATGAGGATGTGATTCTTTCAAGGAAGCTGCGGAGATTTTCACAAATCTTCCACGTTCTTTTAAGTCCTCAATGGTCGGTGTGCCACAATAACCCATACCGGATCGAAGTCCTCCCAGTAACTGGAAAACAGTATCTTCTACGCTTCCCTTGTATGCTACTCGTCCTTCAACACCTTCCGGAACCAGCTTCTTTGCATTGGACTGGAAATAACGGTCTTTACTTCCGTTTTCCATAGCTGCAATAGAACCCATTCCACGATATACTTTATATTTTCTTCCCTGGAATAATTCAAAAGTTCCCGGGCTTTCATCACATCCTGCAAAGATACTTCCCATCATGCAGACATTCGCACCTGCTGCAATCGCTTTTGTCATATCTCCGGAATATTTAATACCACCATCTGCGATAATCGGTATACCATATTCTTTTGCAACTTTATAGCAATCCATAACAGCTGTAATCTGTGGAACACCCACTCCGGATACCACACGTGTTGTACAGATAGAACCTGGTCCAATACCAACTTTTACAGCATCTACACCAGCTTCGATCAGTGCTTTTGTTGCCTCTCCTGTTGCCACATTACCTGCAATCAACTGCAGTTCAGGGAATTTTTCCTTAATCATCTTTACGCATCTTAATACATTTGCGGAGTGACCATGTGCACAGTCAAGCACAACAACATCCACATGTGCTTTTACCAGTGCTTCTGTTCTTTCCAGGCAGTTTGCTGTGATACCAACAGCAGCTCCGCAAAGAAGTCTGCCCTGTTCATCTTTGGCTGAATTCGGATATTTAATCTGTTTCTCAATATCCTTAATCGTAATCAACCCTTTAAGATTAAAGTCATCGTCTACAATCGGAAGTTTTTCCTTACGTGCCTGTCCAAGAATCTTTTTCGCTTCGCTCAGTGTAATACCAACTTTGGCAGTAACCAGACCCTCTGATGTCATACAATCCTTGATTAATTTGGAATAATCCTCTTCAAATTTCAGGTCACGGTTTGTAATAATACCAACCAGTTTTCCATTTTCTGTAATCGGCACACCGGAAATACGGAATTTTGCCATTAAATCATTTGCATCTGCAAGAGTATGTTCTGGTGATAAATAAAATGGATCTGAAATTACACCGTTTTCAGAACGTTTTACCTTATCTACTTCTTCTGCCTGAGCTTCGATTGACATATTCTTATGAATAATACCAATACCACCCTGTCTAGCCATTGCGATTGCCATTCTGTGTTCTGTAACTGTGTCCATACCTGCGCTCATTAAAGGAATGTTAAGTGTGATTTCGTTTGTAAGCTTTGTTTTTAAATCGATTTGGTCGGGGGTAACATCAGACTTTTGCGGCACCAAAAGCACGTCGTCAAATGTAATTCCTTCTTCCGAAAATTTTCCCATTATTTTTTCACGTCCTTTTCAAAATAAAGTATGTATTTGAGGCACAAAAGATTTAAGCATAGTTATGCATTTAATGCTTTTGCGCCTAGGCAAACGAGACTCGAACACGCATTGCCCGGCGATGGATGTTTTTGCAATCTTTCAGCTTGTCGGATTTGACAGG
>CAKRON010000163.1 GCA_934373455.1 uncultured Marvinbryantia sp.
AAAAGATATGATTCTGAGACATGCAAAATTACAGCTGCATTATAAAGGAGAATATACCGGTATCCGTGAGATGAGAAAGCATGTGGCATGGTATACTGCCGGTTATCCACATAGTGCAGCAATACGGCGAAGAGTAAACGAGATCGAGACAATGGAACAGCTGGAAGAAATGCTGGAAAATCTGGTCATCAGGAGTTCGGAGAGCGAACAAAAACTTGACAGAAACAGTCGGGAATATTATAATATTGTGACTGATTAGGTAAAATTACGTGAATAGAAGGCCGGAAGGCATAAAAATATTAGATTTTGAGAGGTGCAAAGTATCATGGAAGCAAAGAAAAATTTATTAACCTACACAGGGTTAAAGGCACTTGAAGATGAGATGGAAGATCTGAAGCTGAACAGACGTAAGGAAGTTTCACAGAAGATCAAAGAAGCAAGAGAACAGGGAGACCTTTCTGAAAATGCAGAATACGATGCTGCGAAAGACGAACAGCGTGATATTGAAGCAAGAATTGAAGAGATCGAGAAGATTTTGAAAAACGCAGAAGTTGTCGTAGAAGATGATGTGGATTCCGATAAGATTAATGTCGGATGTACTGTAAAATTATACGATGAAGAATTTGAAGAAGAGATTGAATATAAGATTGTAGGTTCTACAGAAGCCAACAGTCTTCAGGGCAAGATTTCCAATGAATCACCGGTTGGTAAGGCACTGATCGGTGCAACAGTAGGACAGGAGATCGAAGTAGAGACACAGTTGGGTATTATTAAATATAAAGTACTGGGTATCGAAAGATCTTTATAATATCAGCTCGACTTGAATAACACAGGAGGAATGAGAATTGGCACAGGGAAATAAGAAGCAGGGAAACAATCAGGAAATGGATGTAAACAAGCTCAGACAGGTTCGCCGTGATAAGCTTGCAGAACTGCAGGCAATGGGAAAAGACCCATTCCAGATTACAAAATTTGATCAGACACATCATTCATCAGATGTAAAGGATCTTTACTATGCACATGAAGAAAAGATTCTTGCAGGCAGAGTAGCACCTTCCGTAGAAGGAATGGATGAAGCACAGGCAAGACAGGTTCTGAATGATGATTATAATGAAAGAAGAGCAATCATGGACGCTCAGCCGATTCATGTATCTATTGCCGGACGTATGATGTTTAAACGTGTAATGGGTAAGGCTTCTTTCTGTAATATTCAGGATTTAAAGGGTAATATTCAGATATATGTAGCAAAAGATGCGATTGGTGAGGAATCCTACGCAGAGTTTAAAAAATCTGATATCGGTGATATTTATGGTGTAAAGGGATACGCATTCAGAACAAAGACAGGCGAGATCTCCGTTCATGCAACAGAGATGATTCTTCTGTCCAAATCTCTTCAGATTCTTCCGGAGAAGTTCCACGGACTGACCAACACAGATATGCGTTATCGCCAGAGATATGTGGATCTGATCATGAATCCGGAATCAAAAGAAGTATTCCTGAAGCGTTCACAGATCATCAAAGAGATTCGTAAGTTCCTGGATGGAAGAGATTTCATCGAAGTAGAGACACCTACTCTTGTAAGTAACGCCGGCGGAGCAGCAGCAAGACCATTTGAGACACATTACAATGCACTGAATGAGGACGTAAAGCTTCGTATCTCTCTGGAACTTTATCTGAAGAGACTGATCGTTGGTGGAATGGAAAGAGTCTTCGAGATTGGTCGAGTATATCGTAACGAAGGTGTAGATACTCGTCATAATCCGGAATTTACACTGATGGAATTATACCAGGCATATACAGATTATGAAGGAATGATGGAATTGACAGAATCTATGTTCCGTTATCTGGCAGAGACTGTACTGGGAAGCAGCAAGTTCACTTATAATGGAATTGAGATCGACTTTGGCAAGCCATTTGAGCGTCTCACTATGAATGATGCAATTAAGAAATATGCCGGTATTGATTTCGACACTGTTAAGACAGATGAGGAAGCAAAAGCTCTGGCAAAAGATCGTGGTATTGAGTTCGAAGAACGTCATACCAAGGGCGATATCATCAATCTGTTCTTTGAAGAATACTGCGAAGAGAATCTGATTCAGCCTACATTCATCATGGATCATCCATTGTCCATTTCTCCATTGACAAAGAAGAAACCAGAGGATCCGGAAAAGGTAGAACGTTTCGAGTTGTTTATCAATACATGGGAAATGTGTAATGCATACTCTGAGCTGAACGATCCAATTGATCAGAGAGAACGTTTTGCACAGCAGGATAAGAATGCAGAAGCTGGTGATGAGGAAGCACAGCACACAGATGAAGACTTCCTGAATGCGCTGGAGATTGGTATGCCTCCAACAGGTGGTATCGGATATGGTATTGACCGTCTTGTAATGCTTCTGACAGACAGTCAGGCTATCCGTGACGTACTGCTTTTCCCGACAATGAAGAGTCAGGGTGCAGTTAAGAACGAAGCAAACAACGCTGCTCAGTCTGGTGCAGCTGCTCCGGCAGAAGCAAAAGTGGCTGAGAAAGTTGATTTCTCCAACGTAAAGATTGAGCCTATCTTCAAGGAAATGGTTGATTTCGACACATTCGCAAAGTCTGATTTCCGTGCAGTTAAGATTCTGGCTTGTGAAGCAGTTCCGAAGTCCAAGAAGCTTCTGAAGTTCACATTAGATGATGGAGAACGCAAAGACCGTGTGATTTTAAGCGGTATTCACGAATATTACGAGCCGGAAGAACTGGTTGGTAAGACAGCGATTGCTATCGTGAACCTGCCACCGAGAAAGATGATGGGAATTGATTCCGAAGGTATGCTGATCTCAGCAGTACATGAGGAAGATGGTCATGAAGGACTGAACCTTCTGATGGTAAATGATAGAATCCCGGCAGGTGCAAAGCTGTACTAAGATGTAATTCTATGAAAGTCAATTATTTCGTGCCTATGGCACTCCCGCAACTGCATTCGTAATCCGGACGATTGCCCTGCTTACTCATACAGTTTAGCCTGCCCGATATCCATGAATTCGTTCATGCAAGCATGACTCATTCATGGTTGCCGTTCAGGACTTTCATAGTAAATAGACGGGACATACTTCATTTAATAAAAAACTAAAAAAACAGCGATTTACATCAAACTTACATCAATTGATGCAGAAATCGGTGCAAGCAAGAAAAAATCGCATAATTAGCAGAATGAATGGGCAGTCCTGAAATCGGGATTGCCCATTTTTAGAAGAAAGACGAAAAACTCTTGACCTGCACGCAGCGTATACGCTTATACTATCAAC
>CAKRON010000164.1 GCA_934373455.1 uncultured Marvinbryantia sp.
TTCAACTCCTTATCTGAACCTGAGCCAGCTTCCAGCCGATGACTGTCTCTCTCTGTCGGAAAATAAGGTTCTACTGAACACTTTCATAGCCTTTTTAATCTCAATATCTTTGACTATTCTATACCTGTTCTTTCTTCTTTGTCAAGCAAAAAATCTTATCACTCTATCTGTTCCATAAAAGAATCCGGATATTCCAGATAACAATTCACCTCTGCACCAAGAAATAACAGCCACATACAAAAATACAGCCATAACATCATCATAGCCACTGTGGTCAGACTGCCATATACACTCACCCTGTTACTTTTTGCAAAATAACTGAAATAGATAGAAAAACCATAAGATAAAATGGACCATGCCGCTGCAGTAAATACCGCTCCTGGTATCTGTCGAATCACTGACATCTTACAGTTGGGCAATGCCGTATACATTGAAAGGAATATCAATGAAAGAATTCCCAAAGATGCTACTGCCCTGAAGCTGATAATCAATCCGGTCAGCTCTCCCAATACCGGAATATACCGAAGCAAACGATCCTGAATCCAGTTACCAAACAGCAACATGACAATGGACATAAAAATAGCAATTACCAGAAACACAATATAAATACCGGAACGCATTCTCATAAAAATGTAGTTTCGATTCTCTCCCACATTTCTGACAGAATTAAGTCCATTGGTAATCGCCAATACACTGCGGCTGGTCGCCCAAACTGCTGCTATTACAGTTCCGGACATCAATGCGGTAGACTGTGTAAATAAGTCTTTCACAATATCTGCGATCACATCATAAAAACTGGCCGGCAAAATTTCTACCAAAATCGACATCAGCATCTCCGGTGACAGTTCCGTATACTGGATCAGTGTCAGCAGCAACATAAAAAAAGGAACAAATCCCATAATTACAAAAAAGGCAGATTCCGCTGCAGCCGCACTGACTCGGTCTTTTTTCATTTTTTTCATAAATCGCAGTACGATTTCTTTTACCTTTGCGACTGTAGTCATAATCTCCTCTTTCAGATCCGTAGTTTTTTGATTTTTTTATCATATCATGTTTTATACTATTGCGCAATGGTACATTCCCCAGTTGAAAAATACCTGCAAATTTCTATTTCTCCATAATAATTTTTTAAAATTTCTTCCCAGTTTTCTCCCCTGTTGGCCATGTTTTTGGCACCATTCTGACTCATTCCTTCTCCATGTCCATACCCTCCGCCATATATCTCATAGCCAGTCAACTTCTCTTCTTCTATTACTGGCTGCATATAGAAAAATGCACTTGGGAGAAGCTGCCATCCTTCTCTGGTAGATTTATCTTGTAACATAATTTGAGGATCGGCAAGTGCCATCCATCTTCTGATCTCGTACTCTCCCTTTATTTCTTCTGTCTGTTCGCATCCCTGTTTTTGTCCTGTCACTTCTAAACGAATCACACATCCCTGATCATTTCTTTCTTTTATTTGTATCCGCTTTATAACGTCCCATCCGTCTTTTCCTTCAAACTTCTTTATTTCTACATAAGTTTTCCATCGAAAAAAAGGCTCCTGCGACTCCGCAGCTTTCCACTGATCTTCCTGAATAAATGCTGCAAATACAGTATCTTCCGACAAATCCATATGTAGGTCCAGACCGCAGGATGTGGAATAATATCGTGCATCTGCGTATGTTCCGTCTTTTATTATTACAATTCCTGCTGTGTCTTTCACTGCCTGATCCGTTTTTTCGCTGTGCAGGCGGTTATTATAAACCTGGTAAGATGTACTGTCATCCAGATCTGCATGATACTCTTCAGCCCGTCCCGTCATTGCCTGCTGCAGGGCATACGTCCTGGCACACACTGCCTGCGCTTTCAACGCTTCCATTGGAAATGCGGCAGACATCTCTCCCGGAAGAACGCCACACAAATATGATTCCAAAGGCAGCTCGTTGATCAGAAGCAGTCCTTTGTCTGTTTTCCATATTTCCATTTCACCTTCATACGCAATCCCCGACTCAGCTCTTACCAGATCCGGAAAATAAAAAACTCCTCCCCTTGAAGTGACTGTAATTTTATCACTTTCTGCAAACAGCGCACTTTGCGGATTCACCATAGATTGTTCTCCACCACGATATCTCTCTTCCGAAAAACTATTTTTCATAACATAATCTTTATCGGAATAAAGACATATTTGAGAATGATATTCGGATTCATAATCATCATTCTTTATCAGAACACGAATCCTTCTTTCACTGTCCTCTTTGTCATTCGTATCACTGCATATCATTCGATGATTTGCATCCAGTATTCCCCATACAAACGTCATGAATAATAAAACAGATAAGAACAGAAGTTTTCTCATTTTATCATTGCTCCCATGAAATAAGCAAAAAGAAACGGTCTGCAAATGCTTTCCGTTTCTTTTATCCTATGTTATCATTTTGTTTTTATTCGTATCTGCAGACCGATTTTGCAAGAGAGAACTGTTACTCTGCAGAAAATTTATAAATGGTCGTTGTAGAATATACGTCACCTGCTTTCAAAATTGGGGATGCAAAGTTCTCATGGTGGATTGCATCTGGGAAAAACTGTGTTTCCAGACACAGACCGCCTCTCTTCTGATAAGCTTTTCCATCTTTTCCGATCCATGTATTTTCAATAAAGTTGCCTGTGTAGAACTGCACACCTACACAGTCTGTAAAAACTTCCATCTTTCTTCCACTGACAGGAGCTTTCACTTCAGCTATTTTTCTCACACTTCCATCTGCCTGGTTCAGTGCAAAGTTGTGATCATAACCTCCGCCCATCTTCAGCTGTTCATTATCTTTCTCAATATCCTGTCCGATGCGCTTTGCTGTACGGAAATCAAACGGTGTTCCTTCTACAGAGCCGATTACACCGGTAGGAATCGCTTCTGCATCAATCTCTGTAAAACCATCAGCATTCAGCTGCAGTGTATGATCCAGAATACTTCCATTATCATGTCCTTCCAGGTTAAAATAAGAATGATTTGTCATATTTGCAATCGTATCTTTATCTGACTTGCCTTCATAATGAATCTTAATCTCATTATCATCTGTAAGGGTATAGGTTACAGACACTTCAAAGTTTCCAGGATATCCCTGTTCCATATCAGGACTCAGTCTGGAAAATGTTACGGAAGATGCTGCCTCATCCGTCTTCATATCCCAAATCTGAGAATCATATCCGTTATTTCCACTGTGAAGATTATTCTTATTCTCATTCTGATCCAGATGATAAGTCACACCATTGATCTCAAAAGCAGCTCCACCGATACGATTT
>CAKRON010000165.1 GCA_934373455.1 uncultured Marvinbryantia sp.
TTTTGATATACACAAACCTCCCGTTCTGTAAAATAAACGACCGTTTACAATTAAATTATAGTAAACGGTCGTTTATTTGTCAAGTCAGATATCTCTAAACACTTTTACATAACTTTGTTTATGATAATTTTGTCTTTAATGGGAAACAGATGTCAATCTCCATATAACCATCTTCCTCTATCTTCCGATAAATATCAATAATCGGTCGCTCATCCAGCTCATTTCCTGTCTTAGACAGCCATCTGCAAAAAATCTCCTGATATACCATAAACAGAAGCTGCGGCACTCCCTTAAAATGATACACTGCATACTTTCCACCCTCTAAATCATGAAGCAGAACTACAGAATGTTCTTTTAACTTTTGATCGTCTGGCATAACTGTCTGGCATAATTCATACATACAGCCATTCTCATCTGTAATGGATGGATCATCAATCGTACAGTCAATATACAGTGTGTCTTTTGTTGCAAGATACTTGTATTTCTCGATAAAATCACACCATTCATCCGACAGATTATGATAATTTCCTTTTTTACGCTCATATAACACTGTAAAAGGTGCAAGATATTCTACCGTAATTTTACTTCCGGCATCATCCAGATCGTCCAGTGTCATACCATGGGAAAAAGAGCTGTCCTCCACCATCTGTTCACTGCTCCTGCGGTAATCTGCCGGAGAAATATCCAGATGTTTCTTAAATGCGGTAGCAAAATTAGACGAAGAATAACCATAAGTCTCACCTATCTCCGTAATACTTCTTTCCTTCTCCACCTTCAGACGCCATGCACTACGCTCTAAACGTACTCTTTTGATAAACTGATAAAGAGCTTCATCTGTATCTTCCTTAAACATCCGTGTCAGATGATATTTGGAATAGGAACAGTATTTTGCCACATCCTCAACGGTAATATCTTCATCAATATGCTCAAAAATATAATTGATTGCCTGATTGATCACAGCTTTTCTTATGGTAATACTCTCTTTATCTTCCATTTTCTTCCTCTTTGTTCTTTCTCACCTGCCTGCGAATCAATGCAAATGTGACGATTGCCGTCAGTGTTTCCGCACAAGGAGATGCCATCCACACTCCATTCATTCCAAAGATTGCCGGAAATATCAGTATAAATGCCAGCAATAGCACGATTCCCCGCAGTGATGAAATAATCGCTGATGATTTTGCATCGCCACAGCTTGTAAAATACACGGAGCCTGTCACATCATATCCCATAGCAAGAAATGTAATTGCATAGATGCGAAAACCGGTTGTCACCATGTCTGCAATACTATTGCTGCAGCCAAATATTTCAGCATATCTTTTTCCTGCTATAAAAAAGCTAAGTGCAGTCAATGTTCCGATTGCCAGCAAAATCCGGTTTGTGATACTGCGGATCTTAGTGGCTGTCTCTTTTTCTTTGGCACCCCAGCAGATGCTTACAATCGGTGAGATTCCCTGTCCAAATCCAATACAAACCATACTGTATCCATATACAACAAACCCCAGAATTGTGAAGGCTGCTACTCCGTCTGCTCCCACATACTTCATCAGTACATAGTTAAATGCGAACATAGAGATTGCACTTGCCATCTCCCCGATAAATTCAGAAGATCCATTCAGAATCATCTCTTTACCTACCTCTCTGTCAAAGACAAAACATCTGAATCTGATGATAGTATCCGGCAGAAAGAAAAACATAAGCTGTGCCAACACCGTTACCAACTGCACCAGCAGAGAACCTATTGCACTTCCTTTCACTCCCAGTTCCATCCTTGCGACAAACATATAATCCAATACTACATTTAATATACATCCGGCGATACTCACCAGCATACATAACTGTGGTTTTCCATTCACCCGGATAAACATTCCAAGTATCGTTCCCAGCACCATAAGAGGATAGGTAAACAACATAATCCTATAATAGTCTGTAAAATAACCTGATAATTCACCATCTGCTCTTAAGAATCCAAGTATCGGTGTAAACAGCACAAATACTGCCAGCGATAGGATAACACCAATTACGACCGCTGTAACCATTGTCTGTGCAAATACCTCAGATGCTTTTTGTCTTTTTTTTGCCCCTAAGAGCCGTCCACTGATGACAGAGCCACCCACACCTACACAAAGTCCTCCTCCCAAATAAACATATAGGATTGGTAGTCCAAGATTGATTGCTGCCAGTGCATTGTCTCCCACATAATTTCCTGTAAAATAGCCATCTGTAATCGTTATCACAGTCTGTAACAGCATTGCAATAATGCTTGGGATAGAAAACTGAAGTATTGTTTTCAGCTTGTTGTTCTTAATTTGTTTGACATTCATAATTGCATCTCTCCTTTACAATATCCCATTATAGAGATGCAATTACAATAATACTTCTGAATTTGTGCTGCCTTATCTTTTTACAGCATATACATACCCTACTCCTACCGGAGCATTCATCTGATGCATTGGATTTGCCTGATTATATTCCCTGAAATATCTGTAGGTCATATCATTCTCATCCAAATGTTCTTCTATTTTGAAGCCATGCTTATCTAAAATCATGCCTATTTCTTTATATGAGTATACCGCTTTCATCTGTTCTCCGGCTTCAGATGCCAGCATCTGTGTTTTCCTTGTTTCAACACTTTCATCTACTGACGGATAGTCAAAGCATATAGCAGAACCTTCTGACATTATTTCACTAATACTCATAACCAATTGTTCAAAATCCACTTTCTTAAGATAATAGCTGATTCCTAAAAGACTTCCAAATGCCTTTTGCTCCTTATCATAGCCATGAGAAAGCAATTTATTTTTCCATGTCTCGTCTGCAAGATTACATGGTACCCCAATCGCAACTGATGTCAGCCTCGCCTTGTTGATACGTTCCATTTTGTCCTCGATTATCTGCGGATAATCCAGCTCAAATACGATAAGAGATTTGTCTCTGTTTCTCAATGAAAATGTATCATAACCAGCCGCAAAAACAACATACTGTCTGCAACCATTCGTAACACACGCCTTTAATTTATCTTCACAGAATAAACTTCTTCCTAATACAGATGGAGATAATTGTTTATCAACAATCACTCTTAATCCTTCTTCTTTTGTACCTTTAAATCCCGGGCAGAAAAAATCCAATCCGTCTGCCATATATACCACTCAGTAACTGCATTCAAATTCTGTAAAGATACTCGTTTTCCGCCATTTACCAGCATATCTAACATATCATCCTCTTCGGGCGTACGGTCGAT
>CAKRON010000166.1 GCA_934373455.1 uncultured Marvinbryantia sp.
ATCAAAATAAGGCAGGCACAACTTTAGGGGATATCGAGGCGGACAGCCTGGAGGGAGAAGCTAAGACCTTATATGAGACATTGCTGGGCAGTGTAAAAGGTGCAATGTACAGTTCGCTGTACAGTCAGGGAGCTACTGAGTATGCGTCCGGAGATTATAAAGCTGCAGCGGAAACACTGAAAAAGGCGACGGAAGCGGATGAGACACAATATGATGCATGGTATTATCTGGCGTTTGCTTATTATAATCTCAATGATACGAAAAATGCAGATAAGACATTTGCTGAGACGATTGTGAGATTTCCACAATATGAGGAGGTATTGTCACAATATATCACAGATAGTTCAGTACTGACCGCAGCGAAATCCGGAAAGAGCGGTGACAGTAAAAAAGATGAAGATACAGCAGATGATGCCACCGATGGTACAGCGGATGGCACAGCAGGTAATACAGATACTTCATCTGATGCATCTGCGCAGGATGCAGCGGGTAATACAGACGGAACATCTCAGGATGAAATAGCGATAGAGAATGGTTACTATGATGAGTATGGTAACTGGATATCATATTAAAAATGCAGGTTGATTGAAACATAAGAGGAACCTCGAAACAGGGGAGCTGATGCATAAAAGTGTGCAGAAGCTCTCTTTTTTATATTCTGACATGAAGAAAGGAGAAGAAATGGATCGATATTTTGAAGTAAAAGGAACGGATCTGAGAATTCTGCTTCCGGAAGAAGTAGATCATTTCAATGCAGAGCGGATTCGAAAGGAAGCAGACAGGATATTACAAAGCAGAAATATTCGAAGAATTATATTTGATTTTTCCCGTACCCAATTTATGGACAGTTCCGGTATTGGTGTGATTATGGGACGATATAAAAATATGCGTTTTATGGGCGGAACAGTGATAGCGGTACATGTAAATGAACGGATACGGCGGATTCTGACTTTATCGGGAGTCTATAAAGTACTGGATATTTATGAGGGTCAACCCTTGCAGTCCAATATATTTTAAGGGGGAAATTATGAGTGAGACAAATGAAATGAAACTGGAATTTGACAGCCGTCCATGCAATGAGAGCTTTGCAAGAGTAGCGGTAGCAGCTTTTATGACACAGCTAAATCCAACGCTGGAAGAAGTCGCAGATGTGAAAACGGCACTTTCAGAAGCAGTTACCAATGCGATTGTACACGGATATCAGAATGAAGTGAAAAAGATTTATGTGGAATGTGAGATTCATGAACAGAGTTTAACGGTCAAAGTGACAGATTACGGGATCGGAATTGAAAATGTGGAGCTTGCAATGCAGCCATTATACACCACAAAACCGGATGAAGAACGATCTGGTATGGGATTTGCATTTATGGAGGCATTTATGGACGAGCTGTCTGTGGATTCCACTCCTGGGAAGGGAACCACCGTATTTATGCAAAAAAGAATAGGAAGATTTGAAAGGAAATAGAGATGGATCATACCCTGTGGTTGATAGAACAGGCACACCAGGGGGATAAGAAGGCAAGAGAAGCAGCAATCCGGGAAAATATGGGGCTGGTTATGCATGTGGCAAAAAGATACGAAGGAAGGGGAACCGAGAAAGAGGATCTTATACAGATCGGGTGTATTGGTCTGTTGAAAGCAGTTGATTATTTTGATTTGAGTTTGGATGTGAAGTTTTCTACTTATGCTGTGCCCATGATCATCGGAGAAATACGGCGGTATCTGCGAGATGACGGCATTATGAAGGTCAGCAGATCATTGAAGAATACTGCGTATCAGACCAGTAAAGTAAGGGAAATGCTGACATACCGGTATGGAAGAGAACCGACACTGGATGAGATATCAGCTGAAGCAGGAATTGCAAGAGAAGAAATTATTATGGCCATGGAAGCGTCTGCGGACATGGAATCTCTGCAAAAATCGGTATATCAGTCTGACAGCTCAGAGATATATCTTGAAGATAAGGTGGAGGATAAAAAAGATTCTGTGAATGAACTGGTAAACCATATATTGCTGGAGAGCATGATGAAGCAGTTGGAAGCAGAGGAAAAGCAGCTGATTCAAATGCGCTATTATGATGAAATGACCCAGACACAAGTCGCAAAAGAACTGAATAAGACACAGGTGCAGATATCCAGACTGGAGAAAAAAATATTAAAGAAAATGCGTTTGTGTATAAAGGAGTAGAAAAAGGTAAAGCTAGAAACAGATGGATAGAAATACAGAGAGAAGAGAGGTTGTATATGGCAAAAGAAACACTGTATTTGAAAATTGACAGTAATGTACTGGTACATCAGAACCATCTTACGGTAAAAGATATTGCAGAGACAATATGCAGCAACAGATCTGTGCAATACCGCGTTCAGGCAGCAAAGCTGACAAATATAAAAATAGGCAGCCCGGGAAGGTACGTAACATCTGTTTTAAATGTCATAGAGGCCATACAGCAGGAGGTTCCGGAACTGGAAATTGTAAATCTGGGAGAAGCGGATTTTATTATAACGTATGAAGAAGAAAAGAAGAAAAGCAGGATGATAGCCTGGATAAAAACCATATGCGTCAGCGGATTAAGTTTTTTCGGAGCAGCATTTTCTATTATGACTTTTAATAATGACGTGGATATGCGGGGCCTGTTTGCTGATATATATATGCTGTTTACCAGACAAACCTCAGATGGATTTACGGTTCTGGAACTTGCCTATTCTTTTGGTCTTGGAATTGGAATTATTTTGTTTTTTAATCATTTTGCGGGAAAACGGATTGAGACGGATCCTACGCCGTTGGATGTGCAAATGCATACGTATGAAGAGGATGTGAATCAGACCATTATGTCTAATTATGGAGCAAGACAGCGAAAGAGAAATACGTGAAAAAGGAGAAGAATATGCCGAAAGTGATTATGGCAGTAAGTGCATTTAGTTGTGGATTCCTGGTTGCAGGAGGTGTCATAGCACTGATTGTAGGACTTGGAATTATAACACGGCTGACTGGAATTACACATACAGCAAAGGAAAACAGATGGTATGAGAGTATGATTTTTCTTGGTGCGATAGCCGGTAACTGGCTTACGATCTGGAAGGTTCCGGTACCACTGGGCAGGATGGCGCTCCTGATCATGGGACTTTTCTTTGGAATTTATACAGGTGGCTGGATTATGGCGCTGGCAGAGATGGTGCATATTTTTCCTGTGTTTGCCAGAAGAATAGGGATCACGACAGGTTCA
>CAKRON010000167.1 GCA_934373455.1 uncultured Marvinbryantia sp.
GCTGTGGATACGGACCATTTCTCTTGGTATGATATACAGCTTCTGTCCCTCCAAGGGCTGTCCGGCTATATCGGGGACAAGCTCTCCAACGGCGGCGAATTTCAGCTGGCCGACGATGCCTGGACGGCAAATGACAATGACAGAGCTGTCTTGACTATTTCGAAGGACACCACCATTGACTTGAACGGGCATACCCTGACAATCAGCAAGGCCAATCAGTGCTTTGTCGTGGAAAGCGGGACGCTCACCATTCAGGACTCGCAAGCCCCTGCGGAGAAGACCGTGGACCTGGGCGGCAGCAACCCTTACGGCAATACGGCAAGCCTGACTGACGATACCCTGACGTATTACATCACAAAATCCACACCCACCGGCACCGGTACCACGGAAACACTGGAAAAGCATGAAGTCCCCCTCGCCAACGCAGGAAAGATTCTGTGTAAGGAGGATTCTTTTCAGGCAATCAAGGTTGAGACCGACGGTACATTGGAACTAAAGAGCGGTGTACTCCAAGGCACCGGCGTCAAACATATTGTCTATGTGGAGGACGGAACGCTGAACGTAAATGGCGGCTATATTGTGGACGGCGGCAGTGACGAGCCCGGCGGCGGTATTTACGTCACCAGCGGTGCGGTGAACGGTAAGGTGAATATCCAGGGCGGTGTTGTTGCGGCCAACCGTGGCGATTTCGGCGGCGGTATCTACGTCGTAGGCGGAGAGCTGACCATCTCCGGCGGTGCGGTGACGGGCAATGAGGTCATCAATGGACACGACGACGATGGCGCCGGTATCTATGTCAACAGCGGCACGCTGAAACTGTCCGGCAACGGTTATGTGACCAACAACTCTAAGAGTTGTGATTGTACAGGTTGCCCGATCGATACGAACAACACCCACGGCGGCGGCGGTATTGCGCTGGCGAACGGTTCTACCATGGAGATGTCCGGCGGCTATGTGACCGGCAACTTTTCCACTCTGGCAGGGGGCGGCATTTATGCGGGCTACTTTGATGGGCCTGGTGGAGTCAATTTTTCCATGACCGGCGGCACCATTGCCGCTAACTGCGCCCAATATGGCGAGGGCGGCGGCCTTCGTATCGGCGGCGGAGACAACGGCGGTACCAAAGGCGTGATTCGGACAGATGGAACAGTATATATTACCAATAACCACACGCTTACCACGGACGACTGGGGCGGCGGCGGTATTTTCGTGCAGCAAGGTGGTCTTTTGACGGTCGCCGATGCGTTGATCACGGATAACACTGCGGGCGGCTTCGGCGGCGGTGTGGGTGCCTGTCCTACAGGTGAGACCCTGATCGTCAATAAAGACGGTGCGGCCATTTACGAGAATACGGCTGAAGGCACACAAATGTCTGTCGGTGGCAACGGCAAAGACTATGATCGTTCTTTGGCAAAAAAAAGCGACGTTTTTATGCAGAACGGCTACAAGGATTACTTCTGTGTCCGTGAAAAAGGTAAAGACAACTATATTTCTCTTGTTACCGGCCTGATGGCTGGCGGCGGGGCGGCGAACTGGACGGGAAGCTGTGACGAAAAGCCTGTTAAAATCGGCAGGACCGGCTATGCGGCTGCAAAGTATCTGTTCGGATTGGTGGCTCGCCCTGATGAATCCGCTAAGAATAGCGCAGTCAACAACGCAAAGGTCATGATCACCGGCAACAGTTCCGGCGTTCATGGCGGCGGCATTATGACCAACGGCGGTCTGATTCTGGGCGACCCGGAGGGAACGGTTGTAACGGCCACACCGGAACTGGACATTACCGGTACCAAGGTACTGCGCAAGGACGGCGTAGCGCAGGAGAGGGGGCGGAACTTCAAGTTCCAGCTGAAAGACAGCGATGGCAAGGTTGTCGGAACGGTAACAGCCGATGATACCACCGGTGAATTTACGTTTCAAGACATAGATTTTTCTGAGGCGGGAACCTATACCTACTATCTGACGGAAGTCAACGACGGGAGAACCGATGTCACCTACGACAGTTCGACATATCAAATTGATGTTACCGTCCAGAGTAAAACTGAGACCCTTGCTGGCGTAACCTTCACGAGATACTATGTGGGGAATGTAACTGTCACCAAAACCGGAGGAAACACCCCGGACAGCGGTGAGACGGTGTCCAATAACAACACCTTTAAAATCCATTTTAACAATGGTGACAACTGGAGCAAGGTTTACCTGCATACTTGGAATAGTGGTGAAATCGAAAGCACCGAAAATAGCTGGCCCGGCGTGCAGGTTAACGAGGATTTCAACAACCCAGGCTGGTACACGAAGGAATTCGCCGTAACCGGCGAGGGAGACTTCAACTACATTTTTAACGGTGGCGATGGTAGCAAAAAAACCGGAGATTTGTCAGGACACTATCAGCCCGGCGGCGACCTCTGGGTCTACAGGGATGGTACCTACACCACTACAGCACCGGATGGCTGGAATGGCAGTGCCTCTGGTTCGAATGTCAGTTTCACCGGCACACCGGATTCCGAAGGTTCCTACACTCTGACGATCAATGGTGCGGCCTTTACCAACACCATGACCACCCCGCTGAATCTGCAAATCACGAAGACGGACAGCGTGAACGCCGAGATAAAGCTGGAAGGCGCAAAGTTCACCCTGAAAGAACAGGGGCAAGAGACCTCCGTGGAGGTCCCCACCGATAAAGACGGCATTGCGACCTTTGCAAACATTCAGCGGGGAGCGACCTACTATCTCCATGAGACAAAGGCCCCCTCCGGTTACATGACGGCAGGCCCCTGGATTCTGGATGTCAAGGAAAGCACAGCAACGCTTTACCCGGCCACGGAGAACCCAGACGGAACCCTGACGAAAAACAACGAAACCGGAACGCCGCTGGAGGTCATCGACGGCGACCCAATCGTATTCTCTGCGACCATCTCCGACCAGTCTTGGGGCTACAAGCTTCCTGAAACCGGCGGGGCCGGGACAACCTCTTATACCACAGGGGGCCTGGTGCTGATCTTCGGCGCGGCGACCCTGCTGTATATCCAATGCAAGCGTCGAAAGGAGGATGAGGTATCTTCCTGATACGCGGAAAGCCACCATTCAAATTCAAAATGATGATGAAA
>CAKRON010000168.1 GCA_934373455.1 uncultured Marvinbryantia sp.
GCATGCAATTCGCTATCTGGAAGAACTGGAAGGAAAGTGCACATTACGAGACACTACATTGGAAGATGTGTTCATTGAACGTGCAGAAAAGAAAAAATAAAAAGCAGCGGGAGAATAAATATGGGAATCATTACAATTCTCTGGGAAAAATGGAGGGAATTTCGCAGAGATTTTTATAAAATAACCCTGGCGGCAATGATCGCACCACTTATGTATCTGGTAGTTTTCGGCATGGGGATCAAGACAATTTCAAATGGGCAGCCATACTTGAATTTCCTGATACCGGGTGTAGTAGCATTGACTACCATGAATGGAAGCTTTAATGCGATTGCACAGAATTTAAATGTACAAAGACTTTACGAAAAAGCGTTTGACCAGGTGATGATTTCACCGACACCTTTGTGGCAGTTTATTGTAGGACAGATTATTGGAGGAAGCCTGAGAGGATTGTATGCAGGAGCCGTCATCCTTGCACTTACGATTCCGATTGGTACCGGTCTTATTTTTAACGGATATTCGGTTCTGATTATGTTTTTGAATGGAGCAGTTTTTTCTACGATAGGTGTGGTTGTATCTTTTTATGCGAAGAATCATACGGATGTGCCAAGATTTTCGAATTATATCATTATGCCGATGGCATATTTGTGTAATACGTTTTTTTCGACAGAGCAGATGCCTCATGGTATAAGAGAAGTGGTAGGAATACTTCCACTCTCGCAGACCAGTGCCATGCTCCGCAGTATCGCAGCCGGAGAAGGCTGCGGATATACAGGAATATTGATTTTAGGAGCATACCTGCTGGTATTTGGCGTGCTGGCATTCTGCTTCCTCTATAAGAAAAAAAATCTGTAGTGAAAAGAGAAGATATCATGAGTGAACCTATCATAGAACAGATCTGTGCCTATCGTCCGGTAAATGAACAGGAAGAACGAGATAAAGAACTGATACTTCATTGCCTGAACACGGAAAAAGATATATTTACAAGAGAAAACGGGATAGCGCATATGACTGCATCAGCCTGGGTTATAAATAGATCTAGAACAAAAGTATTAATGGTATATCATAATATTTATCATTCCTGGTCATGGCTTGGCGGCCATGCAGATGGAGAAGAAGATCTGCTGAAAGTGGCTTTAAAAGAAGTCAGAGAAGAAAGTGGAATCCTCCATGTGGAACCAGTCAGGAAGGAAATCTGCTCTCTTGAAGTATTGACAGTGGATGGACATATAAAAAAGGGAGTATATGTATCATCACATTTGCACTTGAATGTGACCTATCTGCTGCAGGCAGATGATACAGATACACTTCATATAAAAGAAGATGAAAATAGTAATGTCGCCTGGTTTTCTCCGGAAGATGCCATAAAGGCATCTTCCGAACCATGGTTTCAGGAGCATATTTATCGAAAACTGAATGACAGACTGGTTGACTGGAATCTTAAATAAATATAAAATATTAAAAAAGATATGGTTAACAGAAAGAAATAATGCTATAATCACGCTGTATTAGAACTGCCTAACAGACAGATGCATACATACTAGAATATTATTTTCAGGCAGACAACGGAGGAAGTGGGAATGTCTCAGCTGACAAAGAGAGCGATTACAGAATCATTTATGAAACTGATTAATCAGATGCCATTCGATAAGATCACAGTAAAGGATATCGTGGAAGATTGTGGGGTTAACAGGAATACATTCTACTATCATTACAGTGATATCTATGCATTGCTGGATGAGATATTCGAAAATGAAACAAAGAGAGTACTGACAGAAAATCTCGATGAAACTTCCTGGCATGATGCGATTCTGGAGTCCTGTTCCTTTGCAATTAAGAATAAAAAGGGAATCTATCATATTTATAATTCACTGAGTCGTAGAAAAATTGACACATATCTGTATCGGGTTATGGGAAAAATTATGTATGACTTTGTTAAGAAGCAGTCAGAAGGAATTCCTGTAAAAGAAGAAGATCTGAGACTGATTGCTGACTTTTATAAATGTGCATTTGTCGGACTGATTCTTCAATGGCTGGACGGTGGGATGAAGCAGGATCCGGAATATATCGTCGACAAGATTTTTTCATACCTGGAGGGGACTACCGGGAATATGTTGCAAAATGCGGCAACAAAAAATTGACAGATAATAATTTGAATTGTCAGATATTTAGACAAAACAGGCTTCGTGCACAAAAATTGTGCAGGGAGCTTTTTTTGACCGTAGAAGAAAAAAATAATATACGATAAGCTGTATCACGTAAAAGGAAGAAAAAGGACAAAAGAAAGTCAGAAAGGAGGCAGTTATGGATCTGATCAAAAAAGCGAAACATGCATATATTACTATTTCAGTGATTATGGTATTACTGGGACTGGTACTGGTGATCTGGCCGAAGATGTCCTTATCGGTACTGTGTTATTTAATAGGAGCAGTGCTGATTATTGGAGGAATAGTCAAATTAATAGGGTATTTTTCAAGAGATTTATACCGTCTGGCATTTCAGTTTGATTTTGCATTTGGAATATTGTCCATATTGCTTGGTTTTGTTTTCATTGTTCACCCGGAACATATTATATCCATCTTACCTATTGTAATGGGAATTTTTGTTCTGGTAGATGGTGTGCTGAAGATTCAGACAGCACTGGATGCGAAAACATTTGGACTGACCACATGGTGGATGATTATTCTTCTTGCGGTTGCAACCTGTATATGTGGTTTACTGCTGATTTTTAAACCATTTGAAAGTGCTGTAGCAATGATGATTCTGCTTGGTATCACACTTCTTATAGATGGTATACAGAACCTCTGGGTTGGCATATATACAGTAAAGGTTTCTGGGAGAAATGTGATAGACGTTGATTATAAAGAATTATAACAGATGGGAGATATTCCCACGAACAGAAATGAGGAGGAACAGATTATGAACAGAAATAAGAAACTTACACAGATGATGGCAATCGCAATGACAGGTATTATGGTTGCGAACGCAGGAATGGGCTGTGTATATGCGGCAGATGAGAAAATAAATAAAGATTCTACAAAAGAAGAGACCGTTTATGT
>CAKRON010000169.1 GCA_934373455.1 uncultured Marvinbryantia sp.
GAACATGGCAGAGGCAACTCCGATTGCCAATCCTGTTGTAATCAGCAGCGTATCCATCATCCGAACGGAACCCGCAATATAATTTGAATCTGCCAATTCTCTTACCGCTATCACAAAAGATACTCCTGGTAAATATGGCATAATCCCGCCTAAAACAATACTGTTCACATCATCACCGAGACCCAAACGATATAATATCAGCCCTGTGCTTGTGGCAGCAAATCCTGCCAGGATATTCATAATTATTTTTGAAGTCGCATGCTCCCTGCCCTCAAAATAAAGAGTCAGGCAAAACAGCATTACACCTGACATGAATGCTGCTACGGCATCACTTAAGTTCCCCCCAAAAGTATAACAAAAGCATGCAGCTCCAAAACCATAAGCCAACAGGGTTTCAACAATACACTTTGTTCCCATTTTCTCAATTTTAATCAATTCATCCCATGCTTCCTCTACCGAGTATTTTCCACGTTCAATCTCTCTGGACAATTCATTTACTCTGGTGATTTTCTCCATATGAACACCACCGAAGGGAATATGCGCTACTTTCGCGTACATATCACAGCATTTATTTTCAGATGTAAAAAAAATTCCGTTGCTTAAAACGAAAATTCCATTATCTGCTAATCCATAGTAGCCCGCTATTCTTTTCATTGTCTCTTCTACGCGGTAGATTTCTGCTCCACTTGATAAGAGGATACTGCCGGCTTTTACGGCAGTATCCAATACTTTTTTTTCTTTTTTATCCATTTATTAAATCCAAATTGAATTCCCTGATTAGTTGCTCAGATTATTAAGTTGATTACTTTCCTGCTTTTTTTGCAGCCTGAATCTGTTTACGTTTTTCTTTTGTAACAGCCATCCAGCCTAAGCTTGCCAGGAGACCAACTACACCCATAACAGCCAGGATTCCGAAGAATACTTTGTAACCAGTTGCTCCAGTCCATTTATCAAGACATACACCGGCGATCAATGGCATAAAGAACTCTGCACTGTATCCAAGTGGTGTGATAATAGCTGTTGCAGTACCTGTAATTTCCAGAGGATATTCTCCCTCTTCCATAACTGCAAAGTGCATGGACTGAATTGCATACATGGAAACATAAATTGCTGCGATGAATACTAACAGCATCCACAGCATAGATGGCTGACCAGGTGTAAAGATAACACCAGCAATACCAGCGATCATGATAACGAATCCGATTGCTGCCACTTTGGAAGAACCAATCTTATCAGCAATGATTCCAGATGCAAAACATCCAACCGGACGGCAGTACTGTGAGAAGTATCCCATTGCTGCTGCAACTACTGCTGACATTCCGAATACGCTTGTTGCATATGGTGTGATGTAGAAGTAGCTGATGATCATTCCGTAAGAACAGAAGATGATCAGAATCTGTAACCATGTGGTAGGCATTTTTGCTACACGTTTCAGTACAGCAGGATCAAACAGTTTCTTAGGTTTTTCATCTGCACCTGCTTCAGCTTCCGGCTCTTTGAACATGCAGAATACTAAGATACCAAGTAATACGTTAATCAGTGAGTATACAATAATGATTGCAGAAAGTGCTGCCTGATCAGAGTAAGCTTTTGCAAGGAAACCAAACATAGCAAGGATCAGTGCAGACTGAATCATGTTAACAACTCCACGTCCACCTTCGAAGAATCCGAATGCTTTACCCTGTTCATCAGAGTTAGCAAGGGAACGGATCGCTTTTACAAGAGCACTCCAGAATGTAAGGATGGATGTAATTCCCCATACACAATGGATTAACATTACTACTGGGTATGGTGGGAACAGTAGCAGAACGAATCCCAATATACCGGTTGTAATAAGCGATATGGTCATCAAGTATTTTGCCGGCCAACGGTCTGCACAGAAACCGCCCAGAGCGTAAGCAATGATACTGAATCCACCGTAAGCACTACCAAGAGCACCCATCTGTGTGTTTGTAATATTAAATGCAGCTACAAATGCATCGTAATAATAGTTTCTGAAATATGGCAGGGAATAAATCATTGCGCCGGACAATACTAAGATAAATAATGTCGGCATATTTTTTTTCAATTTACTTCCAGTATTTTTTTCACTCATAATAACATTTTCCTCTTTGTTTATTATTTAATAGGAATAATACTATCCTCTAATTTTTTGCTTCTGTGTGTCAGTGTGATGCATCCATCAGCTGTTACTAAGATATCATCTTCCAGACGAACACCACCGATACCCTGTAAGTAGATACCTGGTTCAATTGTAAATGTCATACCTTCTTCAAGAACGATTTCATTTACACCTGTGATGTATGGTTCTTCATGAACGCTAAGTCCAAGACCGTGTCCTGTTCTATGTAAGAAGAATTCACCATATCCTTTTTCTGTGATGTAATCTCTTGCTGCTTTATCAATTTCTTTAGCCTTAACACCTGGTTTAACTTTTGCAATTGCTGCCAGGTTCGCTTCTAATACGATATTGTAGATTTCTTCCAGTTTTGGATGTCCAACATGTCCTACGAACAGACAACGTGTTGTATCTGACCAATATCCTTTGTAGTATGCACAGAAGTCCATCAGAACGATGTCACCTTCTTTGAACTGGTAATCTCCACTTGCTCCGTGTGGGTTAGCGGAATTGTCTGCTGCCTGAACCAGGATGATGATTTCTTCTGTACTAAATCCCGGATACTGAGACATATAAGTAAGAAGCATCATATTTAATTCAGCTTCTGTCATGCCTGGTTTGATTTTATCAAACACATAATCAACAGCTTTGTCAACGATTTCTGCTGCTGTCTGCATAGCTTCGATTTCTTTTGCATCTTTGTACATTCTCAGTCTGGAGATGCTGTCTCCGATATCTGACACTTCACATGGAAGAGATGTGAAAATTTCACCAATCATCATGTTGAAATACTTCTTTTCAACTGCAAGTTTTCCACATTCACCGATTGTTTCTTTGATGATTCCACTTGCTGTTGACCCGGAAACATCAATGCCTTCGCTTGCAGTTACGGTG
>CAKRON010000170.1 GCA_934373455.1 uncultured Marvinbryantia sp.
GTTTTAAATCTACTCGAATAAATCAAAAGAAATTCAATACATCTAAGGAGATACAAATATGTCAGTTACAATAGCAGTTGCAGGAAAAGGCGGAGTTGGTAAGACAACTTTATGTGGTCTTCTGATTCAGTATTTGTGCGAAACAGGAAGACGTCCTGTATTAGCAGTGGATGCCGATGCAAACTCTAATTTAAATGAAGTGCTTGGTGTTGATGTAGAAATGACACTGGGTGAGATCAGAGAAGATGTGGCAAAGGCAGAAATGAGTAAAGAAAATCCGATTCCTGCCAGTATGTCAAAAGCAGATTATATGGAAATGATGTTTAACCGCTGTCTGGTGGAAGACGATGATTTCGATATGCTGGTGATGGGAAGAACCCAGGGCAAGGGCTGTTATTGTTTTGTTAATGGATTACTGCAGACACAGCTTCAGAAGCTCACACCGAATTATCCTTATGTGGTTGTGGATAATGAAGCAGGCATGGAGCATATCAGCAGGGGAATTCTTCCTAAGGTGGATGTTCTCCTTCTTGTCAGCGACTGCTCCAGAAGAGGTGTGCAGGCAGTCGGCAGAATCGCAGATCTTGCGAAAGAATGTGGATTAAATCCAAAAACAGTGGGATTGATCATAAACCGTGCTCCGGACGGAAAGGTGAATGAGGGAACTATGGAAGAAGTGAAAAATCAGGGTCTTGAACTGATCGGAGTAGTACCTCACAGCACCGAAGTGTACGAATATGATTGTGAAGGAAAGCCAACAGTAGAGCTTCCGGCAGATTCACCTGTGAAGCTGGCTCTTCACAATATCATAGATAAATTAAAGCTCTAAAAATCTACCAAAAAAATTATAAGGAGGTAAATATGGGAGATTTTAAGTTAACCACAATTGAAGAAAACGAAGCGATTACTAATCGACTTCTCGAGACTGGCGCAAAGGTTGGCGCTGACTCATGGCAGCTGAGAGTAAAGAACCAGACACCACACTGTAAGTTTGGTGAACAGGGCGTATGTTGCCGTATCTGTTCTATGGGACCATGTCGTATTACACCAAAGGCTCCACGCGGAATCTGTGGCTGTGATGCTCACGGTATCGTAGGACGTAACTTCTTAAGATTTACAGCTGGTGGTTGTGCTGCTCACTCTGACCACGGACGTGAAATTGCACATACTCTGTATCAGGCAAGACCAGAAGGACCATACAAAGTAAAAGATCCTGAGAAACTGATCCGTATTGCGAAAGAATGGAATATTGAGACAGAAGGAAAAGATATCTATGATCTGGCTCATGAAGTAGCATATGTTGCTTTAGGAGAATATGGTAAAATTGAAGGATATCAGAATTTTACAAGCAGAGCTCCGGAACATACACGTGAACTTTGGAAAAAAGCTGAAATTATGCCACGTGCAGTTGACCGTGAAATTGCTACAGCAATGCATATGACACATATGGGTAACACATCTAAACCAGAAGCACTGGTACGTCAGTCATTCCGTACTGGCCTTTCCGATGGATGGGGCGGATCTATGACAGGTACTGAATTCTCAGATATTCTGTTTGGTACACCTACTCCAATTGAAACAGAAGCAAATCTGGGTGTAATGGTAGCTGAAAACGTAAACATCGTAGTTCACGGACATGATCCAAGTCTTTCTGAACTGATTTGTGAATATGCAGACGATCCGGAAATGATTGCATACGCAAAATCAAAAGGTGCAAAGGGTATCACCGTATCTGGTGTATGTTGTACTTCTAACGAAGTTGCAATGCGTCGTGGTGTTCCAATGGCTGGTAACTTCCTGCAGCAGGAAAACGTTGTTCTGACAGGAGCCTGTGAAGCAATCGTTGTCGACGTACAGTGTATCTTCCCGGCACTCGGACCTCTGAGCAAATGTTTCCACACCAAGTTTGTGACCACATCTCCGATCTGCCAGATGCCGGATTCTGATTTTGTTAGATTTGATGCGACTACAGCTGGTGAAAATGCAAAAGCAATCGTTAAGATGGCAATCGATAACTTTGAAAACAGAAATCCAGATCTTGTTTACATACCAGATACCAAACAGAAAGCTACTGTTGGTTACTCTCTGGAAGCAATCGTTAAGACTCTGGATGGTGTTACCAACTCTCAGGTTGATGAAACTGGTACAACAAAGCCATTACTGCAGTGTATTACATCTGGTGTTATCCGTGGTGCTGTTGCTATGGTTGGATGTAACAACCCGAAGGTTAGACCTGACACAGCTCACATCGAACTTATGAAGAAACTGATCGCAAACGATATCGTGATCATCGCTTCCGGATGTTCCGCACAGGCAGCTGCTCGTGCAGGACTTATGGACAAAGCTGCAAAAGATCTTTGCGGTGCTGGTCTGAAACGTGTTTGCGAGCTTGCAGATATCCCGCCAGTATTACATATGGGATCCTGTGTTGATATCAGCCGTATGCTGATCCTTGCAGCTGAGCTTGCCAAGGATTCCGGACTGAACATTTCCCAGCTTCCGGTAGTAGGATGTGCTCCTGAGTGGATGTCTGAGAAGGCAGTTTCCATTGGAAACTATGTAGTAGCAACTGGTCTTGATACTTATCTTGGTGTAGACCCATATGTTTCCGGTTCTACAGAGGTTGCAAGCCTTCTTACAGAAGGTGTACGTGACTGGGTAGAGGCAGCATATACAGTTGAGAAAGATATTGATAAATTAGGCGATCTTATGATTGCGAGAATCGAAGAGAAACGTGACGCTCTCGGAATCTGATCGAAGGAAAGGCGCGATTAACTTATGAAAATAGCAGTAACCGGTAAAGGCGGAGTAGGAAAGACAACTTTTGCGGCAACACTTGCCAGATTGTACGCAGATGAAGGGAAGAACGTTCTTGCGGCGGATGTTGATCCGGATGCAAATCTTGGACTGGCTCTTGGATTTGATGAGGAAACGCTTGATTCCATCGTTCCTA
>CAKRON010000171.1 GCA_934373455.1 uncultured Marvinbryantia sp.
TATGTATCCGACATCTATGGAGGAACTTTTTGCAGTGGCAGATGCCGGTAAATTGATGCCGCCGAAGTCTACCTGGTTTGAACCTAAACTGCGAAGCGGACTTTTCATTCACTCGCTGAAAGGAACAGATGGTCATACACATAACCATACACACGGACATTCCCATACGCACACACATGATCCGCAACAGATCAAAGCAGTGCTGAATCGGATTTCAAGAGCAATCGGTCATCTGGAATCTATTAAAAAAATGATTGAGAATGGCAGAGATTGCAGCGAAGTGCTGATACAGCTTTCAGCAGTAAAATCTGCGATTAACAATACAGGGAAAGTAATTTTACAGGATCATATTCAGCATTGCCTCGTAGATGCGGTAGAAAGTGGAGATATGGAAGCAATTAATGAGTTAAATAAAGCAATTGATCGATTTATGAAGTAGGTAAAACATGAAACAGGAATTACAGATAATAGGCAGAATTCGAACGGATTTTCCTACTAAATTCGGGTTGCCGAGACAGGGGAACTTTGCAGAATCTTTGACAGGAATGATTATAATGGAACCGGAATATCGTAAGGCGGCTGCATTTAAAGGAATTGAAGAATATTCTCATTTGTGGCTGTTATGGGGATTTTCAGAAGTTAAACGAAAAAAATGGGTTCCAACGGTTAAGCCGCCCCGTCTGGGTGGTAAGATTCATAAGGGAGTGTTTGCTACCAGATCACCATTCAGACCGAATCCGGTTGGACTGACCTGTGTCAAGCTGGAAGAGATACAATGGGATACATCCCGGGGACCGGTACTGATCGTATCGGGCATTGATATGATGGATGGGTCACCTGTTTATGATATCAAGCCATATCTGGCTTATGCGGATGCTTTTCCGCATGCAAAGAGTGGATTTGGGGAGAAAGTAAAAGATCATGTGCTTGACGTAGTTTTTCCGGATAAATGGCTGCAGATGCTGGATGAGAAAAAACATGCAGGTGCCATAGAGATGTTACGTCAGGATCCCAGACCACCATATCATAATCATGCAGAACAGATTTATAAAATTGCATTTGCAGATGTAGATATACATTTTACAGTTGAAGATGAGAGATTGACCGTATGCAAAGTGATTCCATTGGGAAATTATAAGGGGATATTTACAAAGGAGTAATCATGGCTGAAAGATCAAGAGACAGAAGATCAAGAAACAGAAGATCAAGGGAGTATGTGCAAGAGAATAAGAAGTCTGGTAAGACGGGTAAACGAATCGCCATAGGATTGGGCGTGCTGGTATTGGCTGCGGCTGCCGGAGCCGGAGGTTACTGTGCCTATGACAGAATTATGGATGGAAAGACCATGGGCTGTAAAATAACAGTATATGGTGTAAATGTATCCTGGATGACGGTAGATGATGCAGCTGATAAACTGGAAGAAAAATTTCAGGATACGATGGTAAAATTCGAAGAAAACGGAAAAGAAGAATATAGTGTATCTTTAAAAGATGCCGGTTATTCATTGGATGAATCAGCATTAAAAGAAGAACTGCAGCGGTTGAAAGATAACAGAGAACCATGTAAGATTCTTTTTGAGGAAGAAAAGAATTATACGGTGCCATATCAGGTACAGTGGAATGATGCTCAGATGAAAGAAGCATTTTCCAGTGCCAATATAGGGTCAGATAAGGAAAGAATCGCATCTACCGATGCATATATCACCTACAATGAGTCTACGAAACGATACGAAATCGTGCCATCTGTTCTTGGAACAGTTATTGATAATGCGAAATTACAGAACAAAACGCAGGAACAGCTGAATAACAGTTTTAAAGAGGATTTGATCCAATCAAAGATCACGGTGACTGTAGATGAAAGTGTTTACCAGGATGCACAAATAACAGAAGATCAGAATGAATTGAATCAGCATCTTTCGGAGCTGAATGGAAAACTGGAAAGTTATGAAAATGCTGAGGTTACTTATGAATTTGGTTCGGTTACGGATGTACTGGATTCAGAAACGATACAGTCCTGGGTACAGGTAGATGATGAAAAGATCACTCTGGATGAAAATGCCATGAGAGATTATATTTCAAATCTTAGCGCAAAATACAACACTCAGTATGTGCCAAGATATTTTACAACGTCAAATGGTAATCAGGTTGTAATTGAAAATAATGAATATGGTTACTGGATTGATGAGGATGGAGAGTATGAGCAGCTTTGCAGTGATTTGGAAAGCGGTCAGCCGGTCAGCCGGGAACCGGTATACAAAACAGCTGGTAATGGCAGAGACGGAGATGACGATCTTATAAATGGATATGTGGAAGTAGATCTGACAAGTCAGCACCTGTGGTTTTATTATCAGGGAGAAAAAATCTTGGATTCGGATGTAGTAACAGGCCAGCCGGTTGGTGTAAATAAAAAAACAGGGGAGCAGGAAGACTGGTCTACATATGAAGGTTCATATCCAATAGCCTATACAGAACATCCATCTACTTTAAGCAGTGATATTTATGGATACGAAGTGGAGGTACAGTACTGGATGCCATTTGTATATGGTCAGGGTCTGCATGATGCAAGCTGGCGAAGTTCATTTGGAGGAAATATCTATCAGACAGACGGAAGTCATGGGTGTGTGAATCTTCCACCAGATGTGGCAGCAACAATTTATGATTATATTGATGCAGGATTTCCAATTATCCTGTATAAGTAGCGAAAATGTGGTAAATATATTCTTGAATAATTAAAACAACGCACCGCAGAGATTATATGTGATTTCTGCGGTGCGTTGTTGATGATTGAAAATTGAGCAATAAAAAAAGCTCCTGGCCGGATTCGAACCGGCGACCTACGCATTACGAATGCGGCGCTCTACCAGCTGAGCTACAGAAGCTTATATCAGATGTTTTCTGACACGTATGTTATTATACTCAAAACAGAGAAGATTTGC
>CAKRON010000172.1 GCA_934373455.1 uncultured Marvinbryantia sp.
TCGGGGTGACAGGATTCGAACCTGCGACCTCCTGGTCCCAAACCAGGCGCTCTAGCCAAGCTGAGCCACACCCCGTAAGCACTTTTGTTTTAGCGCTTTCGTTTGACGCAAATAGAATTATATATGAGTATACCCTAAATGTCAACACTTTTTTTTAATTTTTTTTATTTTTTTTTAAAAAGCTGAAAAACCCTTATTTTAAGCGGTTTTTCAGGTCTTACTTTCTTTCTAAAGATCAAGATATTTGATCTCAAAATCTGTTTTTCCTTTTTCATCCAGCTGCATAATAATATAACTTGGCCTTCTTCCCTCCTGTCTTGGATAGGCTACACTTCCGGGATTTACAAGAATCACTCCATTTTTTTCTTCTATCTTAGGTCTGTGCGTATGTCCATACAAAGCAATATCAAATCCTCTTGCTCCTGCATCACTAGCCAGCATACCGGTATCCAGAGACACATAATAATAATGCCCATGGGTCATAAGAATGTGGTGACCGCATAATTCCAGTTCTTTTTCTTTTGGAAGTTCTCCAAGAATATCATTATTTCCTGCTACAATATCTATTGGGCATCCTGCCATGCGCACAAGTTTTTTCTGACTGCCTTCCACATCTCCCAAATGAAGGATTCTGTCGAATTTTCCTTCTTTTTTCAGTATTTTCTCAACATTACTATCTTTTCTATGTGTATCGCTTATTACCAAAATCCTCATATACTTATCCTTCTTACCTTTTAGATCATCAATGCTTTCAATTGTTTCTTCACTTCTCTGAGTGCTTTTCCTCTGTGACTCAGTTCATTTTTCTGTTCCGGAGAAATTTCCGCAGATGTACATCCGTAATCATCCAGCCAGAAAATAGGATCATATCCAAAGCCATTTTCTCCTGCTATATGATCTGCAATTCGCCCCTCCATCGTTCCATATCCAATCACTTCTTCATTTCCCGGAAACACTGCTGCCACTGCGCAGACAAATCTTGCTGTTCTTTTTTCTGCCGGTACATCCTTGAGACGTTCCAGTATTTTGTTATTTTTTATATCGTAAGACGTCTTTTCTCCCAGATAACGGGCAGAATAGATCCCAGGTTCTTTGTTCAGAAAATCAATCTCCAGACCGGAATCATCTGCCATGACAATATCTTCCGGAAGCATTTTTGCTATTGCTCTGGCTTTAATCATAGCATTTTCTTCAAATGTGCTCCCATCCTCCACAATATCAGCGGACACACCGGCTTCTTTCATAGAAATCACCGGAATCTCCAAATCTTCCATAATCATACGGATTTCCCGCATTTTATCCTGATTTCCTGTTGCAAATACAATTCTCTTTGGTTTCATCACTTTCCTCTTTCTGTATTATTTATTTCTGTTCAGGTATACCTTCATACATACATTACAGTAATATTCACTTTCCGTTCCAGTCCATTTTGCGCCATTATGGCTGATATATCCATCGCCATCCGCTAAATCCACTTCTTTTGTAGCATCATCTGCTGCATATTCTGCCGCTACCGGATATTCTTCTTCTGGCGTATATATTTTAACAACTACTGCATATTTTTTTCCCTTTTCCAACAACATGGGTTCCTTTAACGAGATTGTATAAAAACCGGCCTGTTTCAGTTTTCCCGATGCTCTTTCCTTCTCCAGCAGCGCATTTGACAGATCTTTTTCTCCATCCATAACCACAATGCTATACTCTGTATCTTTTCCCGTTGCATAAAATCCAACCGCTTCCAGATACTCTTCCCGGTCTGCTTCAAAAATATTTGCAAAATAACAGGTTCCATCCCCATATCCAAGCTGTCCAACCCAACCACATAAATCAGTCTGATACATATCATCATAATTGTCATTATTTTCGATTCTGGTATATGCAATGCTGTTTCTTGCTATGTTTCCATCTTCATATGAAACATAAAAAATCCCATCATCTCCAAATCCTTCTCCCCAGCTGTTCTGGCAGATAAATGCACCATTCTTTTGCGTATTCACATTGAAATTTTTCGCCGGGTAAGTATCATCCCAGCCAATGATCAATACATCGTGGTTCGCCTGTTCTTCTCCCGGGTAGTAATAGGAATTATTTAACTGATTATAATACACCGATGAAGAAAAAGCATTTTGCATATCCATATAGATGGATGACTGCACTGCTCCGTATTGATATATCGCTTTTTTTATTGCTTCATAATCCTTTTCCTGAAAAAGCTGCATTTCCTGTATATGTCTTACCGGCAGGCTATTTTCTTCATTGTCATACACCGGTCCCTGCCACGCTGCAAGATAAGCCATGATCATTGTATAATCTCCACCATCATCTAAATTTCTGGTGAACGAATTCTGACTGGTCATATGTTCCGAAGAAAATTTCACTTTTTCTCCAGGAAGCAATACTGATTCAAGCGCCGCAGATGCAGCCTCTGCCCAGCAATTCCTTCTGCTTCCTTGGTCCCGGATTTCCGGCTGCCTGTTTTCTGCCCGCAAATCATAGGTTGCGGGCAGACTTTGTTCTTCTGTACGCACCTTTTCTTTATCTGTCCGGCTCGCCCCGGAAGATTTCTGCCCATCATATAACTGTATCGCCAATAATGCGCACAAAATCAGCAATACCATAACGAACATTCTTTCAATCTGCTTAATTTTCATCATTCTTTTTCGGTTTTGGCGGACGAGGACCAAGGAACTGATAGAAATAGGTTTTCATCATTCCATTATAAATTTTTCTGTTTTTATCCGCTTTTTTCCCTATATATTTTTCAGCTTCCTCATATGCCGTAATGAGGTATTCAGACCAGCAGTCCAGTCTTTGAAAAGCCTCTCCTATTTCTCTGTACAGCTGAGGCAGATTGGCTTTTTCTTCGATTCTTTCTCCGTAAGGTGGATTTGTAATTACAAATCCATACTTCTTTGGATGACGCAGTTCTGACAC
>CAKRON010000173.1 GCA_934373455.1 uncultured Marvinbryantia sp.
ATTTTTCGTCTTTAAATCAAGTGCAGCAGGCTGCTAGATCTATGATCCAAAGCGATTTGAGATTTTTATATACAGTGACACGCCATATCGACCCTAGTAAATCAAACTATATACCATCCTTGTTACCATACCTCGGAGTTGTTATTGATGGAGCAGAAGATTGGGTAAAGGCTGTAAATAATTCATGTAAAAATAAGTTGCCAATTCCGCAGTTCACTAGGGATGAAGAAAAGTTTTATGAGCAAATTAGAATTAGCGTTAAGCTATGGCAGCAAGATTATGATGCGATATACGATTTATTAGAGCAAGCATATTCTGAAAGCGATCACTATTTTGGAAGCATATGTAAACCGATAGCCCAAAAGCTACATTTATATGATATTTATGGTGTTGATACTGTGAATGGGGCTCTGTGTGGAAATACGATATTATGCAGATATTATTCACCTTTCTTTCAATATGATGGCAACAACGGTGAATATGTAAAATCTATGGCTAAAATTGGCGGTGGATACATTGCTTTGTTTAATGCATTAAGAGAATATCAGGTAGATGACACATTAAACTTTGATGTGCGTGATTACGGAGGATTTGTTAAATCTCCAGTGGGCAATAATTTTAGTGATAGGTTTGTGCTTTTCTCGATACTATGCCAAATCAATTTTTTGATATTTTGCATTGATCGATGGATAAAAGAAGAGATGCCTGCTAAATTGCGATTCGCATATTTGCTGTATTATTCATTACTTAACGTTATTCCTCAAATTAATGATAAGTTAGGTAGCTGCTTTATTTTAGATGTCCAATGGAAGAATGATAAGTTTAGAAATGCAATGGCGCATTACAAACTGGGAGTTGCGCTGAAAAATAAGGACTTGTTACATGACGACATCATGTTTGGACTAACAGAACATATCCTTGGAGCAGAATATATGGTTGTAAAAGAATCTATTTATGCGCAATTTGAAAAGTTGGCAATACAAATAGGTAACTATCTGGGATTGAAGGAAGGCCTGGTTGTTCCAAACGGGTGCTAGTAAAATACTTTTTATTTGCCACGGCACTCTTTGAAAGCTTCTTTAAAAAGCCAGTAAAATCAAGGTCTGGAAGGCATAGGCGGTTAGAAAATAACCCGAAAATAACCCATGGGATTTTTGTACAGATATTACATATAAATATAGATGATGTTTGGGACGCAATATGATAGATGAGCTGTAAGATTTTGGAAAGAGAAATCTTATGGCTTTTTTGCAAACAAATAGAAGAGAAAAATGGTGTTAAAATGTAAAAAAATATTTTACAATATTATTGATAAATACTCTTTATTTGAATATAATTAGGGTAGAAAAGAGAAAAGGAGGTCATCACAATGAAGTTTGATGAATTATTTGAACAGAGAAGTCTGGTGGCTTCGAAGTTAAAAGATTGTATTAGAGATATGGGGTATACAAAAGTATCCTTTGCGGCAAAGGCAGATATTTCACGACCAACTCTTGATAAGTTGCTGAATGGCAGTATAGACAGCAAGAGTTCTTTTGATCGCCATTTGCAGAAAATACTGAAATTACTCAATATGACGGTAGAAGACTTGATGTTGTATCATTCAGCTCCCTCAAAGCTCTCTACAGCAACGGTGTATTCACAGAACGCACCGATGGATCATGAAATGAACGATACAGCAAAGAAGCAGTATAATTTACTTCTTGATGTAATTGATTTGTGTGCGATTTATTATTAAAGGTACCTATAATTTACCGAATAGCAGTTTTGTGTCAATCGAAATGAAATGGAGATGTGGATTAGATGAGTGAATTAATTACTGCCCAAAACTTGGAGCTTGTTATAAAAAAGAATCATGAGATTAAAGAGGAAGTTCTAGCACAGGCAATTAGACTCCAGACAAATCCATCTATAATGAAAGTTGCATCAGCTCCACAACTTGCACTACTAATTTTACAGGGATTTGGTTTGATTCAGATACCTATAGAAGATAAATATTGGAGTGGTGCTATATTTGTTAAGGACGAAAAGATTATTCCTGTTATAAATACTGCACTCCCAAGAGCAAACCAATATTTTACAGCGTGGCATGAGATATATCATTTGATATTTGATAAAGTATCATTTGACCATATTATTGAAACTGATAATACACTAGAAGAGAGAAAAGCGGAGTATTTTGCAGCATGTATGCTGTTAAATGGTGTTGACAGGTATTTTACAGAACTTCCGGAAGCAGAGTTTGTTTCAAAAATTTTCCATTGTATGTCAACATTTCAAGCACCATATAAAGCAGTGCTGGTGTGTTTATACGAATATGCTATACAAAGTGAAAATGAAAAGCTTTGTGGCAAAATCAAAGAAGTATTTGACCTTCAGTTTGATGATTTACCAAACAGATTCAGAATGCTTGGATTGGACGACAGTCTGGTATGCCCTTCTTATGTTGTCAATACGTCTTCTTTACAAGAAAAAATAAAGAGGACAAGAGATGAAAATCCTGAGCTTCGTTATCATGAAGATAATGAGGTGTATTTAAAGAATATTATGGCTGAAATAGCTCTGATAACAAGGAGGAGCGAATGATAGATATAGAAAAAATTGAAAACATAGATGATAAAAAGCATATTGCTCTTTTAGATACTTCATCAATCTCTTTTATGCAGGGACTGAAAATGAAAGGCATACAACCAGAGGACATATTGAAAGATTATGATTTGATTCTGATTCCGGAATGGGTGTTAACTGAAATAAATGATGCTCCAGGAAGAGCTAATTATGTACAAGAAAAATTTGTAGGAATATAAAGATATGGAATTAAGATTATTACGCTATTTTTTAACAGTAGCAAAAGAACAGAGCTTTACAAAAGCAGCAGAACAATTGCATATTACCCAGCCAACGCT
>CAKRON010000174.1 GCA_934373455.1 uncultured Marvinbryantia sp.
CGATCCGACAGATCGTCTGACAGGATCTTCAGGTTTAATTTGAAAGAATCCGGATAATAGGTATGGAATTCCTGATTATTATACATTGTGTTGTCTCCAATCTGCATATTTTGATAAAATTATAACATATAGCATGAAAAAATGACAGATAAAAGTGTGAAAAAATTGTAAATAATGACAATAGCAACTGTACAAAACGTTTGAATAATGGAAAAAAATTTGAAACCCTATGTGGCATTTACGAAATGGAAAAAGATGTATTATACTGACTGCAAAGATTAGCTCCAGGGAGCAATCAGCGGAAATGGCCAGATCCGGAAAAAAGAAGGGAGAATAAGAAGATGGGTAATGAAAAAAACTCAGGAAAGAAAAAAGGACTCAGTAATGCGTTGAAATATTTCTTTGGTGTCGGAGATGCCGGATTTGTATTAATGAGTAATATTGAAACTTTTTATTTTATGACATTTCTGACTGATATTGCAGCATTCAGTGCAGGAATTGCGGGACTGATCAACTCAGTATTTACGATTGTGGATGCCTGTCTGTCATGGTTGTATGGCGGAATTATCAATGGAACAAAGGCGAAGAAATGGGGACGTTATCGTTCCTGGCTGATTATGATCCCATGGATTGTACCGTTTTTATATGCGTTTATGTTCATTCGTGTCAGTGAAAACGAAATGTTATCTGCAGTTGTGATCATCATTGCAGCCATTGCATCTCACGTAGCATGGAATTTTAGTTATGTAGCAAATGCAACACTGATCAGCGTAGTTGGAAAGACACCTGAGGAAAAAGCAACACTGGCTTCCTCCAGAGCAACATGGAACAATATTGGTGGTCTGTTATTTTCCTATCTCGGACTTCCGTTTGCAACACTGCTTGCAGGTTATGTAGGTGAAAAAAACAAATTTGCGGCAGCTGCATTCTGTCTTGGTGTTTTAATGGTTGTTACATATTTTGCTCACTTTAAGATGACAGACGGTTATGAGGAAATTGAAACCGGAGTACAGGCATCAGGCGGAAAAGATAAAACAAAAGTATCCATTCCGGAAATGTTTGCTTCACTGTTCCAGAATCCGCCTCTGATGGTGCTGATGCTGGCAGACCTGGCAAAATGGTGTGTAAAATTCGTAACAGCAGCTTCTGCTATTTACTATTTCCGTGATGCAATGGGAAATCCTGGTCTGATGGCACCATATCTTCTCAGTGTAGCAATCGGAGCAATTCTGGGAGCATTTGTAATGAGATATATCTCCAAAGCGCTTTCATCCAGAACAACAATGATTCTTGCTTATGCAGGAATGTCAATTTCCTTATGCCTGGTTTACTTTATGTATAGCAATGCTTATGCAGTTATCGCACTGATGACAGTAGCTCAGTTCTTCTATGGTATGGCATTTGCAGCATCTCCTGCACTGTATGCTGATACCGTTGTATATGCAACATGGAAGAGTGGAAAAGACGCATCCGGATGGATCATGGGACTTCAGAATCTGCCATTAAAAGTAGCAGTATTCCTTCGTGGAACGATCCTCAGTGCATGTCTGGTAGCAGTTGGCTGGCAGTCAGGTGTGGCACTGGAAGGTGCAGCACGTCAGGGTATGACCATTGCATTCGCGCTGGTTCCTGCCATCTTCTGTCTGGTTGGTTTTGTACTTCTGGTATTCGGATTTAAGATCACAAAAGACAAAGTAGAACAGTATCAGGCTGAGATCAATACCAGATCATAAATAGAAATATTTGAATTGGAGGTATTTATTATGCTTACAGCAAAAGAGAATTTTTTAGAGACTATCAAAGTGGACGGCAAACCGGACCGTCTGGTAAAGCAGTATGAAGGAAATGCGTTTTTCCCGCCAAACCCGGCGGCTATGTATATCAGAGGCAACCGTCATCCGGGCATGGATCCGTTAAAGGATCGATTTGGAACAACGATTCTCTGGCCGGAAAATCAGGTGGCAGCAATGCCTCATGTGACCAATGAAAATAAGGTAATCAGCGATATTACAGAATGGAAAGAACAGCTGGTAATGCCGGATCTGGAAGCAAACTGCTCTGATCCTGCACTGTGGGAGCCATTCATTAAACAGGCCGAAGAAATTCGTGCAAAAGGAGAACTGGTGATGGCATTTATGCCGACAGGCGTATTTGAAAGACTTCACTTCCTGATGGGATTTGAGGATATGCTGATGAACTTCCTCCTGGAGCCGGAAGATATGATGGATCTTTGCAATGCTATTGGCGAATATCGTTATCAGTACATGAAAATGATCGTTGATTACATCAAACCAGATGTTATGCTCAGCCATGATGACTGGGGATCCAAGCATGCGTTATTCGTAAGTCCTGAAACCTGGCGTGAATTCATCAAACCGCAGTATGTAAAGACATACGGATATATGAAAGAACGCGGTATTATTATCATACATCATGCAGATTCCTTTATGGAACCAATCGTAGAAGACATGGTAGAACTGGGAATTGATGTCTGGCAGGGAGCGCTTCCGGAAAATGATATTCCAAAGCTTCAGAAGCAGCTGGCAGGAAGAATGACTCTGATGGGCGGTATTGATGCATCGATCGTAGACCGTGCAGACTCTACAGAAGAAGAGATTCGTAAAGAAGTGCGCAGAGCTTGCCAGACATACGGACCAGGCGGACATTTCATTCCATGTATCACCTACGGTGCACCAGGATGTCTGTTCAAACACGTGGATCCGATCATTGACGATGAAATTGACAAATATAATAAAGAAACTTATGGGATTTAAAGCCTCCGGCATAGAGTAGGAG
>CAKRON010000175.1 GCA_934373455.1 uncultured Marvinbryantia sp.
TCTCTCCATCTGTCAACACAAAAACCGGGCGATAATAACGCTCTCGAATCCTTCCGGCAATAATTCCAGCAATACTTTCATGACATTCGGGAAGATATACGATCAAAATCTTATCGTCCTTCAACGATGTGCTCTCAATCTGTTGTACTGCTTCCTCATACCCTTTTTGAGTCATGTCTTTTCTTTCCGCATTCAAATTCAATAATTCTTCTGCAAGCACATCTGCTTTTTGAGAATCCTTACACAGTAACAGTTCCAGTGCTTTTTTTGCTGTAGTGAGGCGCCCGCTGGCATTAATACACGGTCCGATCACAAAACCGATGTGATATGAATTTATCTCCCGTCCCTCCAGACCATTTGCGCGGATCAATGCTTTCAAGCCTATATTCTGAGTAAGATTTAATCTTTTCAATCCTTCTTTTACAATGATACGATTTTCTCCGGTGAGTTTCATCACATCTCCCACCGTTGCAATTGCCGCATATTCAATGAGATGCTCTATCTCACTATCGGAAAATCCATTTTTTTGATACAATTCCTGTACTAATTTGTACGCAACTGCTCCGCCGCACAAATCCTTGTATGGATACAAACAGTCCGGCTGATGTGGATTAATCACAACATCCGCATCCGGAAGAATTACCTGTGTTTTTCCATTTTTTTCTGTGGTTCTCAATTCATGATGATCCGTTACAATCACTGTCATTCCCAGTTCTTTTGCATAGGCAATCTGTTCAATTGCAGAAATCCCATTATCACAGGTTAATATGGTATCTACTCCGGCTTCCCAGGCATCCAATACCAACTGTCTGTTAATTCCATATCCGTCCCGGATACGATCAGGAATCTCATAATCTACAACAGCTCCGCACTTCTTCAAACCGGTATACAAAATATATGTCGATGTCACCCCATCTATATCATAGTCTCCTATGATACGAATACTCTTCTGGGATTGAATTTTTTGTATCAGTATATCGGCTGCCTGCACAACTCCTTTCATTTTTTCAGGATTATGCATATCCTTCATCGTACCATACAGATATTCCTGTATCGCTTTATCTCCTACTACGTCACGGTTGCGAATCAGTCTCGCTGTCACCTGATCAATATGATACTTTTCACCTATTGCTTTAAAATCTGCCCTTTTGGCAGCTACCACCCATTTTCGCATGTTGTTCCTCAATATCTGAAAATGCCCCGGCATCTCTGTCGGGGCGATTTCTCTGTTATTTCTTTTTTCCTTTGATCTTTGTCTTCATAACATACCAAAGTGGACCTGTAATACATACAGATGAATATCCACCGCAAAGCACACCTACCATCAGAGGCAATGCAAATTCACGAATAGAGCTTACTCCCATAATAAACAGAAGCGCGATCATAACAAATGTTGTAAATGAAGTATAAATACTTCTGGTCAGTGTCTGTGTGATACTGCTGTTTACAATTTCCTTATAATCTTTGCCCTTCATTAATTTTGTATTTTCTCTGATACGGTCAAAGATAACAATCGTAGCATTGATAGAGTAACCTACCAGTGTCAGCATGCAGGCAATAAATGTATTACCTACGCTGATCCACAATACCACATAACACATAAGTACAACTAACACATCGTGTACAAGAGCAATTACCGCACTGGTTGCAAAACGTACATCTTTGAAACGGAACCAGATATACAGCAGCATACAAATTGTTGCAATAATAACAGCTATAATAGCATCTGATTTCATCTCTGAACTAATTGTAGAAGAAATACTTTCTTCAGAAATCGTATCAGCATCTACACTGAATTCATCCACCAGTTTCTGTTCCAGTTCCTGTCTTTCCTCAACAGATAATTCTCTCGTCTTGATAATAACCTGATTGCCGCCTGTTACTTTCTGCATCTGGATATTGGCATCTTTGGTCACTTCCTGTACAACCGGTGAAACCTTCTCATCTAATTCTTCGATGGAATAGTCTTCATTAAAAGTCACAGTTGTGGAAGTACCGCCCATAAACTCAAGACTGTAATTTAAAATCTTGCCGTCATTCTTTTCGTGCATCAGCATACCTGCCGGTCCAATCAGAATCACGATGATGGAAAGAATAAAGAAATATTTGCTCTTTCCGACAAAGTCGATGGCTTTTCTTTCTTTTGCTCTTCCATAGAACTTTTCGTCTGTCACACCAAGTGTATAGATTGCATTTATAATCAGTCTGGATACAATCAATGCTGTGAACATGGATAATACAATACCAAGTGCCAGAGTCTGTGCAAATCCCTGTACACTTCCGGTTCCTTTGTATGCAAGAATTGCTGCTGCAATCAATGTGGTAATATTACCATCCAGAATAGCAGAAAGCGCTTTCTGGAAACCAATCTTAATTGCGGTCTTCACACTCTTACCATCAGCAATCTCTTCACGGATACGGGCATAAATAATAACGTTCGCATCCACGGCCATACCTATAGAAAGGATGATACCGGCAATACCGGATAATGTCAGTGTCAGGTCAAATGCATTTAAGCATACCAGAATCAATCCGGTATAGATTAAAAGTGAAATACTTGCTACGATACCAGGTACCAGATAAACAAGACACATAAAGATCATAACAATCACCAGACCAATTGCTCCTGCTTTAACGCTGGTACTAATTGCTGCTGATCCAAGCTGTGCACCTACTACATTAGAACGAAGTTCTTCCAGTTCCAGTGACAGAGAACCGATACGAATGGATGATGCAAGATTTTCCGCTTCTTCACGATCTGCCATACC
>CAKRON010000176.1 GCA_934373455.1 uncultured Marvinbryantia sp.
CCTTTGGTAGATGGCCATGGAAATTTTGGTTCTATTGAAGGTGACGGGGCAGCGGCTATGCGTTATACAGAAGCAAGGCTGCAGAAGATTACACAGGAAGCATTTTTAGGTGATCTGGATAAAAATGTAGTCAACTTTCTTCCTAACTTTGATGAAACAGAAAAAGAACCGGAAGTATTGCCGGTGCGTCTTCCAAACCTGTTAGTAAATGGTGCGGATGGGATTGCAGTCGGCATGGTAACCAGTATTCCGCCTCATAATCTGGGCGAAGTGATTGATGCTGTTATAGCCACAATAAAAAATGGTGCGGTTACGACAAAAGAACTGATGAAATATATTCAGGGACCGGATTTTCCGACTGGAGGTCTGGTGGTGAATAAAGACGACCTTTTACAGATCTATGAGACCGGAACTGGAAAAATCCGTCTCCGCGGAAAAGTGGAAGTAGAGCAGGTGAAAGGCGGTAAAGAAAACCTGGTCATCACAGAGATCCCATATACGATGATGGGAGCCAATATCGGGAAGTTTTTAAATGATATCGCAAATCTTATAGAGACAAAAAAGACTACAGATATTATGGATATTTCCAATCAGTCTTCTAAAGACGGAATCCGTATTGTTTTGGAACTTCGAAAGAATGCGGATGTGAAGAATTTAATTAACATGCTGTATAAGAAGACCAGACTGGAAGATACGTTTGGCGTAAACATGCTTGCAGTGGCAGAAGGAAAACCAGAGACATTAGGGCTAAAGAAAATCATTGAGCATCATATAGATTTTCAGTTTGAAGTCAATACGAGAAAATATCAGACTTTGCTGGAAAAAGAGCTGCATAAGAAAGAGATTCAGGAAGGCCTGATCAAAGCCTGCGATGTAATTGATCTGATCATTGAGATTCTTCGCGGCAGTAAGAGTCAGCAGCAGGTAAAAGATTGTCTGGTGCTTGGTGTGACAGATGGAATTAAATTTAAATCCAGAGCATCAAAAAAACAGGCAGAGCAGTTAAAGTTTACAGAAATTCAGGCGACAGCAATTCTGGAGATGCGTCTGTATAAATTGATTGGTCTGGAAATAGAGGCGCTTCAGAAAGATTATGAGACAACCCTGCAGCATATCGATACGTATCAGGATTTGTTAAATAATTATGACTCCATGGCCAATCTGATTGTGAAAGAATTAAAAGCAATCAAGAAAGAATATGGAAGAGAACGTCGAACGGTAGTAGAAAATGCAGAAGAAGCGGTTTATGAAGAAAAGAAGCCGGAGGCTATGGAAGTAATTTTCCTTATGGATCGTTTTGGGTATGCAAGAACGATAGATCCGGCAGTTTATGAGAGAAATAAAGAAGCGGCTGATGCGGAAAGTAAATATATTCTGTCTTGTATGAATACAGATAAACTGTGTGTGATGACCGATACAGGAAGCCAGCATTTGCTGAAAGTTATGGATGTTCCTTATGGAAAATTCCGTGATAAAGGAAAACCAATCGATAATTGCTGTAATTATGATGGGAAAACGGAACGTGTTATTTTTGTGGATACATTGCAGAAAGTACGGATGTCTGTTTTCATTTTTGTGACAGAAAAAGGTATGATTAAGCAGGTAGAGGGTACGGAATTTGATGTGGCTAAGCGGACGATAGCAGCGACCAAACTCCTGGAAGGAGATAAAGTGGTCTCCATTGCAGCATTGGGAGAAGCGCAGACCTGTGTTTTCCGTACGCACCAGGGAATGTGCCTGCGCATTGCCATCAGTGAAATCCCGCAGAAGAAGAAAGCGGCCATCGGAGTACGCGGTATGAAGCTGGATGGAGAGGATCGAATAGAAGAAGTCTATTATCCGGATGGCGAAAAAGATAAAGTCATTTATTATAAAGAAAAAGAGGTACATTTGGATAAGCTGAAAATAGCAGGCCGTGATACGAAAGGAACAAGGATCAGAGTATGAATTTACTGACCATAGAACATCTGACAAAAGCATATACAGAACGAAAACTTTTTGATGATACGGATTTTAGTATTCAGGATGGAGACAAGATTGGTGTCATCGGAATAAACGGAACCGGTAAATCTACGCTTCTGAAGATTCTGGCTGGAAAGGAAGAACCGGACGACGGAAAAGTAACAAAAGGAAATCATGTACAGATCCGTTTTCTGAGTCAGCAGCAGGAATTTCCAGATGAGAAGACAGCACTGGAAGCAGTTATGGACGGCAATCAAAATGAGTGGAATGCATGGACATTGGAAAGTGATGCCAAAACCATGCTGAATCAGCTGCAAATTCCTGATTTTGCCCAACCGATGAAAGAACTGTCCGGGGGTCAGAAAAAACGTGTGGCATTAGCCCAGGTACTGTTGTCTGAAGCTGATATACTGATATTAGATGAACCGACGAACCACCTGGATAATGCGATGTCTGAGTGGCTGGAAGAGTATTTGCTGAAATTAAAAAGTGCAGTGGTTATGGTAACACATGACCGATATTTCCTGGATCGGGTATCTAATCGAATTGTGGAGCTGGATAAGGGAAAGATTTATACGTATCCGGGAAACTATTCAGAGTTTATTCGTCTGAAAGAAGCAAGACAGAATATTGAGATTGCATCGGAACGAAAACGTCAGAGTATACTTCGCACAGAACTGGAATGGCTGGCAAGAGGCGCCAGAGCCAGATCGACCAAGCAGAAGGCTCATATTCAGAGAATTGAAGAGATGCAGGCACAAAAAGCTCCGGTAGAAGATTCGGTGATTGAGATGAGTTCTGTCA
>CAKRON010000177.1 GCA_934373455.1 uncultured Marvinbryantia sp.
GTGAAAGTACCACGCGGTATCCAAGTTTTGTAAAGAACTGATACCAGAACGGATAGTTCTCATACATATTCAGAACGCGTGGAATACCAACAGTACCACGAGAAGCCTGTTCCTCTGATAATGGTTCATAAGAAAAAAGAAGTTTATTTTTAAATTCATATAAATTTGGTATATCAGAGTTTTTCTTAGCTTTTCCGAGACCACGCTCGCAGCGATTGCCGCTGACATACTGACGGCCACCGGAAAAGTGATTGATTGTCAGACGGCACTGATTGGTACAGCCTTTACATTTTGCCATTTTCGTAGTAAAGGTCAGGTTGTTGATCTGTTCAATGGTGAGCATAGTAGTATGTTCGCCGTGATAGCGATTCCGGGCAATCAGAGCAGCACCAAAGGCGCCCATAATACCTGCAATATCGGGGCGGATAGCTTCACATCCTGCAATTCGTTCAAAACTGCGAAGAACGGCATCATTGTAGAAGGTTCCACCTTGTACGACGATATGCTTTCCAAGGGAAGATGCATCTGATACTTTAATTACTTTATACAAGGCATTTTTTATAACAGAATAAGCGAGTCCGGCAGAAATATCTGCAACAGATGCTCCTTCTTTTTGTGCCTGTTTTACTTTGGAATTCATAAATACTGTACAGCGGGTACCAAGATCGATCGGATGCTGAGCAAAAAGTGCTTCTTTTGCGAAATCTCTGACACTATAGTTCAGGGATTTGGCAAAAGTTTCAATAAAGGAACCACATCCGGAGGAACATGCCTCGTTTAACTGTACACTGTCTACAGTCTGATTTTTGATTTTAATACATTTCATGTCCTGACCGCCAATGTCCAGAATACAGTCTACTTCCGGATCAAAAAAAGCAGCAGCAGTGTAATGGGATACCGTTTCTACTTCTCCTTCGTCCAGCATGAGTGCGGCTTTAATCAAAGCTTCTCCATATCCGGTGGAACAGGAACGTACAATCTTTGCTTTTTCAGGAAGAAGAGAATAGATTTCCTGAATGGATTTGATTGTCGTTTTTAATGGACTGCCATTATTATTGCTGTAAAAAGAATACAGAAGAGAACCATCTTCTCCAACCAAAGCAACTTTTGTAGTAGTGGAACCTGCATCCACTCCAAGGAAGCAATTTCCCTCGTAAGTATTTAAATCGTCTGTCATAACATTATACTGACTCTGACGTTCATGGAAAGCATCGTAATCTTCCTGAGATGCAAACAGTGGCTCCAGACGGGCTACTTCAAATTCCAGCTGTATCTTGTGAGAAAGTCTGGTAATTAGTGCATCTGTACTTGTGACAGATTCCATATGGCTGTTCAAGGCAGAACCGATGGCAGCAAACAAATGTGAATTCTGTGGTGTAATGGCATGTTCATCATCCAGTTTCAGGGTACGAATAAAAGAAGCCTTAAGCTCGGATAAAAAGTGAAGCGGTCCGCCCAAGAAAGCAACATGACCGCGAATTGGTTTGCCGCAGGCAAGACCGCTGATCGTCTGGTTGACAACAGCCTGAAAAATAGAAGCAGACAAATCCTCTTTTGTGGCACCTTCATTAATCAGTGGCTGAATATCGCTCTTGGCAAAAACACCACATCTTGCAGCAATCGAATACAAAGACTGATAATTTTTGGCATATTCATTCAGCCCTGATGCATCCGTCTGCAAAAGTGAAGCCATCTGGTCAATAAAAGAACCGGTACCGCCGGCGCAGATACCGTTCATACGCTGTTCAACATTGTTGTTTTCAAAATATATAATCTTGGCATCTTCGCCGCCCAGTTCAATAGCAACGTCCGTCTGCGGTATGTAATGAGCGATAGAAGAAGAAACGGCAATTACTTCCTGGACAAATGGCACTTCCATGTTCTTAGAAAGCGCCAGACCACCAGAACCGGTAATAACAGGAGCTACAGTTAAGGTGCCAAGCTGTTCTTCTGCTTTGCGAAGAAGGTTTGCCAAAGCTTCCTGAATGTTGGCATAATGACGTTCATAATCAGCAAAGAGAATCTGATCCTGTTCATCCAGAATTGCTATCTTAACTGTAGTAGAGCCAATATCAATACCTAATCTATATGTTGTTATGTTATTCATTAAAAATAAACCTCCATAAAAACAAACTACCTATTAAATGTATTTTGAGAATTGTTTATCTGCGACAGTATACAACAAATTATCCGGAAGATCAAGTTGCATATATTGTAAAATTTTTATAAACATGATATGATGTTAAAGCTTAATCATGATTCAGACAAGAATATATGAATGTTAAAATAAGGCTTTGACCATGATGGAAGCAGATAATCATCAATGAAAAATGATGGATATTACAGATCGTACAGGAGGAATTATGTACCAGATTTTAGCAACAGAAGGAAAAGCAAAGCGTGCCAGGTTAGAGACTGTACATGGCACAATTCAGACCCCGGTATTTATGAATGTAGGTACAGCAGCAGCTATTAAAGGAGCTGTAGCCACAACAGATCTGCAGGAGATTGGTACACAGGTAGAATTATCCAATACTTATCATCTTCATGTCAGACCGGGAGATAAAGTAGTAAAACAGCTTGGTGGTCTGCATAAATTTATGAACTGGGACAAGCCAATTTTGACAGATTCCGGTGGATTTCAGGTGTTCTCTCTGGCAGGGCTGCGAAAGATCAAGGAAGAGGGCGTATATTTTAATTCTCATGT
>CAKRON010000178.1 GCA_934373455.1 uncultured Marvinbryantia sp.
ATTTCTTCTTCTGTAGTTAAATAACTAATACTAACTCTAATATAATGACCACTAATACTAGAATCTTTTCCCATTGTAGTAAGTGTTAAAGAATCACTATTATCTTTAGAACATGCTGTCTTAGTAGAAATATAAATATCATATTCCTCTAAAGCATGTAACATTGTTTCAGGGTTTACACCAAGAACACTAATATTAACTATATGTGGAATAGAATTACTATTACTATTTAATAAAACACCATCTATTTTAATAATCTTTTTGATAATTTCCTGCATTTGAGAAGAGGCTCTTTTCTTTATCTTCGCTTTTTTCGCCAAAGTAGCCGCATAATTATTTTCACCCACATGAAAAACTTTAGCCACACCACTTCCTGACACCAGATAGCTTCCTGACATCAGTTCTTCTCCGATCTGCTTCTTCACCGATCTGGATTCTCCTGTCAGCATAGACTCATTTACTTCTATACCATCTGAATCCAGCAAACGACAGTCTGCACAGACCTGTTCCCCGTTTTCCACTACTATAATATCGTCCACTACAACATCATTGACGTCTATTTCCTTTATAATTCCTTCACGGATCACCTTTGTTTTGGACACCGTCATGACAGATATCTGATCAATCAGCTTCTTCACTTTAAATTCCTGAAAAATACCAATTGCCGTATTAAGCAGTATTACACCCATGAAAGTCATATTTTTGAACTGCCCTGTCAATGCTACCAGCAATGCGAGAAACAAGTTCAAAAAATTAAAATACGTAAGGGAGTGCTCCTTCACAATATCTGCCCTTGATTTGGATGCACTGTTGTTCATCTGATTAATATGTCCCATCCGCACGCGTTCTTCTACTTCTGCGGTGGATAATCCATGAAACTGCTTTTCTTCCATATAATCTCCTATCTGTTTATTCCTTTCCATTCCAACAGTAGGTGCAGAGTTTATCCGGATCTATGCCAACAGACTGCATCATATCATCCAGTCTGTGATAACGCAGAGATGAAAAGTTCATTTCTCTTCCAATTGCCTCTGTCATATCATGATATTTGTCTGTATCTGGATTTGCATACTGCTGAAGAATATCTTCATCCTGCCGTCCTTCCAGTCTCTGAATGATTCTTCTTGTGATCAGGTCCATATCTGAAGTAGATCTTGAGAAATTCAGGAATTTGCATCCATAAATCAACGGAGGACATGCCGGTCTGATATGTACTTCTCTTGCTCCGCTTCGATATAAAAATTCTGTAGTCTCGCGAAGCTGTGTTCCTCTGACAATGGAATCATCTATTAATAACAGTTTTCTGCCCTTTATCAAATCGTGCACCGGTATTAACTTCATCTTGGCAATCTGATTTCTCTGACTCTGGATCGTTGGCATGAAGGATCTTGGCCAGGTTGGTGTATATTTGATAAATGGTCTGGAAAATGGTATCCCAGATTCATTTGCATATCCAACAGCATGTGCTGTACCAGAATCCGGAACACCTGCTACCGTGTCTGCTTCCACATCATCTCTTCTTGCTAAAAGCTGTCCGCAGTTATATCTCATCTGTTCTACACTAATGCCTTCATAAGAGGAAGATGGATAACCATAGTATACCCATAAAAAGGTACAAATCTTCATCTTTTCACCTGGTTTCACCAGCGTAACAACTGCTTCCGGAGTCATAACGACAATTTCCCCAGGTCCTAACTCCCGGTACTCTTCATATCCCAGATTTAAATAGGCAAAACTTTCAAAAGATGCACAGAAAGCATCTTTCTTTCTTCCAAGTGCAACCGGTGTACGTCCCATTTTATCTCTTGCAAGGTAAATTCCCCTTGGAGTTAATACCTGTAACGTCAGGGAACCATCCACTTTCTCCTGAGCATACTGTATTCCTTCAACAATATTTTCCTTCTGATTAATTAATGTTGCCACGAGTTCTGTAGCATTAATTTCACCTGTTGTCATTTCCATAAAATGAGTATGACCAGACCGGAACAGTTCATCTTCCAACTGTTCCATATTATTTATTTTTCCCACAGTAGAAATTACATACGTTCCATGATGGGAACGAATCAAAAGCGGCTGCGGTTCATAATCAGAAATACAGCCTATTCCCATATATCCCTTCATTTCATTGGCTTCTTTTTCAAACTTGGTACGAAATGGAGAATTTTGGATATTATGTATCGCACGATCAAATCCTTCTTTTCCATATACGGCCATTCCACCTCTTCTTGTACCCAAGTGAGAATGATAATCTGTTCCAAAAAATAAATCAAATACACAATCCTGTTTAGATGCTACAGCAAAAAATCCGCCCATATGCCCTCCTATGTCATAAACTCAAACTGATAAATTTTTCCACATCATGTACAGTATACAAAACTCTTTTCCATTTCTCAAGTAAAATAACTATATTTACACACAAAAAGCGCGAGACGTTGCACAAGATCCAGTGGATCTTGGTTATGCAACGACCGGAGCGAAGCGAAGAACTCGAACGTTGGAAGAACCCTCTCGGGTTCTTCTTTCACAAAAAGAAAGGGATATCCAATGGATATCCCCTTCTTTTTGTGAAAACAAAGAAGCGCGAGACGGGACTCGAACCCGCGGCCTCGACCTTGGCAAGGTCGCGCTCCAC
>CAKRON010000179.1 GCA_934373455.1 uncultured Marvinbryantia sp.
CAGTTATATCATAGATACAACCTATATGGAAAAAACCTATGTGCAGAATCAGATACTTGGAAGAGCACTTCTGGAAAGCATTATGGTGCTGGATGGCCGATGCATCATCAGTGCAATAAAGAAAAAAGATATGAAGTTTTACGGTGTTATTCCAGCTGATCTGGATGGAATTGTCAGCCAGATGAGACTGACAAAAGGCGTAGAAGTGGCAATATTCCTTTATGAGACAAATCTTCAGGAATACAAAGTAAGTCTTCGCTCAAAATCGTATGTGGATGTCAGTAAAGTGGCACAGTATTTTGGAGGAGGCGGACATGTACGGGCAGCTGGCTGTACAATGCAGGGATCTATGCACGATGTGATTAATAATCTGACCCTTCATATCGAAAAACAGATGAATAAACAGGAGACGAATGAAAAACAATGATTCATGGCGTCATTAATATCTATAAAGAAAAAGGATATACTTCACATGATGTGGTGGCAAAACTGAGAGGAATTCTGCATCAGAAGAAAATAGGACATACAGGGACACTGGATCCGGATGCGGAAGGTGTCCTTCCGGTGTGTCTTGGCAGCGGAACAAGATTATGTGATTTATTAACAGATAAAGACAAAACCTATCGTGCGGTGATGCTGCTGGGGAAAGAAACAGATACACAGGATATTTCCGGAACAGTATTGAGAGAAATGCCGGTATCTGTCACTGAAGAACAAGTCAGAAAAGCTGCGGAAAGTTTTATCGGAGATTACGAACAGGTTCCCCCAATGTATTCTGCATTGAAGGTAAATGGCAAAAAGCTTTACGAACTGGCAAGAGAAGGTAAGACAGTAGAACGTGCGGCCAGACCAGTAAAGATTCTGGAACTTAAAATTGAAAAGATAGAACTTCCAAGAGTAACGATGACGGTTACTTGTTCTAAAGGGACGTATATCCGTACACTTTGTCATGATATAGGGCTGAAACTGGGAATATGTGCCTGTATGGAGAAACTGGACCGTATTCGTGTTGGCAGCTTTATCATGGAAGAAAGTCTGCGGCTTTCAGAAGTAGAAGAACTTCAGAAGCAAGGTGAGCTGGAAGACCATGTGATCCCAGTGGATCAGATGCTGAAGCAGTATCCGGCATTGGAGATGAGAGAAGGGATGGACAGATTTGTCTATAATGGAAATCCATTGTTTGCGAATCAGTTTGCCGGAACAGCAGCAGAAAAGAAAATCTCAGGCTGGGTGCGTGTGTACGATACACTCGGACATTTTTGCGGGGTTTATCAATACGACTCACTGAAGAAACGTTATCAGCCGGTAAAGATGTTTCTGGACTGGCGAAACGGTTAAAAAGGGACACAATATGAAATATATAGAAGGCTTAATGGATGACTTCATGATGGATCGGGATACAGCCGTCACACTTGGAAAATTTGACGGAGTACATCTGGGACATCAGCAGTTAATTCGCCGCATTTGTGCGAAAAAGAAGGATGGGTTGGAAAGCGTTGTGGTTACGATCTGGCCAGATCCCCAAAATCCAGCACTTTTGACGAAGGGCGAAAAGAAGGAACTTTTAAAGAAAATGGGAGTGTCCTGCTGGATCGATTGCCCATTTCTTCCGGAGATTGCACATATGAGCCCGGAGAGTTTTGTCAGGGAGGTGCTGATAAAAAGACTGCGGGCAAAGTATATTGCAATAGGAGAAGATTTCCGTTTTGGATATCAGAGGAAGGGTGACAGTTGTCTTCTGCAGGAAATGCAGAAGGAGTTGGGCTATGAATTGGAAATCGTACCGAAGGAGACTTATCATGGCAGAGTTATCAGCAGTACCTATATTAAAGAGGCACTGGCGGAAGGTAATATGGAACTGGTAACCGCCCTTCTTGGCTATCCTTATACGGTAAGAGGCGAAGTGCTTCATGGAAGAAGAATTGGAAGGACGCTTGGCATGCCGACCACGAATCTGATTCCATCGGTGGGAAAACTTCTGCCACCAAACGGAGTTTATGCAACGAAGACGGTTATGGAGTATGGAACATTCAACGGAGTAACCAATATCGGGTACAAGCCTACGGTAGGAGAACTTTTTCGTGGGGTAGAGACCTACTTATTTGATTTTGAAGGAGATCTGTACGGAAAAGAGATCGAAGTACAGCTCTACTCCTATGAGCGACCAGAGCAGAAGTTCCCAAATCTGGATGAATTAAAGGCACAGATGCGGCGGGATATTTGTTTTGGAAAAGAGTATTTTGGTGGTGAAAAACATGCTGACAGCTAGTATCGTATTTATTGCGCTGGGAGGTCTGCTGGTACTGGCAGGATATTTCTGGCTGTTGTCTATAGAAGGAAGACAGAAATACAAGGGAAAAACGACCGGCGTGGTAGCAGAGATTGTGGCAGATGAACCGGATACATTTGGACGACAGACAGGGATCCATGATTATTTTTACCCGGTGATTACCTATTATGCAGAAGGAATCCTGCACAGGGAAAGATATGGAAAGGGCAGCAATCCCAGTCAGTATAGTGTAAATGAAAAAGTACAGATACGCTATAATGAAAGAAAACCGGAAGAATTTGAACTATACAAAAATGATAAACGAACAGA
>CAKRON010000180.1 GCA_934373455.1 uncultured Marvinbryantia sp.
ATTAGATATCAATGATGTAGATTTCAAAAATAACGGAATAAAAGTCTTACGAAAAGGCGGAAATGAAATGATCGTTTATTTTGGCGATGAGGTGGAATCAGCGCTGCGAAATTATCTGTCGGTACGTGAAGGTATTACACCCATTGCAGGTCATGAAAATGCATTATTCTTATCTACCCAGAGAAAACGTATTGGTGTAAAGGCTGTAGAAAATCTTGTGAAAAAATATGCATCACAAATAACCAGTACAAAAAAAATAACTCCGCATAAATTGCGAAGTACATATGGTACTGCTTTATATCAGGAAACTGGCGATATCTACCTTGTTGCAGATGTCCTGGGTCACAAAGATGTAAATACTACAAAAAAACATTATGCAGCAATTGACGATCAAAGACGGCGACGTGCTGCCTCCGCAGTTCGATTGCGTGAAGAATAAAATAATGGGATTACCCCATTATTTTATTCCAGGAATTACTAATTTTCCAATATTACTGTAAAAGGACCGTCATTTACAAGACTTACCTTCATATCGGCTCCGAACTCTCCTGTTTCTACATATGGAATCTGTTTTTTACATTCGGATATGATATATTCATACAAGTCATTCGCCAGATCTGGTGGTGCGGCATCTACAAAACTAGGGCGGTTTCCCTTTTTACAATTGGCATATAAAGTAAACTGAGATACTAATAGCAAACTTCCGTCGACATCTTTTAATGCCAGATTCGTTTTCCCATTTTCATCTTCAAAAATGCGAAGCTGAATCATCTTTTTTATCAGTTGATCTGCAATTTCTTTTGTATCCTCTTTTCCTATTCCAATCAGTACCAGAAAACCTTTTCCAATTTTTCCAATACATGCTTCATCTACCAAAACAGACGCCTGTTGCACACGTTGTATAACAAATTTCATGTAAATCTATTCTCCTAAAAATTCTATGATTCAGCTGTATGACGCTGGATTTTTCTGGATTCTTTTTCCTCCACAAAGCGTTTTATTAAATCAACGGTACCATCAATGCCAAGTACAGAACTATTGATGCACAGATCGTAGCTATTAATATCACCCCATTTTTTACTGGTATAATAATTATAATAGCTTGCCCGCTGTTTATCTGTTTTACTGATCGCATCTTTGGCCTTCGCATCCGTCCAGTCATGGCGCTTGGCAATTCGGCGAATACGCGTATCCAGATCACCGTATACAAAAATCGATGTATGATTTGGGAAATTTTCCAGAGCGTAATCAGCACATCGTCCTACCATAACACATGGACCTTCTTTGGCAATATCTTTAATTGCATTAAACTGTGCAAGAAATACTTTATGATTAATTGGCATTCCGGATAAAGCAGATGATGCATACCCCATAGAATACGTATCCATAACTAAAGAATACAGAAAACTATTGGTTGGTTTCTCATCATGATTTTCAAACAGTTCCTGACAAAGTCCGCTTTCCTTTGCTGCACGATCCAGTAATTCATTATCGTAGCATTTGATTCCAAAAGCCTCAGCAAGTTTTTGCCCAATCTCTCTTCCACCACTGCCATATTGTCTTCCAATTGTAATGATTGATTTACAAGCCATAAAACACTCCTCCTGTTCTTTGGGTTCAAATCGAATTTAGCTACATTATACAATAAAATAGCATGAATGTACAGCAATTTGTACAAAAACTCAATGTCGTAATTTTTGTAAAAGAGATTTAAAATATTCTGGAAGCGGTGCCGAAAATTCCATATATTCCTTTGTTCTCGGATGAGTAAATCCTAATACCTGAGCATGAAGCGTTTGACCCTGCAATCCGGAAAATGGGCATTTTGCAGGTCCGTACACATCGTCCCCGACAATTGGGTGGTGTATACTGCTCATATGAACACGAATCTGGTGAGTGCGGCCGGTTTCCAGCTGACATTCTATATAGGTATAATTTCCAAAGCGTTCCAGCACCTGAAAATGGGTAACTGCTTCTCTTCCATTGCGAGGTTCTATCGCCATTTTTTTGCGGTCAATCGGGTGACGGCCGATCGGCGCATCGATTGTGCCAGTATCTTCTTTGATATTACCATGAACAATCGCACGATATTTTCTTGTAATAGAATGTACTTTTAACTGACTGGCAATAAAATTATGTGCATAATCATTCTTACACACCAAAAGACTTCCCGTCGTATTCTGATCAATCCGGTGCACAATACCAGGTCTCATTACACCATTGATACCAGAAAGATCATCTTTGCAGTGATACATCAAAGCATTTACAAGCGTACCGCTATAATGTCCTGCAGCAGGATGTACTACCATACCTTTTGGTTTATTAATAACAATCAGATCCTGATCTTCGTACAGAATATCAAGTGGAATATTTTCAGGAAGTATATCCGGAACAATCTGTTCAGGAATCAAAAGAACGATTTCTTCCGACCCATCTATTTTATAATTTGATTTTATCGCCTTTCCAGAAACAGAAACCTGCCCATCTTTGATTAACTTCTGAATATAAGATCTGGAATAATCCGGATTCTGTTCTGAAAGGAATTTATCAATGCGCAAACCTTTATATTCATCG
>CAKRON010000181.1 GCA_934373455.1 uncultured Marvinbryantia sp.
TCCTTCTACTCTTCCAGATTCTCTTATCCCCTGGCTCAAATTACACATTCTATCTATTTCTCCTTTCATTTTTTCTTCCACTGGAAATCCATATTCCTTTTCCAGAATTTCTATTTTTTCCTGTGCCTCCAGTTGATTCGAAAGCAACGTTCCCAAAAAGCGGTGCAGCATGTTTTCTTTTTTGAGTTCCGGCAGTTTTTTAGACAATCCAATCATAATGATATTTGGAATTTTCATTCTTCCTTTCCATGTCATCTTTCCTTTTAACTCTTCTTTCGTAAAATAAATGTACTGCAAACTGTCATCTATTTGATTCAGGCAAAGCCAGATCGAATATACCTGTTTGATATTGTTATACTCTGATTTTACAAATTCTCGTTCTTTTTGAGATGAAATTTCTCTGCACACATAAAATATCGCCCGATTCAAAATACCATATTCGGATGGCTCATCTTTCTGAATTTCAATATTTACAATAATTTTGGACTTCTGATCACGGGTGCGCACAAAAAACAGAATATCAAAATAAATTACGCCTTCATTTAGTTCTGAATTTTCTGTATTCAGCCCATTGATCTTTTTTCCTTCTTCCATACGAACCGCATTCGTTAATCCCGGATCTGTTGGAACTATCCCTATATACGGTTCGCCTTCTATATATGTGACTGCTTCTTTAGGATCCATTCCATAAAACTCTTCTACCGTATTTACCAGAACGTATGCCAAAATATTTTTATTTCCCATAATCTCTTTTGCTATTTTGTCATACTGTGCATCTTTATCAGACATGTAAATAATGTTCCTAATTGTTATATCTCTTTTTCTTTCATCGCCCAGTGTGCACTCCTCCTTTTGCATAGAGGAAACTGACTTATTTGTCCATATACATTCTTTTTTCGTCCCTCTATGCTTTTTTATTCATTTGACTTGGAAAGCATAGATTTCTGAAATGTGATTTGATTTACAGACAGTGCCTTGCACTTTAAATGGTGAAATGTATGCTTTGTTTTATTTTATGTTTTTATTTCTTATATGTCAAACATTTTTCACTTTTTATTTTAATAATAGCATCTTTTTGTATATAGAATTGCCGTTACATATTTCATAACCAAGTATTTCAGGATGATTTCCAATCCATTTTGCAATGATAACCTTCTGCTGATTTCCACCACTCAGCCTAAGAATCATATCATCCGGCTTACCAATCTTGATGGCATACGCCTTAATCATTTCCTGCATGACTTCATCTGTTTTCTTCTCTTCATTTTTGTCTTTCCGTTCAGCACATTGGACACCGTTCCTATGGAAACCTGTGCCAATTTTGCAACATCCTTTATTGTGGACATATTGACATCCTCCAGTCATGCGTTATAATAAAACAAATTATTTGTCAAGAAACTATCACTCTTATTAAAATATAACATCATATTGTTCGATAGGCAAACTTATCTTATATTTTATGAACATTCAACTGGCAAATATCATAAGGAGGTTTTCCATGAATACACCAAACATTTCCATCCGTCCGGCAACTCCACAGGATGCACCTGCACTCTTAACCATATATGCGCCTTACATTACTAACACAGCCGTTTCTTTTGAATATGATATTCCTTCTGTGGAAGAATTTGCTGAACGTATTCAAGCGACTTTAAAAAAATATCCTTATCTGGTGGCAGAATCTGATGGAAATATTGTAGGCTACTGTTATGTGGGTATTATGCATGGAAGACCTGCTTATGACTGGTCAGTAGAAACTTCCATCTATGTGGATCAGAATTGTAAACGAATGGGAATTGGACGTAAACTGCACGATGCCCTGGAGCAGGCGTTGACAGCCATGGGAATTATAAATCTGTATGCCTGTATAGCTTTTCCCATCGGAAAAGACCCATATTTGACTCAGGACAGTGTACATTTTCATGAGCGCCTTGGTTACAAACACACTGCTCATTTTCACAAATGTGGATATAAATTTAATCGTTGGTATGACATCGTGTGGATGGAAAAAACGATCGGAGATCATCTGCAACACCAGCCTGCAGTGAAAAATTTTTCAGCGATTGTATCTGAATTGGAATTTTAATTGTTTATACCCCAATATGTTTATCTTACTTAATATTGAATTCCTGCATTAGCTGTCTTCTGTATGCCCCGTCCTTTATCACACGATGGCAGTCTTCCATGCGCCCTTTCGCCATTAACTTTTCTATCAGCTTCATTGCACAATTTTCTCCTTCTACTCTTCCAGATTCTCTTATCCCCTGGCTCAAATTACACATTCTATCTATTTCTCCTTTCATTTTTTCTTCCACTGGAAATCCATATTCCTTTTCCAGAATTTCTATTTTTTCCTGTGCCTCCAGTTGATTCGAAAGCAACGTTCCCAAAAAGCGGTGCAGCATGTTTTCTTTTTTTGCTTCCGGCAGTTTTTTAGACAATCCAATCATAATGATATTTGGAATTTTTATTCTTCCTTTCCATAGGTACCTTAACAACTAAATAATGAACAAAATTTATATGGCTAAAATTACATTTTAGGAGTATACTAAATAAAACATACAACCAAAA
>CAKRON010000182.1 GCA_934373455.1 uncultured Marvinbryantia sp.
ACTTTTGGTCCGAAACATCCGGTACAAATCCATTTTTATCATATTAAGCATGGCTGGCACCTCCTGTCAGATTCAGAAAATAGGTTTCCAGTTCTTCACTGGCTATAGAAAGCCCTTTTACAGGAATTCCAGCTTTTGCAAGCTCCATATTCAATGCTGCACTTTCATTCAGACGTTCAAAAATGTGAATATGTTCTTTATCTGTTACCTGATAATTCGTGAAGCCCATAGCATCCAGCACCGGAAGTGCCAGCTTCGGATCAGCCAGTGTTAACTCCATCCGTTCACTGCATCTTCGCATTAATTCTTCTCTTGTAAACTCCTGCAATAAACTTCCATTGTGAATGATTCCATAATCGGTAGCAATCTTCGATAATTCCTCCAGGATATGGCTGGAAATGCAAATAGTCATATTTCTCTCTTTCTGAAGTCTCTGAATCGTATCCCGAATCTCTGCAATACCCTGTGGATCCAATCCATTGATTGGTTCATCAAGAACTAATAGATCCGGTTCTCCAATCAACGCAAGGCCAATTCCCAGACGCTGTTTCATTCCAAGTGAAAAGTGTTTTGTCTTTTTCCGTCCCACATGCTCCAAACCTACTGTTTTCAATATTTCTTCAATGTAACCTGCTTTCTTTATTCCAAACAGCTTACATTTGATATTCAGATTTTCATATGCGGTCATATTTCCATAAAGTCCAGGTGCTTCAATCAGACATCCAACCCGGGATCGAACTTTTTGCAAATCCTTTCCCCTGTATCCGAACATCTCAATTTCTCCACAAGTTGGCTTGGAAAGTCCGCTGATCATCTTCAGGCAAGTCGTTTTCCCGGCTCCATTCCGTCCAATAAACCCATAAATAGCACCCTTTTTAATATGCATACTGACACTGTCCACAGCTTTATGGTGTCCATACCGCTTCGTCAGCCCTCTTGTTTCCAATAACATCTCACTCAAGTTTTTCATCTCCTTTTTCTTATCTGCATTTATCATAAAAGATGAATCCTAATCAAACGCAAATAAATAGTAAAAAAAGAGTAAAGATTATGCATGAAGACGATAACCTATTCCCCATACTGTCTCAATATATTCATCAGATGTAACTTGTTTTATTTTTTTACGAATATTGCTGATATGTACATCTAATGTCTTAGTCTCACCTATATAAGGCTCATCCCATGCATATTCAAAAATATCCTCTTTACTGAAAACCTGTTTCGGATTTCTGAGCAGTAATTCCAGAATTGCAAACTCTTGTTTTGTGATCTTAGGAAGTATCTTCCCATCAATTCTGATCTGAAAAGTATCTCTGTTCAATGTCATTTTTCTAAATGAAAGGGTATGTTTTTCTTCCATTTCTTCTTTATGCCGAAGCTGTACCTGAATTCTTGCCAATACTTCTCTGATTTCAAATGGTTTCGTTATATAATCATCCGCACCATTGGTTAAAATCTGAACTTTTTCGTCTAATCCGTCTTTTGCAGTCAGCACAATAACTGGAAGTTTTCCTTTTTTCCGTATCTCTGACAAAACCTCTTCTCCTGTAATTCCAGGAAGCATTAGATCCAGTAACACCAGTGCATAGTTATGTTCCGGCATATTTAAAAGGAGCTTTGCCTCTGTTCCTGAATATGCCTGTTCGCAAAAATATCCAGCCTTGGATAATGCCTCTCGAAGCAGATTGTTGATATTTGTATCATCTTCTACAATCAGTATTCTCTGCATAGTTGCTCACTCCTTTGTTTTGTTCCTGTTGCATTTATTCATTGCTAACATTTTATTCTAATGCAAAGCCTTTGTAGGACAAACCTTTGTACACTCATAACAGAGAATGCACTCTGTCCCGTTTTTCCGCTTACGGGATTCTTTGTTGACTTCAACATTCATAGGACAAACCCGCAGGCATTTTCCGCAATGGACACATTTGTTTTCATCACAATGGACACGCAGAAGCGAAAAGTAGCTCATTGGCTTGAGAAACACCGTAACCGGACACAGATATTTGCAGAATGCGCGGTTATCTTTAAATAGAAAAGCCAACACAATGCCTGCGATATAGTAAAGTGCGTTTCCTGCAAGGAACATCCAGAACATGATTTTCTCCAGATTTGTGATTTTCATCAAAAACAAGCCAGAAACCATTGCCAGGGATAATGCAAACATCACATAACGCAGAATGCCTAACCTCTCCTTTCGCAGCTTTTTCAGCTGCCTGTAAGGCAGAAAATCCAGCACCATAGCTGTCCAACAGGCATAACCGCACCATCCCCGGCCAAACAGCAGCGGACCGAAAATCTTTGCCACTGCATAATGAATGGTTGCCGCCTCAAAAACGCCCAGGAACAAATAGTACCAGAAGCCCTCGATCTGCATATTTTCACAGGAGATTATACCAAGGTACAATAACATATAACTTCCAACTGCCAGTTGCACGAAATGTCTGGCATAATGTTTTCCTGCAGTGAAAAGTGCTGTTCCCAATGCAAGGCAGCCTCCGATGTAACTGAAATTAAGCAGATAAAACAGATTATCTTTAGCAATCCACAATGT
>CAKRON010000183.1 GCA_934373455.1 uncultured Marvinbryantia sp.
ACCTCCTGTAATATGAGACTGTACTGTCGGCGCACTGATTACCTGGTTATCATAAATAATATAGATACGTTTTCCTATATTTGCTCCTGTAGCATCTGCGAACTTCTTTGCTCCCTCATCTGTTAACTGAAGTTCTACTACATTCTGAGAGTTTCCAAGGCTGTCTGCTGAAGTAGCAGCCTGAGCGGTCTGTACATCTGTTCCTTCCAGAACGGTAGTACCGTCTTCTGTCTGGAAGGAAAGTGAACCTGGCTTACCAAGTTCTTCCAGGATCTTGTTTGCATCAGATACACCCGGAATTTCGATATTAATACGGTCATCACCTTCCTGATAAACCTGTGCCTCTGTGCTGTATCCGGCAACACGCTGCTGAAGTTTGTAAATCGTATCCTTCATGTCTTCGGATGAAGGTGTGCCATCACTTATGGCACGATATGTAATGCTGACACCACCAGCCAGATCCAAACCGGTAATAATATTTCTGGCAGCACCTGTTCCGGTCGGACCGAAACCAACGATGGTTGTGAATGCCAGTAATACCGTAAGAACAATGGTGCCAATCATCACTAGAATTGATTTGTTCTTATTCATGTTTTTTTCCTCTTTTCTATTTTTTAGAGACATGCAGTTCTCTGGCTTATTCAGAATCAGCCAATGCTGCTTTGATCATGATTGCACATTCGATTCTCTTCTGCTGGAGCTTACATCCGATATCGTATGCATCATTGATACTTCCGTGAAAATTATAAGAATTTGCCGCACAACCGCCGCTGCAATAAAATCTCGCAAAACAGTCACGACATTTTTCTTTTGCATAGACATTACAACACTTAAATTCATCACGGATATCCAGTCTCTTAATTCCTTCATCCACATTTCCCATCAGGAATTCTTCCTGACCAACAAACTGATGACATGGATAAAAATCTCCCCAAGGTGTAACCGCCAGGTATTCCGTACCTGATCCACATCCTGAAAGTCTCTTATAAACACAAGGGCCACCTGTCAGATCAATCATAAAGTGGAAGAAATTAAAGCCTCTTCCTTCTTTTTCTCTCTTGATCATCTCTTTTGCCAGCTTATCATATTCCTCACAAATCTTAGGAATATCTTCTTCGCGAATGCTATAATCATCTGATTCCTGTGCCACAACCGGTTCTACTGATATCTGCTTAAATCCCAGATCAGCCAGATGAAGTACATCCTGTGAAAAATCCAGATTATTTCTGGTAAAAGTTCCTCTTACATAATATTTGTCCTGATTTCGGCTCTCTGCAAACTTCTGGAATTTCGGAATAATCAGGTCATAGCTTCCTTTTCCTCCGCGGAATGGACGCATAAGATCATGAATTTCTTTTCTTCCGTCTATACTTAATACCACATTAGACATTTCTTTATTGCAGAATTCCATTACCTCATCATTCAAAAGAACTCCATTGGTTGTCAGTGTGAAACGGAACTTTTTGTCATGAAGCTTTTCCTGCTCCCGGCCATATTTTACCAGGTCTTTTACCACCTGCCAGTTCATCAGTGGCTCTCCACCGAAAAAGTCCACTTCCAGGTTTCTTCTGCTTCCGGAATTAGCAATTAGAAAATCCAGTGCTTTCTTTCCTACCTCAAAACTCATGAGAGCTCTTCTGCCATGATATTCGCCTTCTTCTGCAAAGCAATACTTACAGGCCAGATTACAGTCATGGGCAATATGAAGGCACAGAGCCTTCACAACTGTCTGACGTGCTTTAAAATCAATGATTGCATCTTTATACATATCTTTTGTAAAGAGCTGACCAGCTTCTTCCAGTTCTTTACATTCACTGATTGCCTCTTCTATATCTGAGTCAGGGTAGGAACTGTTCAGTTCTGCACAAATGGATTCGTTATCTTTTCCCTGATCCAAAAGTCCGATCACATCATAAACCAGGTCATCTACCACATGTACTGCCCCGCTATTGGTGTCCAGCACAATGTTATATCCATTATTTTTATACTGATGTATCACTATTTATCCCCTTCCATTGTTACTGACCGATAATAAGCAGCGAATAAACATCCGCTGCTTATCTCTCAATCTTATTTTCTTTTCCTATTTTGCGTTCTCGCAGCTCTGATTTCCTACTGTACAAGATGTCTTACATGCTGACTGGCAGGAAGTCTGGCATTCACCACATCCACCCTTTTTTAATGTCTTCTGCAGGCTCTGTGTATTTAATGTTTTGATGTGTTTCATAAAACTGATCCTCCAAATTATATTTTTAGCTAATTTAGTATAGCATGCTTTGACTGGAATCTCAATATTTTTTTTTATTTTCGAGAAATTTCACACATCTGCCATAGTTTTATGATATAGTTGTTTTGATATTTAAAACAGAAAGGAACGAATATGAAGAGAAAATATGTAATTCCCCTTATTATTTTAGCAGCTGTCAC
>CAKRON010000184.1 GCA_934373455.1 uncultured Marvinbryantia sp.
ACCATAGGCGTTGCAAATACCGACCACTTAAACAGCATTATTCAAAGGCTAAATAAGACGAAATCGGTTATTTCCATAACAAGAAATTAAGAGGTTGATATGAGAGCAGTTATTCAGAGAGTAAAAAAAGGTAAGACAGTAAAAGAAAAAATGGATGATGCAAATATACTCTCTATGTCTGCATACATGGCACGTTCAGACCGCAAAGGATATCAGTGGACGAAAAAAGAAATTCAAAAGATAGCATACAATTATTTTGGGAAAAAACCAAATGTGTCCAAAATTCCATCATACAAATCTGCGAAAAGAAGATGGATCAGTAAGAGATTCAGCAGATGGCAGAAAAAGCCATATGTTTATGCCGGCGGCGATTGGGGCTGCTACAAACCTGGATACAATAATCTGAAAATAATACAGAAAAGCAGTAATGTATATGAAATCAGTTTTACCAATATAATGGGAAGTTATGAAAATAGCAAACTGTCTAAAAAGATAGGAACAACCACATTTCAACTTAAAAAGACAGGGAAATCATCTTATGGTTACATCATTACCAAATTGCAATACAAAGGATATGGTTTAAGATTTAGCAATATCAGATAAGAAACGTTAAAATGCCATCGGTTTATAATCCGATGGCATTTTTGACTGCTTGTATATTTCCGGTAAAGACGATTCCATCCATACCAAGTGATTGTCCGGCAGCAATATTTTCTTTAAGATCATCAATAAAAAAACAATCTTCCGGCTGAATATGGAAATGTGAGAATAAATATTGATAGATTTTCGCATCAGGTTTTGCCAGCTTTAATGGGGCAGAAAATACAATACCATCAAACTCATTCAGTATTGGATAATAGTCCTTTGCCACTTCAGCAAATCTGGTAGAGGCATTGGAAAGCAGATAGATGGAATATCCGCAATTCTTTAGTTGGTGAATAAGATTCCATGTATCTGTCAGAGGAGCTACGTATTGGAACCAATTATCATAAAAATCTGTGGCAGCACCTTTTAAATAATCTGGAAGAGATGCAATGGTTTCTTTGGCAGTTTGATCGTAATCAAGTGTGCCGGCATCTAGTGCTGGCCAGTTTTTAAAAATAGCATCAGCCAAAGTTGAAAAATCTTCTGTTGAATGAACATAGTGTTCAAGAATATAGTTGGGGTCAAAACGACCAATTACATTTCCAAAGTCAAATACAATATTTTTATATTTCACGTCAAAATCCTCCGGTATTCTTATGAGAAAAATTTGTAATTATCATTACTTTATCATAGGAAGAACAATACTGTCAAAATGATTTAAAAGTGTCTTAAAGATTGTCAAAGGAAAAGAATAATGAGATAATGAATCCAAGAATATCCTCAGCATGTTTGCTGCATGAGGAGTGTTAATATTGAGAACGAAGGGAAAGAAGGGATACATTATGTCTAAAACAAGTGACAGAGTGAGAAGAGAATGGAAAATCAGCGATGCGAAAAGAGATGCAGGTCTTACTACACCAGAAGATATTCAAAGATTTGATGATTTGCAATATGGATCAGATCCGGTCTGGAACAAACTTGATATATACAGACCAAAAAAAAAGCATGGGAAAATACCGGTAATTGTGAATGTCCATGGAGGTGGATGGGTATATGGAGACAAAGAACTCTATCAATTTTATGGTATGAGTTTGGCACAGCGAGGTTTTGCTGTAGTAAATTTTACATATCGTCTTGCACCAGAAGAAAAATATCCGGCACCACTGGAAGATATCAACAATGTCATTGAGTGGATATATAAATATGGGGATAACTATGGTTTGGATATGGAACATGTATTCATGGTAGGAGATTCTGCGGGAGGTCATTTGTGCGGACTTTATAGTGCGATTTGTACGAATTCAGAATACGCCCAATATTATAAGTTTCAAGTACCGAAAAAATTTGTACCGGAAGCAGTGGCATTAAATTGCGGTGTATACAATCCTCTGGATGAGAGTGAGCAAGACAACGATTTGATGGAAGATTTCTTGCCGGAAAAAGGATCTGAGCGCGAAAGAATGCTGGTTAGTTTAACAAATCATGTCACAACTGCATTTCCACCAGTGTATTTAATGACATGTATTGGAGATTTTTGCAGACCACAGGCATCTATTTTAGAAGCAGCGCTGAAGAAAAATGGAGTTTATTATAAGTTTAAGACATATGGGACCGAGAAAGACCCATTGTATCATGTATTCCATGTGACAATACAGGAAGAAGAAGGACAGAAATGTAATGATGAAGAATGCGAATTCTTTCGTTGGATAATAGCGAAAAAAAAGAGTTCATCCAGATAGATGAACTCTTTTAAAAGGTATGCGGAAGATGGGACTTGAACCCACACGGTGTAACCACCACAAGATCCTTAGTCTTGCTCGTCTGC
>CAKRON010000185.1 GCA_934373455.1 uncultured Marvinbryantia sp.
CTTCAGGTGGCATGGAATATTAAGCAAAGATTGGTGAAAGAATGTCTGACAAATGAAACTGCCCAGATATTTCATTATACTCAGAAAATGAGTGAATTTATGATGATTGGAAGTAGCTCCTGCCAGGATGCAAAAGAGTTTGCACAGCGTGTAGAGCAGGCATTTCCACTGGAAAAATTCGGACCGGTATCTGTGGTGCTGTATCAGATTACGGATGGAAAGGAAGAGGATATCCAAAAGAATATAGGGAAAATTTATCGGGAACTGATCACAGCATTGGTACAGCGTCCGTTTCAGCGGGTTCACAATATTCAGTTTTGTCATGAAATAAACGAAACTGATCAGAAAATGATTGCAAAAGGGGCACATTTCAGAATGGATGAGGAATTGTTGCGAACTTTTCAGGAAAGTCAGATTGGGAATGCACAAAAATTGATTTTTGATACGATGGGTTTGAATCGTTGTGTAGAAGACGGATGGAGCTATCTGGAAGTAAAACAGTTTGTGGGAAGAATCCATAATGTACTTTTTGCATATGTGAGAAAGGAACGTCCATACTTGCAGGGACTGATGGAAGAATCTATGGAGACGGCAGATTATTATCTGAAATGTCTGAATGCGAAAGAACTTATGATTACTTTGAAGATTATGTTAGAGAATCTTGGAGAAAAGGAGGAACAGAAACAGACAGATTCCGGACCTGGATTGATGGAACAGATACACAGGCATATAGAGAAAAATTATCCTGAAAATATTACTTTGACAGAACTGGCGGAACAATATCATGTGGATGCCAGCCATTTGTCCCGAACATTCAGCCGTACTTATGGAGAAACGGTGATTGCTTTTCTGACCAGAATTCGAATGGAAAAGGCGGCGGAACTGATGAAAGAGACAGATAAAACACTGGAAGCGATTTCGTTTCTGGTCGGATATGATGATTATCATTATTTCAGCAGAGTATTTCGTAAAAAAATGGGCATCAGTCCAAGTGAATACCGAAGCAAAAATATTGTTCAAAAATGTGCAACATGAGATGCGCAAATATGTCCTAACAGATATTGGCCGGATTGTGATTAAATAATGACATACCAAGTCGGAGAGAAAATCACAGTCCGGCTCAAAAAATAAAGGGAGGTTTTTGGCAATGAAAAAAACAATGAAAAAAGTCACAGCAGCAATGATGACAGCAGCTATGGTTGCATCCTTTAGTGGAGCGGCATCCGTATCCGTGGCAGCAGAAGACGATATCACGATTGGTGTATCAATCTGGAGTTCTACAGACGTACTGGGTAGTCAGTGTAAAAAGATTATCGACAAAGCAGCAGATGCACTTGGCGTAAATGTAATGTACGTAGACCAGGGACACGTATCCGAACAGGTTACTGCTTCTGTTGAACAGTTATGTGCAGCAGGATGTGACGGTATTATCATTTGTAACTCAGCAGACTCTGAAATGACATCTGCGATTCAGACCTGTGATGCTAACAGTGTATATCTGACTCAGTTCTTCCGTATTATTTCTGAAGAAAACAGTCCGGAAGTATATCAGACAGCATGCAATTCTCCGTATTATCTTGGAGCAGTTCATGAAGACGAAGTAACCAATGGTTATACACTGGTAAATCTTCTCCTGGAAAATGGTGACCGCAACATCGGTCTGGAAGCATGGACGGTTGGTGATGCAACATTCCAGCAGAGATGGACAGGTTACAAGAAAGCAATAGAAGAATGGAATGAAGCAAATCCAGATGATCAGGCAACTTTAACAGAGCCGGTATACGCAAATACTTCTTCTGAAGAAGGCGCAGCGGCAGCATTATCACTGTATAATTCCAATCCTGATATGGATGCTCTGATTGTTGCAGGCGGCGGTGGAGATCCGTTGGTAGGTTCCATTGGTGCATTTGCAAACGAAGGACTGACAGGAAAGATTGATGTAGTATCTACAGACTTCCTGGATGACCTGGCTGAGCAGCTGGAAAGCGGCGGAATGTTCGCAGAATCAGGCGGACACTTCTGTGACCCATTGTTTGCATTCCTTACAACATATAATGCAATCAAAGGTAATTATGTAAAAGAAGAAGGTACATTCGGCTACGAAATCCTCTTCCCATATCTGTATGTATCTTCACCGGAAGATTATGCAAACTACGAACAGTACTTTGTAGATGCTGATCCTTATACAGATGAAGAAATCGTAGAAATGGCCGGATACAGCTTTGATGATTTGAACAAAGCAGCTACATCCCTTTCTATTGACGATGTAATTTCAAGACACAGCAACTAACAGGAATATAGATGATTCAGCAG
>CAKRON010000186.1 GCA_934373455.1 uncultured Marvinbryantia sp.
GATCCAGGCAGATATCCCGGGATGCAGGTTTCTGGATCTGTTTAGCGGAAGCGGTGCGATTGGAATAGAAGCTTTAAGTCGCGGTGCAGAAGAAGCCGTACTGGTAGAATCAAATCCTAAAGCGGCTGCATGCATTAAGGAGAATCTGCAGTTTACACATTTACAGGAGCATGCAAAGGTAATGCAGACAGATGTGTTTCAGGCACTTGGACGTTTACAGGGAAGCGGAGCGTTTGATTTTATATTTATGGATCCACCATATGATCACGAGTTGGAAAAGCAGGTTCTTCAGACACTAAAAGACTCCGATTTGGCAGATGAATATACAGTGATTATCGCCGAAGCATCTCTTCATACAGATTTTTCTTATCTTGAACAATTTGGATACAAAATAAAAAAATATAAAAAATACAAGACGAATGCACATGTGTTTATCGAAAAAGTACAACAGAGGAAAGAGTAGAGAATGAAAAGAGCAGTTTATCCGGGAAGTTTTGATCCGGTTACATTTGGACATCTGGATGTTATGAAGCGTTCTGCAACATTGGTAGACGAACTGATTGTGGCTGTGCTGCAGAATAATAAAAAAAATCCGTTGTTTTCTGTAGAAGAACGTGTTAATATACTTAAGAAAGTAACAAAAGATATCAGTAATATACGAGTGGAGTCCTTTGACGGATTATCCATAGATTTCGTAAAAGAGTGCCACGCACAATTCCTTGTAAGAGGGCTTCGTGCCATTACTGATTTTGAATACGAATTACAGATGGCACAGACGAACAGAATTATGGATCCGGAGATTGATACGATATTCCTGACAACAAGTCTTGAGTATGCTTATCTGAGTTCATCGACCGTCAAAGAAGTGGCTTTATATGGGGGAGACATATCAAAGTTCGTTCCGGAAGAAGTTGTATCAGAGATAAACAGAAAAATGAAGAAATAATTGGTAAGGAGAGATAAGATGAGCAGCAGAATTGAGCAGATTATTGAAGAAATTGAAGAATATGTGGACAGTTGTAAGTTTCAGCCATTATCTTCTACAAAGATTGTAGTGAATAAAGAAGAGTTGGAAGAACTTTTAAGAGAACTTCGTATGAAGACTCCTGATGAAATTAAGAGATATCAGAAAATTATCAGCAATAAAGATGCGATTCTTGCAGATGCACAGACAAAAGCAGATGCTATGATTGCAGATGCGACAGAGAAACAGCAGCAGATGGTAGAAGAGAATGAAATTATGCGTGAAGCTAAAAATCAGGCGCAGCAGCTGTTAGATCAGAGTCGTCAGCAGGCACAGCAGATTTTGGATTCAGCAACTGAAGATGCAAATAATATCAGAATGAGTGCGATTAGTTACACCGATGATATGCTGGCAAATTTGGAACAAATTATGAGCCATGCATCTGATACAGTAAGTGCAAAATATAATACATTTATCAGTTCCATTCAGTCATGTTATGATATTGTGACAAAGAACAGAATGGAATTATCTCCTCAGCCTCAGAAGAACAGTAATTATGTACCGGAAGACTATGCGGCAGCAGATGAGGAACAGGAAGAGGACGAATAATCTCATATTATAATGGTTATCCATATATGATACGTATAGATGAGATAGTAAATCAGGGCAATGACAGCAGTCATTGCCTTTCTTTTTAAATATTTTTTTACAGGAAGACCAATTGACTTCAGATAAACAGCAGATTGACACGCACTGCATATGCCGCCAAAAGACAGAGTTAGTATCAGGAGTAAATATTTCCAGAATTTGGGACAGGAAAGAGCTGAAAGCATATAAGAGCCATAAGAAATCTCCAGCATTGCGCAACAAACAGCCGTCAAAAAATCAGATACAAAAGAAACCTGACATATCATGGCGGATATAAGGGAAAATATTAAGATATACCCACCAATTTTTAAAATTTGGAGAAGGCTTTCTTCTATAGTAAGATCCAACAGTGTAAGAAAAGATTTATCAGGTATTTCTTTTTTGGGTGAAAAAATGATCTGCGTACCGGTCGCTTGAGAATCCATGTTATATGGAGTATTTTGAAGAAAGAAGCCTGCCAGGGTTCCGTAAGTAAAAGATGCACCATACAGAATGATTACAAAAGGTACAGAAAAATCAGGGCAATGCAAAAGTTCTTCGCAGACATATGTAATGATAAAAAAAGGACTGACATTGTTAATAAAACCTGCCAGATAACAAGCTTCTTTATCAGAAATCAGATTTTGAGCAGATAAATCTGAGAGAGTTTTTACAC
>CAKRON010000187.1 GCA_934373455.1 uncultured Marvinbryantia sp.
GCTATTCATCAGGGTCATACCCTCCGGAGAAAATTCCTGCCGGCTACCAGCTCATTCTTTGTACTTTCATTACTGATCCAAACACTCCGATTACAGCACCTTTCGGTGGACGCTTCTAATGCATTTTAACAACATACACAATTCCAATTCAATAGCTTTGCAGAAAGTGGACATCTATTGCAGAAAACGACAAAAAGTCCACTTGAATCTCATTAATATTCAAGTGGACTTCACTCTATCGACTCTTACCCTTTACTTCAGGCTTCTTTTCCTCTGCCACTACCGCTGTCCCTTCTTTTCCTAACTGCTGATAGGCTTCAAATGCATCTGCACCATACTCATACTCATATTCCTTTTCAGATACCAAAGCTATAGGCTGAATGGACGCAGTTACACTTTCCTGATGAGTCTGCTCATACATTTCATCCCATTTCTTCTCCATCTTCTGTAACTCCACATCCTTAGCCAGATTATCAACCTCATCTATAGCTGCATCCAGATGAAGTTCCAGATTCTGATACACCTTCTTCTGCCACTCCCAAGGCTTGCGTATAACTGCTATATTTGACTGTGCATATTCTGTCTGGGAATAATCCACCTGCTCCTTTCCGGCAAGAACACGGAAACTGTTTGCCAGCTGTTCATTCGCCATTCTCATACCCTCACCAAAACCATCAATACGGGCGAGTGTCTGGTCTGTCTCAACAATCCCCTCACGGACATTCTCTCTGATAGATTCAAGCTTTTTCTTTACACCAAAGAATTCTGATACCTTATTAAGTGCCTCTTTTCCCTTCTGCTTTACTGCCTTTACGATTTCAGCAGCCTTGTTATGCATCTCTTCCTTTGCTCATACAATCTCTTCTTTTCAAAACAAAAAGTAGGACTATATCAGCCAAACGGAATTTCTCCGTGTTAAATGCTAATTTAGTCCTACCTAAATAAAACTATTAAATTGTCACCTCACTTGGGTGCACAAACCACAATCAGGTCATGACTCCTGAATTGCTTGTGCTGTGTTTGAATTTCGGTTTAATTTGTCAGCGCTGCCTTATCCGATACACAGAGCCGTTCCGCCAACTGCGCCTGCGTCAGCCGATTCTTTTCACGCAGTTCCCTGATCACTGCGCCGGTTACATATTGATTCATTCTAATCACCTCCGGATATGATCGTACCGCAAATGTGGGTCAGATGCTACCTACGGAGGGTAGAGATACGGCGCTGCGGAGTCTGTCCTATATCCCCCGCATCCATATGAAAACACTTATATTTCAGTGTGTTTAATTTCTGCATGAAGTACCTGACCGTCCTCGATTTCCACAACTGCATAGGTACTTCGTGTCGGCGAATGGTAACCAGTAAAGCTCCCAGGATTTACAAATGTCATGCCATCTGTCTCATGGATTTCTGCCCGATGTGTATGACCATAACAGACCAACTGCGCACCCTGCTTTCCTGCTTCATACTCCAATACCGAGCATCCCTGTTTCACAGCATGCTTATGTCCATGTACAGCAAAAATCTCTACGCCATCCAAAGCAAACCGTGCAGCCTGCCGTAAAGGCAGAAAATCACAATTTCCCTTCAAATATATAGATGCCATCAATGGCGGCAGCAATCGCTCATACTCCGATTTGGAGCACTCTCCGTCCCCGCAATGCAAAAATAAATCAAATGGCATCTCCCGATCAATCACTTCCCGTAATTGATGTGTGTATCCATGATTATCTGAAATCACTAATATTTTCTTCAACTGTCTCCACCTGCTAATCTTCATCCATTGAGCTGTTCCCAACCTAAATATATTCCACATTAACGTATCGGATATGAAAAGTCAATTTTCGGATTAAAACATATTTTTAAAGTTGAAAAACATCCACCAAGTATTGCTTGCAATCGCTTGCATTTATCAATTATATAGGGTATATTATACACAAAGGAGCGTGATAGAAATGGCAAATACAACAGCAGTTTATGCTCGTATTGATACGGGTTTAAAAGAAAATGCTGAAGAAATTCTTTCCCAGCTTGGTATTTCACCGTCCAGTGCAATTCAAATGCTGTATAGTCAGATTGTATTGACCAGGGGTCTGCCTCTCAATTTACATCTTCCTTCTGCAAAACCTACTGCAATCGGCAATATGAGTAGAGCAGAACTTAACACAGAGTTGATGAAGGGCGTGGAATCCCTCAACTCCGGCAAAACCTATACGACGGATG
>CAKRON010000188.1 GCA_934373455.1 uncultured Marvinbryantia sp.
AAGCAAGTGCCAGAAAAAGCCCCCAGGCCGGGGCCTGGGGGCTTGGGGTGGTTTAGGCGATTTCTTCCTTGGCTACAGCTTCGGTAGTGGTTTCCTCATCCAGGAGGTCTTCCTCGCCGTTTTTCTTTTTGTTCTTTTTCTTGTCCTTCTTCTTGTCGGTGTCCTTCTTGCCGGAGTCCTTCTGGCTGGAGGTCACCTGGGTGGTGGCAGCGCCCGTCTGGGTGTTGGAAGCCGGGGCGGGAGCGGCCTGGGTGCTGGCTGCCGGGGCGGGGGTCACCTGGGTGGTGCTGTCACCAGCGGAGGTGTTCTCCTTGCCGGTGCTCTCCGCATCGGGGTTCACTGCGTCGGTGTTCTTCTCGACGGTGTTCTTCTCGTCGGTGTTCTTCTCGTCGGTGTTCTTCTCGTCGGTGTTCTTCTCGTCGGTGTTCTTCTCGTCGGTGTTCACTTCGTCAGTGCTCTTCACGTCGGCGTTGTTCTCGCCGGTGCCGTCTGCGACAGGAGCGCCCTCTTCGGTGTCCATGCCGTCGGAGATTTCGTCGTCATGATCCGGTTTCTCTTCGGGCTTCACTTCGTCGGTGCCGCCTGCGACAGGAGCACCCTCTTCGGTGTCCATGCCATTGGAGATGTCATCGTCATGGTTCAGATCCTTGTCGGGAATCACTTCGTCGCTGCTGTCCACGACAGGAGTACCCCCTTCGGTGTCCATGAGGTCGGAGATGTCATCGTCATGGTTCAGATCCTCATCGGGAATTACCTCGTCGGTGCCGTCTACGACAGGAGTGCCCTGCTCGCTTTCCATGCCGTCGGAGATCTCGTCGTCCAGATCCCGGTCTTCCAGCAGGAAACCGTCATCAACGGGCTTTTCCTCTTCCAGCTCTTCCAGACTTGCGGCCTCGTTATTAGCATTCTCGTCCTGCTGCTTGGGATTATTCTCCTTGTCGAAAAGTTGCGTCTCTTTTACGGTTCCATCAGGGTTGTAGGTCGTTACGCTGTAATCACCGTTTTCCTCTGTAACTTTAACTGTCTTTGTATTCAACGTATTACCACCGGGGCCGTATGTCTCAACGGTTTCCTTGTTGCCCTCAGTTGTGGTAACGGTTGTGCTTACAGCGAAGTCGGTGCCGGCTGCCAGCTGTTTCTCGGTTATCTTAACTTTGCCGTCAGCGAATGTTTCTGTGGAATTAAAGGTATAGGATCCGTCAGGATTCTGAGTTCTTTTACCTTCGAATTCACTGATCAGCTTTTTATCGGCACCGTAGATTTTTTCGCTTTTTTCTAACGTTCCACCGGAGCGATTCTCAATCGATGTGGTTTCTGTTCGACTACCATCGGACAACGTCTTGACGACCGTGATTTTGTCGTTGTCTCCATCCTGCGGCTCGGTAGTCTGAATTTCAGTATAGCCCTTGCCTGTGTCAGGATCAGTGACTTTGCTTTCCTTTGTTACTTTCTTACCATCAAAGGTGGTGACACTTGATGAAATTTCAGCACCGGTATTGCCGTCATAGGTCTTGGATGTTCCTGTGTACTGACCATTTGCATTTGTGTGCTTAGATTCCTCGCTAGTTATGTTGCCGTTAGGAGAGTAGAAGATTTGCCCCCATTCGGAGGAACCGTCGTCGTTGTACTCTGTGTATTCTGTATTGGTCAAGGTTTGGCTGCCGTTACTGACCCGGATTGTACTGGTCTCCTTTCTGAGTAGCTTTCCGGTAACTGGATCCTCCTCGGTATATTCATCCTTCATGTCACCGAATTGGAACTTCAAATAAGAGTCTAAGTCCACGAAGTGTCTATCATAAGTGGTCTTGAGGATCGGCTGATTGTCCTTGTCGTAAATTAGGGAATTGCTCTTGATGGGAATACCATCTTTGTCCTCAATACGATCCTCTACCTCATAGAGTCCATTGGTATGCTTGTATTCCTCGTGGACCTTCCCATCGGCACCGTAGGTTCTTACGGAACGGAACATTTCGCTTCCGTCCTTCATGTAGCGAACCGTCGTAACGGTTCCGTCTGCCCGACGGGACAGCACCAGCTTGCCGTACTCACCGTAATCTTCCTCCCAAGTCTTGACGACCGCAGGCTCCTGAGGAGCCTCTGCGGGAGCCTCAACGGGCGGCTGCACGGGAGCGGGGGCCTGCACAGGCTTGACCACCGCTTTCTCAAAGGCGTTTCCGGCCACGCTCTTGGCGGTCT
>CAKRON010000189.1 GCA_934373455.1 uncultured Marvinbryantia sp.
GATGTTTTCTTACATATGACACCGGATATGATTCTGGATTATCTGGGAATTCTTGTAGATACGACGAAGATTCCAGACCTGACCTTTACAGCAAATCTTATATTGCCGGAAGGTAATTATGTACTCCGCGTGAAAAATGGTGTACTGCTTTATTGGAAGGATACACAGGAGCCGAATGCAGATGTAACATGGACTACAAAACGTGCCGGACTGTTGTCTGTTATTCAGAAAAACGCAGAGAATGTTGCTGCTTTGATCGAACAGGAGGGTGATGAGACCTGTCTGACACGATTGATGGATGCGGTTACTGTTACGTCAGAGTATAAATATTTTAATATTATTGAACCATAAAGTTTTGGGCGGAAGGAAAGATAATATATGAAAAATAAATTATGGAAAATAATGATCATGAACAGTATCCTGATTTCAGCAATTACACTGTCAGGTAAAACAACAGTAAGCGTTCATGCAGAAGAAACAGATATTTCAGCAGAAAGCGAAGAGGATCAGCAGATCCTCTTCGATGATGCGGTTGAAGATGCAATGATTATTGACAAGGATGAAATCCTTCCCGTAGTAAGTCTGGAGGAGGGAGAGCCATATGCCGTTTACGATCAGGATGGCAGAATCCTTCTTTATACATTCCATAAATATCCGGACAGTTATCCGGATGGTGCAGATGTAAAACTGGAATGGGGAAATGTATGGACGTTTACAGGCGGCGAACTGGAAGAATGGTATCAGAAAAATGAAGAGAATGTGACAGACTGGCAGACAAGAATAAAAGAACTCATTGGCCTGCGCCCAGATAATGAATCCGATTATTTTACGGCTATGTGGGCAAAACCGGAAGACGTTTTCCGCCCGGCATATGTCTCAGATATCGGAACAATAGAAATGACAGATGCATTTTCGGAGGAAGTTGATGAGGACTATAAAGAATGGTTTGATTCAAATATTATCTCCAGTTATTTTGATGGGAAATATCCATGGACGAGACTGGGATATACATATGACTGGGCAGACGACGGCTCAGAATATGGGCTCTCTGAATTTATCATCAAAAAAGACAGCGATGTAAAGGTGGCATATACTGTTGATCTGAAGGAGATGCTGAATAAACTGGATAATGATTCCTGGAATCCTGCCGGACTGTAAATAACATAAATTCTGAGGAAAAAGTACGAAAGCAGTGTGAGATAGACAAAAAACAGCTTGTAGAAATACAGGCTGTTTTTTGTCGCTATGATTTGTCGCAATGACTTGACATCCTCGGGACGACTCTGTTTGGAGAGAAGCCTGCCAGATTAAAATATTGTATTTATAGGAAAATATGCTATAATATATACACAATGTGTATGTAAGAGGGGCGGAATAAATATGGAAATAAAAGATGAAATAAAAGAATTACGCGAAAGTACTGGAATGAATAGAAAAGAATTCTGTGAGTATTTCGGAATTCCTTACAGAACCGTAACGGAATGGGAAAGAGGAACAAGAAAAATGCCTGATTATGTTTTTAGGTTATTAGCATACAGGATAAAAATGGAAAATTTTGCAGGAAAGGAAGAAGTGAATGAAGAATAGGATAATTAATGTGCAAAATGTACCAATTTCAATTTCGGGACAAAAACTGGATGATTATATTTGTATTACGGATATTGCGAAAGCTAAAACAGGAGAATCACGTGGCGCAGATGTTGTGAAAAACTGGCTGCGAAATAGAAATACATTAGAATTTTTAGGAACGTGGGAACTGATTTATAATCCTGATTTTAAAGTGGTCGAATTCGACCACTTTAAATCTGAAGCGGGTTTACATACATTTGTATTAAGCGTTGCAGAATGGATTAATAAAACGAATGCTATAGGATTATATGTAAAGCGTGGAAAATATGGCGGTACATATGCGCATAAAGACATTGCTTTTGAATTTGCATCTGCGATCAGTCCGGTTTTTAAATTGTATTTGATTAAAGAATTCCAGCGGTTGAAGGAAAAAGAAAATAATTTAGAGCAAAGTGAATGGAATGCTAAACGCTTTCTGACAAAAAATAATTATTTGATTCAGACGGACGCAGTAAAGAATTATTTGATTCCACAGATGAATTATAGGGAAAACCCACAATGGCTGGCATATGCAGAAGAAGCGGATATATTAAATGTGGCATTGTTTGGATT
>CAKRON010000190.1 GCA_934373455.1 uncultured Marvinbryantia sp.
TTCAGACTTCACCGCCTCATCCTCTGCGTATCCCTGATAATCTGTCGGAACAGCGTAATAATAATTCATGGCTTCTTCCTCGTCATATCCGATATAGGTATAACCAGGATAATCCTTGAAATCCGTATTCACAGAACAGCCAATCGTCAGAAGCTTTCCACCTGCATCGTCTCCGTCTTCCAGGTATTTATCGTAGCTTGCCTGATGATAAAAAGTCACAAATTTCTGATCCGCTTTTACGAGAACATTCCGATACCAGTCTTCCGGCATTTTCACATTGATCCCACATTCAAAGTAATAGGCATAATTGCCATCTTCTGTCATGTAATCATTGAAGTCTTCAAAGCCGTCTGAAGCAAATGCCGTCATCGGAAATGCCAATGTCAGCATTGCCATACCTAAAAACATTTCTGTTTTTCTCATTTTCCATCCTCCCGACTGATTTTGTTTCATAATGGTTCCGCGCACTCATTGACAACTTCCCTGAACCATTTATATTTTCTACATATTTATTGTAACATTCCCATCAAACCAACTCAAGAATTTTTCGTCTTTCCATTACATTCTATTTGCTTTTTTCTTTCTATGATCCGCTCCAACCATCGAACGAACAATATGCAGTATCACTAGTCCTACAAATCCAATACTTCCGGTTACGGCAACAGAAATTCCTGTTAAAGCCGCTGATAAAAATACCGTAATCTTACGCACCATATTTACATTTACACCAAGTGTCACGGCACTGCTTTCCCCCATCAAAAGTGCATTCATTGCACTGGACATCGCATACAGGCAAATAGCACCTGGAATCAACGTTACTACAAGGGGAATTAATTCTTCCCACTGGGCACTCGCCACGCTTCCAAGCGCCCAAAAAGTCACTTTACGTATTTGAGAATCATCCGGTGCTTTATAAATAATAAAATTTGAAAATGCAGAAAACATCGCTGCCACTGCTGTTCCGACCAGCACCAATTTAATCGGTGCGATCTCTTTTCCACTTTTTGCCATGTAGCAAACAATCAGGATTGCCGCCATAGCACCTACGAAAGCACCGCCTTCTACCGCATAAGATCCAAGAAAAGACAATACCCCCGTCACAATTGCCAGAGTCGCCCCGAATGTTGCTCCGGATGAAATACCCAGTACATATGGGCTTGCAAGAGGATTCTTTGTAAATGACTGCATCGCCACACCAGAGAGTGTCAGACTTGCTCCAACCATTGCCCCCATAAGTACACGCGGTACACGTAGATGCCAGACAATATTCTGTGTACTCATTTTAATATCTGAGACATATCCCATTCCTGTCAGGTAGTTCCATACAATTTTCCAAACCGTTTTAAACGGAATATTCACCGGTCCTATCCCAGTTGCCAGAATCATAGTAAGGACCAGAATAACAGACAGGACCATGCAGGTTAGCCCCACATGGTCCTTCATTTTTTTACATAAGAATTTCATACCAAAGAATAATTCTTATTCAAAACACTCCGGATGGAATGCTACTGCAAATTTCTCAATTGTATCCGCTACACGTGTGCTGGCAAACACTTCCGGCAGGGTAATTACAAGGAAGTTTTCATTTTTGATAGCTGTTACATCTGAGAGTGCTTCATTATCTTTCAGAGACTGAATTTTCTCATCTGCGGTTGTCTCGCCGTAATCATTGATTACGATAATTTCTGGATTCGCTTCTACAACTGCTTCCCAGCTTACTGTATTCCAGGTCTTTTCCAGATCTTCAAATACATTCACACCACCTGCATGACGAATCAGTTTGGAAGTAAAGTTATTACCAGGTGTGTAGGCTCCGCCATCCATATCACAGTCAAAGTTAAATACTCTGATCGTCTCTGTTCCATCAATCTTAGATTCTACATCTGCAATCTTTTCTTTCATGCCGTCTACTACTTCGTTTGCCTTATCTTCTACCTGGAAAATCTTTCCGAGATTATAGAAATCCTGATATACATCTTCTACATCACATCCCAGCTTATATCCTTCAATGGATGACAGAGACATAATACCATAGCTGCTCAAAACATCATGCGTCGCAATTGCTGTATCTTTATCAGTGAACTACTCGGCAACTAAGTTACCAGAGCATCTGAAATCTGGCGGGATACCGCCTTTTTCAGGGTGCGTCCATG
>CAKRON010000191.1 GCA_934373455.1 uncultured Marvinbryantia sp.
TTTAAGAACAATCAATTTAGTCATTTGTTTCTGATTTGACTAAATTGAACGCCGTTGTGACAAATATAAAGTATTCTAATCAAAATCTTTTTACAAACTCAATTGCATTTTTTATATCTATTTCATCTGGATGCCCTTTTGCTATTCCACCAATCAGTTTAAATGGACCAAATGTGTCATAGCCTTTGCACCCAAATTTTCCTGTCACCTCAGAATGTTTCTTGTTCAAAATCTGCTCTATGGATTTATAATTCGCACTTCCACCATAAGTGCAGATCAGAAATACCTTTTTGTAGTCTGGTAAATTTTTCTCTGCAAATCTTATTATCGACTGATGAAATTTTGAATAATAGATTCCAGATGCAAACCCTATCATATCATAACCACTCAGGTCTATATCTGGCTGTTTTACGGCATCAATTAAATCAACCTGACACTCTTCTGCTATTCTTTTTACTAATTTTTCTGTATTTCCATGATGCACAGATACATATACGATTGCTTTTTTCATTCATTTTCCTTTCTGCCTGCTCTGTCAATCAGATCATACTCCATGTAAACAACACCTCCAATATCATATTACTACCTGAAACAGATAAACCATCACTGGCATCGTAAGAATGGATAACAGCGTTGTCAGCACATATAAAGAACTGGCATAGGCTGCATCTTTGTCATATAGCTGTGCCATCGTCGTAATCATTGCACAGGCAGGTGTAATAGATGCCAGATATACTGTCAGCAGGATATTCTCTGTATCTGATCCACTGCTGATATTGCTGATAATCTTCATCAATATCAGCACCAAAACGGGATAAACCAGCAGTCTGAGTGTTGCAGAGAGGTAGCTTCTTTTTCTGGCAAATACAGACAGCAATGACTTGTCTGCTATGGTCATTCCGGCAATCAGCATACCAAGCGGACCAATCATATTGCTCATGGATCCCAACACATCCTGCACTCCTGAAGGGAACTCTATGCGGAACCAAAAGAGTACAATTCCCGCCGCTATGGAAATAATATTGACATTGAATAGAATCTTTTTCCAGTCTATAGACTGCTCCCCGCAGAGCATATTTTTACAGTGTGTCCAGAGCAGAATCAACTGTATGGCAATAAAAGCACTGGAATAAATCACATACTCCTGTCCAAGCAGTCTTTCTACCAGCGGAATAACAAGAATTCCTGCATTGGGATAAATCAGCGTTGCCCGTTCCACCACATCCAGATTCAATGGTTTTTTCAAAATAGCTGTGACAACAAGGAATAAAATATGTACAGCTATGGCTGCAATACATGCCAGTAACAGTCCCTTTTGTACTTCCGGCGTAGCATCCACCTGAAATGCATTGAGAATCACGCACGGATTGATCAGATACGCCATAATAACGGACAGACTTTTACTGTCTGAGGACTTCATAAGTCCAGATTTTACAATCACGAACCCCATTACCATTATGGCAAAAAGTTTTATAATTTCCTGCATCAACAATAAACTAAGTTCCATTTTCTCATATCCTCATATACCGGAAAATCTATGAACATTCCACAGCTACTTTGATCACGCCGTCTCTCTTATTTTCAAAAAGTTCATATGCTTCTTCAATTCTGCAAAGAGGATAGGTATGTGTGATCAGAGGTTCCGTATTAAGTTTACCTTCTGCGATCAGCTTCAGCGTTTCTTCGCAATGACAACCGTCCACTCCTCCTGTTTTGAATGTCAGATTCTTTCCATACATATCTGGAAGAGGCAGTGTCTGGGCTTTCTCGTAAAGTGCCACTACTGTCACAGTCGCATTTGGTCTTGCACATTCCCACGCCAGACGAAATGTAGTTTCCGCTCCTGCGACCTCAAGAACCACATCTGCTCCCCCATGTTCACTGTTAGCCTGCACAAAATTCACACATTCTTCTGGTGAAACAGTAAGAACCTCCGGATAATGTTCCTTAATAAACTCTATACGGTTTACATCTTTTTCGCACATAATGATCCGCTTCGGATGCTTTAGCATTACACAAAGTAACGTGCAAATGCCCGTAGGACCGGCTCCGATAATCAGCACCGTATCTTCCTCTGTAATCTCAGAAATATCT
>CAKRON010000192.1 GCA_934373455.1 uncultured Marvinbryantia sp.
CCATTGAACTGGAACATCTGACTATGGCTTATGGGGAAAGAGTTCTTTTTCGAGACTATAATTATATTTTCCTGAAAAATGATCGAATCGGTATTATTGGAGAAAATGGATGCGGAAAAAGTACACTGCTGAAGATTATTGTGGGAGAAGAAAGACCGATTGAAGGTACGGTAGAGATTGGCGATACAGTCAAGATCGGATATTTTTCTCAGGACAGCCGCAAGATGGACGAAAATATGCGCGTGATCGATTATGTGAAAGAAGTCGGAGAATATATCACTACTACAGAAGGAAAGATCACAGCGGCTATGATGTTGGAGCGTTTTCTTTTCGATGGCAATATGCAATACAGTCTGATTGGCAAACTTTCCGGTGGAGAGCGCAGAAGACTACAGCTTCTGAGGGTGCTGATGAGTGCACCAAATGTACTGATACTGGACGAGCCGACGAATGACCTGGACATTCAGACATTGACAATTCTGGAAGATTACTTGGATCATTTTGACGGAATTGTGATTACGGTTTCCCATGACCGTTATTTCCTTGACCGTATCGTAAGACGTATTTTTGCTTTTGAACAAAATGGAAAAATTCAGCAGTATGAAGGCGGCTACAGTGACTATCTGATTGCATATGAAAGGCGGCATGGACAGGAATCTGAAAAAGAACTGGGACAGCCGGCTGCAAAAAAGAAAGAAGAACTTTCTGTAAAAGAGCAAAAAAATGCAGGCAGAAAGCAGCCGGATAAACTGAAATTTACGTATAAAGAGCAACGGGAATTTGAGACAATCGAAAGCGAGATTGAAGATCTGGAAAATGCAATTGCAGACCTGGAAACTGAGATGATGGCTAACGCCAGCAGTTATGGAAAGCTTTCTGAACTGACGAAAGAAAAAGAAGAAAAAGAAGCTCTTCTGGAACAGAAAATGGAACGCTGGGAGTATCTGACAGAGCTTTCAGAAAAAATAGAGGCACAAAAAAGCTGAAAAACACTTGTTTTTTTGAAAAAAGCGTGCTATGATGAGAATGATATATGTAACTGGTGTGAATGAGTGGACAAATCGTCCACTCATTCTTTTATGCTAGAAAACTATAAACATCAGACGAGGAGGAGATACAAGTCAAATGACAAAGCGAGAAGAATATGAGCAGAAGACAGAAGAGATCCTGCAGCCGATCATAGATGCCAATGGATTCGAACTGGTTGATGTGGAGTATGTAAAAGAAGGGGGTACCTGGTACCTGAGGGCATATATTGATAAACCGGGAGGAATTACTGTAGATGACTGTGAGCTGGTAAGCAGAGCTGCTAATGATATTCTTGACGAAAGGGATTTTGTTGAGGATTCCTATGTATTTGAAGTGAGCTCTCCTGGTCTTGGAAGACCGCTGAAGAAAGAAAAGGATTTTGCCAGAAGTATTGGTGAGGAAGTAGAGATCCGTACTTTCCGTCCGATTAACAGACAGAAAGAATTTTATGGAATTCTGGATGCTTATGATAAAGAAACCGTAACGATAGAGCTTGATGATGAAGAAAAGATGCAGATCAACAGATCTGATATTGCACTGATCAGGCTTGCATTTGATTTTTAAGGAGGAATGAGGAAAATGAACAGCGAATTAATCGAAGCATTGGATATTCTTGAGAAAGAAAAAAATATCAGCAAAAGTACATTGCTGGAAGCAATTGAACAGTCTCTTCTGCAGGCATGCAAAAATCATTTTGGAAAGGCAGATAATGTAAAGGTTACAATTAATCCGGAAACCGGAGATTTTACTGTAATGGCATCAAAGACTGTAGTTGAACATGTAGAAGATCCTGTCACAGAAATCAGCCTTGCAGATGCAAAGATGAAAGATTCCAAGTATGATATCGGAGATGTGGTGAATGTAGAAATCAAATCCAAGGAATTTGGACGTATTGCCACACAGAATGCAAAGAATGTCATTCTGCAGAAGATTCGTGAAGAAGAAAGAAAAGTACTTTACAATGAATACTACAGCAAAGAAAGAGAAGTAGTAACCGGTGTAGTGCAGAGATATCTGGG
>CAKRON010000193.1 GCA_934373455.1 uncultured Marvinbryantia sp.
TAATCTTCTATCACATATTTAACTGCGTATTCCGTCACCAAATCTCTATAAGCTTCTACCTCTGCGGTTATGCCAAGTGTACCCATAGATGTTTCAATCTGCTCTGAATTATATCCGTTAAATAAAATGAACTGTAAATTCCGGTACTGGATCGTAGCAACGATTACAGGAAACATGAAAAACAATAATGATGAAATCATCACCAAACAGGCAATTATTTTTGCCTTTGATTTTTTCATTAAACGCCTCCCTTAAAGATTGCCTTTTCTTCCTCCGTTACCTGAATATGCACTTCCATTGTCTGCGCTGATGACAGGTTTACGATCGCATCTCCCATTTCCAACTGTGGAATCTTTCTGATCTGTGACTCTGTTAAAATCCCATTGAATATACTCCGTAACAATTCCTTTGCATTACTATCCTGATGCAGAATAAATTTATACTGTGTCAACTCAAACAATGTTTTCAGTTTATTAAATGCAGCATCCGATGAACCTTCCGGAACATAATCTCTGACATTCTGGCTTGCCAGGCATATGCCTCCAAAATATTTTCTTGCTTCTCTCATGTATGTAATGACCATATCCAGAATCACTTCGAATTTTGTATTTACCCACCTGTGGCTCTCATCCACTATAATCAGGAAATCAACCACATCTTCGATAGAAATCTTCCCACTCTCGTATTTTTCTTTCATGACCTTACCGTTTGTAACCATATTGTCCATGCAAAGAGCCATTAAAGACGTCATCTGTGCAGCAAATACGTTTTGCGCCATGTCTTTTAATCCTGAAATATTAATCACTACTATCTGTTCATCCATAATGTTATTGATCGTGCTGTGACCATTAAACATATTTCCATACGTCTTAATGAGGGACGATATCTGACGTGTGATTTTGTAAAGCGATTTCAACTGTGCCTCGGCAAATACCATTTCTGCCTTGTTATATTCTTTCTCCGTGATTTCTGTAATCCGGTTATTCAGATATTCCAAAAATTCACTGAATATCGGATAAGATGTTGGCGGAAGTCCGGATATCTGCCTCTCCACACCATTTACCAGAGGTGTCAACCCAATGCTTTCATAAAATTCCGTAAGCAGATTTGTAAAATCGGTAACTTCCGTGCTTTCTGCTTCCGGATCTAATGCTTTATAAAACGTTGTAAGCTTTGATATATGGCGTGAAAAGTTCAACTGTTCACTTTCTGTAGCATGCAGTATCTCTAATGGATTCTGAATATCCTTTCCTGATCCGTCCGGCTTTAATATTTTTCCTCCAAGTTCTTCTGTGAGTGCCACAAATTCATCTGCCACATCAAAAATCCGGAGAAAATGTCCTTTTACACCTTCATCTTCTTCCATTATTTTTAACAATGTAGATTTTCCGGATCCCATTGTTCCAAAGACCAGACTATTGTAATAAGACCTCATTTTTGTCTTATAGAACATGTCCCATACAAAGTTTCCACCTGTCGGTGTGTATCCATAATATCCGCCTCTTGGATCTTCCAACTGACTGAAATGAAACGGATATCCGCCAGCCAGAGAATTTGATGTATAGCTCTGCCCTTCCACTGCCTCCCTGTTCGTCTGCTGATGCTTATAGGTATCGTTCATGGACATCCAATCATCTCTTGTTTCATTCAAATTGATATATGCTTTATATCCCTGATTATCAAGCTTTGTCTTTATCTCTTTGATCTTTTCTTCCAGTCCGATCCATGTCCTATCTGCAACAAAAATCCTTGTGTCAATGACCTTTACAACTTCGTTCATCTTTGATATTTCCTGAAGGAGATTATCCATCATCTGGAATTTTGTTTCTGCATCATTCTCATCCACATAGTTCGTAGCACTTCTGTATCTCTGATTCTGTTCACTCATGGATCTGTTTAAATTTTTCTTGACTTCTTCCGCATCATCCGTTGAAATGTCAACGGTGACAACCGTACCTTTGATATTGGTCAACGGAGCCAGCCAGTAATCATCCATTTCCGGCGGATATTCCATGATATGCAAGCATGCCT
>CAKRON010000194.1 GCA_934373455.1 uncultured Marvinbryantia sp.
ATGTGTACCTGCATGGAAGCGTAATAATCTGCCATCTCAGTAAAATTCAAAAAAAGATGCTCCAGTTTATAATTCATCTGCAACGATACCAGCCCTTCAATCTCTTTGATTCTCTGAGACAGATGTTTTTTCAGTATTTTCAGAAATTCTTCTTTCTGTATTTCTTTATTTGATGTAATTACAATTTTCAGCTGTTCTCTTGATAAATAAACGGGATAATAATTGATCTCTTCCACAGATCCTGCAAAAATATTATTTAACAAATTATAACGGCTGTTCTTTTCTGTATAATATCTTTTTGTCACCCGTTCATCCAGATTCATTTCAATTTCTGCCACTGCACAGGGTGCGTTCATATCGAAGGACAGTTCCAGAAAATCTTTTTTCTGTATAAAATTTCCTCCATGACGAAGTCCTCCAAGAAGTACTCTCAGCCAGAACTGTTCCTGCAATTCCGGCAATAATTCTCTGACATCTTCCTCCAGTCCTTTTTTCTGATTTTCTACATTCTCTTCCTGCTGAAGCTGGTTATAAATCTGGCTAAATGTCTTTTCTATTTCATCTATCTGAATCGGCTTTAAAATATAATTTGCCACATTATAAGTGAGTGCCTGACGTGCATATTCAAATTCCTTATACCCACTGATAATCACCACTTTTATGTTCCATTCATTTTCTGATATTTCTTTTGCCACTTCCAGGCCACCAACCTCTGCCATACGAATATCCGTCATGACAACATCTACCTCATGATGTCTGACATATTCGAGAAGCTCTTTTCCATCTTCAAAATCTGCAACAATCTGATACCCCATTCGTTTCCAGTCAATAAAATTACAGATTCCCCTTCTTATCATACTTTCATCATCTGCAACTGCTACTTTATATAACCTTCTGTTCATACTCTTCCCCTGCTTTTTTATTTAAAAGGACTGTTTTCATCCAGAAATTTTTCCACATTGCTTTTATCCACACATACTGTTGGAACAATTTTCATTTCTTCATACTCTTCCCCTTTTATAATAGCTGCCCCTGTATCCACTGCCTGCGCAATCATTTCCGGTGAGTAAGTCATAGAAAACAGTGTCCAGCGGTCTTCTTCTCTGATTCTCTGATACATTTCCTGGGAACCTGACGATCCCGCTATCACTTTCAGATTCGGGAACCGATCCGCAACTGTTTTCTCATTCCATGCTTCATCCAGAACATCTAATACTCCAAGTGCAATTTCATCATCATGCGTAAATATGGCTCCCACCTGATCCAGCAGTTCCTGTTCCTGTTTGCTGATCCATTGCCGAAAAAGTTCTCTGGAATACGCTCTCTGCCACTCTGTATATCCTACCTGAATCTTACTGAAGTTCTCATTGATCACCTCATCATAACCGGCGCTGCGCAAAAAAGGTACCGTGGAGGTATCTCCCATCATTTCCAGCACTAATGTCCCTTTTGAGAAATAATGGTTAAAGTATCTGGCAGTAGCCGCTCCAATCTCCTTATTGTCTCCTTTTACAGTAGCCATCGGAGCAAACTCCGGTATTTCGCGGTCAAAAATCACCAGTGGAACATCTGCACTTTGTACCGCAATTCCTGCTGTCTTCAAGGAAGCCCCATCCATTGGAAGCATAATCAGGCAGTCAATTCCCTGTGTAAGCATTTCTTCTACCTGCCTGGACTGTTCATTCGCATCATTGGCCTCTCTGCAAATATATTCCCAGTCATTTTCCTGTGCTACTTTCTCCAGTTCTTTTTCCGCATAATAATCCACAGCTTTTGCCCATCCGTGCGTTGGTCCGATCGTACTTACCGCAATCAGTTTTTTTTCATCCGGCTCTGCATTTCTCCTATTACAGATGTACAGACTCATACAGATAACCAGTCCTGCTATAGCAGTGATAACCATTCCTGTCTCTGCTTTCTTTTTTATGTCCATATTTCCCTCTTCTTTTACCTTTATGATTTCAGAAATACTGTCACCTATCTTGTCAGTTT
>CAKRON010000195.1 GCA_934373455.1 uncultured Marvinbryantia sp.
CTTTAGAGCCAGTAACTCCGTCCCCATTGGTTTGCCCCTTGGTCGCCGCCCCCATTGCCCCCTGTCACGCCCTGCGATATCGGTTGAAGCAGGAGTAGATTTCCTGTACTCTTGGAATGGCATACCCGGCTGGAAGATATTTGCCATCTAAAAAGGTTTTCAGACCGTTTGTTTCTAACTGAGTCTGAATGTATTGTATAATTTCCGGCAGTGTTTTTTGAGAATCAGCAAGTTTTTCTACGGTATATTTCAGGAGAAGACCCAGAGCTGCGGTCTGTTCACTGTCAATGAGCTGTTCGATATAGCGCAGATCAACTGTTTGTCTGCCAATAGAAAAACTGTCTTTCCCAAGAAGTTTAATTTTCAGACTTTCGTCACCGCGAACGGCACCGGTACGATAGTCTCGTTTTTTACCGACCCCTTTAGGATCTGTGGTCATAATGCGGTGACTGTCAGGCATCTGGAAAGGATAGGTGGCAGTCTGGGAAATCGGAAATTCCCTGCAAAGAGCTTTGGCTTTTTCGGTGATATCGACAGGAGTATAGTTGTCCATCTGGATCACCGTGTCGGCAATGTGGAAAAAGGCTCCGGAACTTCCGGCAACTAGAATGGTAGAGATACCGGAATGAGTATACAGGTCTCTGGCGCGTTCCAGAAATGGTGTAATTGGCTCTTTATCCGGTGTAATCAGGCGCTGCATGAAGGCGTCTCGTACCATAAAATTCGTAGCGGAAGTATCCTCATCCAGTAAAAATACACGACTTCCGGATTCGATGCCTTCGATAATGCCGGCTGCCTGAGAAGTGCTGCCGCTGGCATCTTCAGTGAAAAAGCAGTGTGTATCTTTACCATTTGGCAAATCATTAATAAACATAGAGATGTCCACATCCTTGATAAAACGTCCATCTTCGGAGCGGAGCTTTAAAGCAGTGTGATCGGTTAGAACGTATTCTCTGCCATCTCCGGCAATGTGATCGTAGATGCCCATATCAAAAGCGTTTAGCAGGGTAGATTTTCCATGATAGCCACCGCCTACGATAAGTGTGATACCCTCTGGGATCCCCATACCGGTGATGGAACCTTTATGCGGAAGCTGTAAGGTAATGCGCAGAGACTCAGGAGAAGTAAAAGGTTTTGCATTTTTCATTGGTCTGGAAGAAATGCCACTTTCCCGAGGCAATATTGCCCCATCAGCTACAAAGGCTACCAGTTTTCTTTGTTTCATTTCTTTTCGTATCGCAGCCTGATCTTCACACAGTTCAATGGTCTGTTTCACTTCTAAAGCATTTAAATTGCGATAATAACAGGTTTTTTCTACACATACAGGTAAAAATTCAAATAATATTTTTTCTAGTTCTTTTGCGTTGATGCTTCGTCCATTCGCTGGAAATCCAACAAAAAAACGAATAGTGATACAGCCGTTTTGTGGATCACTGTCAACATGGCATGCTGTTCTTGCCAGAACTTCCGGTCCGCACTGGCTGACGGAAATCAGACCGCTTTTCCCGGAACCTTTGGCACGAAAAGAATATCGGGCAGTCTGTTCTGCAAACTGGCGAATCAGATAATCAGAGAGAGCAGTGCGGGTCAGTGCGCCGGAGAGACAAAATTGTGGAAAACCGGCACGCTTTAAAGGCACTTGTACACTGATATGAGATGGGGAAGCAAATGGATCGCCCTGTACATGGTCAATGGAGAGTGTATAAGCGGGAAAACGATAGATTCCTTTCAGTGATTTATAAGCCGGGTAACTTTTATGATCAATAGAATGTAATAATTGCTGTAAATCATTGGATAACTGCATAAAATAAGCTCCTTTTGTAAATTATCATAACAGATGGGAGATGTCTCTCTTCTGTTATGCGTTTCGCACCAAGACTTGCGATCAGGTCTTGATTCAAGTTGAACGTCCGTGAGACTTGGCGCGTGATTCTGGTCAGCGAAGCTGACATATTCCTATCAGAATCACTGCGCATCCTCG
>CAKRON010000196.1 GCA_934373455.1 uncultured Marvinbryantia sp.
GGGTCTTGGATTCCCTTATCAGGTTACGTACAGCAGGAGTTGCAAGCATTACCTCAAATACCGCCTTACGTCCCTTGCCGCCTGTCACAGGTATAAGCTGCTGTGATATCACTCCTTCAAGTACAAGTGCAAGCTGGCTCCGTATCTGTGACTGCTGATACGGCGGAAATACATCAACAATACGGTCAATGGTAGCTGCCGCACCAATCGTATGCAGTGTTGAAAATACAAGGTGTCCGGTCTCTGCCGCCGTTATTGCCGTCTGTATCGTATCAAGGTCCCTCATCTCCCCGACAAGCAGTACATCAGGGTCTTCACGAAGTGCCGATATAAGTGCATTAGTATATGACCTTGTATCAATGCCAACCTCCCTTTGGTTAACCACACCCATCTTATGCTTATGCAGATACTCAACCGGATCCTCTAATGTTATAATGTTATACGGATAATTTGAATTAATTATATCAATGAGTGATGCAAGGGTTGTACTCTTGCCGCTTCCTGTCGGACCGGTAACAAGTATAAGTCCCCTCTTTTTATGTACCAGCTCCTGCACAGACTTTGGAATCCCCAGCGAATCAGCTGATGGTATCTCTTCCCCGACAAGTCTGATAACAGCTGCAACAGAGCCTCTCTGATGATATACGTTAACACGGTATCTGCCAACACCCCTTATGGAATATGAAAAATCAAGCTCACCCAGCTCCTCAAACTTAAGAACCATCGACTCCGGTATAAGCGAATATGCAATATCGTGCATATCGTCCGGCATAAGCACAGGATAATCGAGGTTCATGAGCCTGCCGTTCATCCTTATCTTAGGCGGCACACCAACCGTAAGATGTAAGTCTGATGCACCGAGTCCCGTAGCCTCTGCGAGTAATTCATTAATAGTTGCCATATTATGTCTCCTTTATACGGTTAAGCTTCTTCATCATTAGTATATATGATGCGCTTAAACTCATCTATAGTTGTAATGCCTTCACGGACAAGTCTTGCAGCACTGCTTCTAAGCGTACTCATTCCCTCAAGAACGGCAATCTTCTCAATCTCTTCCGTAGTTGTCCTTGCCGCAATACAATTACGGAGTCTGTGGCTTATGCCCATAATCTCATATACACCGATACGTCCCCTGTATCCTGTATCATTACACTGGGTACAGCCACACGCCTCATATATTGTGCATTCGCATGTCTGCGGAACCTTTATAAGCTTCTTCTCCTGTTCAGTAGCTTTACGTGGCCTCTTACAGTCACATAACCTTCTTGCCAGCCGCTGTGCAATAACACCGACTGTCGAGTCTGCAATCAGATACGGATCAAGTCCCATATCAACAAGACGCGTTATGGAAGCTGCCGCACTGTTAGTATGGAGTGTGCTGACAACAAGGTGTCCTGTAATGGATGCCGTAACCGCAATACCTGCTGTCTCCTCATCACGTATCTCCCCAATCATTATGATATCGGGATCCTGACGGAGGATTGACCTTAATGCATTGGCAAATGTCAGGTCAGCCTTCAGATTAACCTGCACCTGATTGATCCCATCAATGTTAGCCTCCACCGGGTCCTCAACGGTTACAATGTTAACATGCTCACTGTTGAGCTCGCTGAGCGCCGTATAAAGTGTTGTGGATTTACCGCTTCCTGTCGGTCCCGTAACAAGTATGATCCCATTGGGATTAGAAAATATCTTATCAAACTTTACAAGCTCTGCATCAGTAAATCCAAGCATCCGCTTATCTCTCGAAAGACTCTGCTTGGAGGTGAGACGCATAACTACCTTTTCACCAAATACTGTAGGAAGTACGGATACACGGATATCATACTCTGTCCTGTCTATCACCGTCGTGATACGTCCGTCCTGCGGTTTACGCTTCTCAGATATGTCCATGCCGCCTATAATCTTAATACGTGTAATAATTGCCGGAAGCATATTGAGCTGATATGACCCACTATTCTGCATAACAC
>CAKRON010000197.1 GCA_934373455.1 uncultured Marvinbryantia sp.
CGCCAACCTCATTCGTATCTACAGCGGTCCAGAACAAATATGCACCTTTTGGGGGATTATCCCTGGAATCTGCCAGATACGCCCAGGTGCCATAATTCAATAAGCTGTTGCTTCCAAGCTTCTCCCGCACAGCCTTAACCATACTGGAATTGGGGCTTTTGGAATCTATTTCAAACTGTGGAGTCTTATGCTGTGATAACAATCCAGTTTCTTCAACCAGCTTATGTACATCTTCGCTGAAATCAATTCCAGGCTTTGTATTCTCCCCGTTATTTCCATTATCTTCGTCATTTTTGTCATTTCCGTTATTCCCGCTGCTTCCGCTCCATTCGAAGCATATGCCTACCGGCTCACCCGTCGTAGTATCTGTAGATGCATTGTAAGTTATCTTACACTCTCCATCTGCTCCGGGTACTCCCTTCCAGTTTGGAGTATCTCCATCCTTCTTATAATGGGTAATTCCTGCAACTGTCACCGGATCTGACTCCCAGTCATCCTTCTTCTGCTTAAGTTTTACAGTCTGGGTTTGATTTTCCTCATCTCCGGTAATCTGGGCAGTCATCACTTCTGCATATGCTGCACGCACGTTGGCAAGGTCAGCAGCCTCACGGCTTTTCTCCAGCTGATTAGATAAAACAGGGATTCCTATTGCTACGAGAACGCCAATAATCGCAACTGTAATCAAAAGCTCCGCAAGCGTGAATCCCTCATTCCTATTCCAGATTTTATATTTCATTCAGTCTTCCTAACTAGTAAATTCAAACAATAGCATTCTCAAAAACACCTCTCCTGCACAAAGTAGGAGAGGTGTTATAACTTTATGGTGTTTATAGAATACTTTATACATCTGGAATTTGCAAGTAAAATTTATAATTTTTTTGCTCTTTACAGCATAGCAAGGATTGCTTCCTTCTGCATCGCTCCTACAGACTGATTTACGATTTTTCCTTCCTTAATAACGAGCAGTGTAGGGATGCTCATAACCTGAAACTGTCCAGCAAGCTCCGGCTGTTCATCTACATTGATTTTTCCCACTTTAATATCAGAACGTTCCGCTGCAATTTCTTCCAGAATCGGTCCTACCATGCGGCAAGGCATACACCAGGGTGCCCAGAAATCCAGCAGTACCGGTTTGTCGGATTCCATTACTTCGTTTTGAAAATTTTGTTTATCTACATGAATTACTTTCATTTATTTGTCCTCCTGTTTTGTTTGTGATTGTATTATATCAGATTTTATTCCCCATTTCTGTGATATTATCACATATTTTTCTTTTGTCCCTTGCGGACAAGTTTTCGGACCAGAACTACAATAAGGATAATAATTACAATAAAGAGCAGGCAGATCAGCACGATCATTACTGAGAATCTATTGGGATTTTTCACCAGATCAATAATATTTGTGCTGTCATCTACAACCTTACGGTTATGAGTGGCTGCATAATATTCCGGTACATTGGCAATTCCATCCCCGTCTGTATCTTCAAAGGACTGCATATATCTTGCAATGGCATCCCATGCCTTCAATTCCCTGCCATCCTCCATGATTGCCTGATCTTCCAGATTTTCAATAGGATTTCCATCCTTGTCCTTTGGTTCAAGGGACAGCAGGCCATACGACATTTTCATTACAGAGCCAAGCATTTGTCCTGTGTACAGGTCTGTCACAACATGATACAGCTTATCATCCTGGATTTCGATCCGTTCTCCGTTCTCTCTGGTCAGATAGCAGTCCGTCACCTTGTTCAGAATCATTCGATGAGGATTGTATGTAAAATTCAGTCCGCTGCAATATAATCTTGCAGTTGTCATAAAGTCTGAAACAGAAGCATCCACTTCTGCTGCCAGCTTCAA
>CAKRON010000198.1 GCA_934373455.1 uncultured Marvinbryantia sp.
GAGGTAGATAGGGCAGAGGTGGAAGTGCAGTAATGTATGGAGCTGACTGTCACTAATAGGTCGAAGGCTTGACCTGAGTGCTTGGTGATTGGCGAGTCGTAAGACGAAGCCAGAACATAGCAGGAAGGTCGTTCTGTAAGCGAAGCGAGCAGAACTTCCAATAGTCTGGGAAAACGGAGTAATGTATTTACCGTATGCGGTTTTGAAAGTACAAATCCTTATAGAACTTCTGTTCCTGATTGTGGAATAGAAGTTTTTTTCGTATACTAAGAAATGAAAAAACGATATAGATGATTGGGAGATTATAAAGACAATATGTTTAACAGAGAAAAAATTCAGTCTGAGTTTCAAAATTATGTAAGTAATTATGATCTTTTGGATCCTAAAATTCGGCTGAAAGTGGAACATACATATAAAGTTGCTGATTTATGTGAAAGGATTGCTCAAAGTTTGCCTGTTTCAGATGTGATGAAAGAGATTGCCTGGATTTGCGGGATGCTACATGATATCGGAAGATTTGAGCAGATTCGCAGATTCCACACATTCGTAGATGCAGAATCTGTAGATCATGCAGAATTTGGATCAGAACTTTTATTTGGAGAAAAACAATTGATTCGTAGATTTCTGGATGAAACGGACTGGGATGAAATAATCAAAAATGCCATCTATTGGCACAGTGCTTATCGACTGCCAGAACCTTTACAAGAAGATACTGTTTGTCAGATATTGAGAGATGCAGATAAACTGGATATTCTGCGTGTCAACTTAGAAACACCGCTGGAAGATATCTATAATGTCAGCACAAAAGAACTGAAGAAAAGTCAGGTGACACCAGAAGTAATGCAGGCAGTGAAAGAACATCATACGGTATTGCGAAGTATAAAAAAGTCTCCTGTAGATCATGTAGTAGGACATATCTGCCTTACATTTGAACTGGTATACCCGGAAAGCCGACAGATTTTGAAAGAACAGGGATATCTGGATCGCATGATGCAGTTTCACAGCGATAATCATACGACCCAGGAACAGTTTAAACAAATCCGAGAGGAAATGCAAAGATATTTGTCTCTCACATAACATCCATAATTTTCAAATATTCTACAATTTTGTAAGAAAGACGAAGCAGGAACTCGGTAGATGGATCATTTAAATCGATTTTCCCAATTTCATGGATTTTTTCCATTCGGTAAGAAAGAGAATTCCTGTGAATACATAAAATATTGGCAGTTTCTTTATTATTATGAAAGCTTTGAAGATAAACCTCAAGTGTATGATAAAGTTCATTTCCTGTTTCCTGATCATATAAATTTAAACGGTATAGAGCAGGATGAATAAATTTTGTAAGAGATTCAGGCTCTTCTAATTGATTTAATAATTCGTAGAAAGCAATTTCTGAATAACGATGTGGACGGTGCTCATAGGGGTAGCGCCGATCCCACGTTATTTGTTTTTTTAAATTATCCGTAATTCGTTGATTCCATTCAAGAACAGCTCGAGCTTGCTGGTAGGCTCTATAGAATTCATCCATTCTGGAAAAGACCAGAGAAAGTCCCACTTCAAGAGAAAATTCTGATATAGTTTGTAACATCCGTTTCTGAGTGTCTTCAAATACAACAGAACTTTGATTTGGTGCAAGTAATACGATTACAGTATCATGAATCGTCATATATGCTTCTGGAAAAATATGCTGAATAACAGGACAAATTTGCTGTTTCAGTTCATTTTCCTTTAGAGGCGTTTGTGGTTGAATACAAAGAGCATACATGGCATCCGATGTGCGCAGGTGAGAAAGAGAATCTGCCAGAAGTTCTGCCGGTGTTCCTATAAGTAATGC
>CAKRON010000199.1 GCA_934373455.1 uncultured Marvinbryantia sp.
TGCCAGTTCTGGTCACGGAAAGGCCGTTCCTCGTACACGTTGTCAAATGATAGGCCAAACTTTAATGCTTCTTCTCTAGTAATCATAATTCGCTCCCACATTTCGTACAAAATTTAAAATCATTAATATCATTATAAATTTCCCATCTTTATATCACAAGTATTTTTTGTCCTTGGACTATATTACAAATCCTGATAAGACTGATGAAAGCTTCTGCTAAAGCGGCTGAACAGAGAATAGCACAACTCAACAGTGAGTTGAGCACACAAAAAGTCATTCAAAAGCACTGTGATTCTTACCGGCTCTTCCGTAAAGTGATTGAAGATTGCAAATCTGCTAAAAATCCAAAAGCATACCGGATCAAACATCAGGCAGAATACCAGCTCCACGATGCACTAAAAAAAGAGCTTCAGGATCTCGGCGTTACCAAAATCTCAAGCTCTAATAAAATTCAGAAGCGGATAGAAAATCTTGAATCTGAACAGACTGCTACTGTTCGGGAAAAACAGGAATTACAGAAAAAGCTGAAAACTCTGGCATCTACAAATATCTGCACTAGTACCTCTCCATTTCTTTTTGAATCCATGTCATAATTACATCTACGAGATATTCCTGCTGCACTTGGCTTAGTTCCTTTCCCGGTTGCATTTTATGCCACTTTCGAATGCAATCTCTGCAACATGTTGCCGTTGCATGCTGGGCAATAAATACCGGATGCCCACGCATTGGAGTCTGCTTGCCATCATTTGCTATATACGCCGGAGCTTCTCTCTTTGCGATAAACTCCTCTGCATGTTGTCTGATTGTATCCAGTCCTTTTTCGTTTATCTAATCAATATCTTTCTGCTTTAGATGGAAACTCCTAATTGATTCTCTCATAATCTCAGCCGTTCATGAATGAGTAATTCCTTCCTTTAATCCGTTTTCCTTTCCTAAAAGTCAACTATTTATTCTAATATACCTCTTACAAGCTCGATTCAAAAACTCATAGTCATGTGTTACAACTATAATAATGTATTTTTCTTCTGACAATTGTTTCATCAATTTTTCCACCTGACACATATGCCTAAAATCCAACCCACTGGTAGGTTCATCGAAAATAAGCAGCTTTTTTTCACCCATAACTGCCTGGCAAATAGCAAGCCTCTGTCTCTGTCCACCAGATAATATCATCGGATGATATTCTGCATACTCTTCCAAGTCAAATTTTTCAAGTAATTCCCTGATTTCTTGTTCAGAGGTTTCTTCATTTGCAAGCAGACATTCATTTTTCACACTATCTGAAAATAACTGATGATTGACTTCCTGCATGACCATCCCGAACAGTTTGGTCCGGGCCTTTTCCGACAGCTTTTTCCCTTGATACAGAATCTCGCCGCCTTTGGGCTTAAGCAGACCGCACAAGCAATTGCAAAAAGTAGATTTTCCGGCACCGTTTTTCCCTGTGATACCGATGATGTCTCCCGCTCTTGCAGATAAACTAATATTCTGAAAAATCATCTGTTTCTTTCTCTTACATGATAGGTTACAAATCTGAAGTACTGCGTCTTCTGAGTTTCCTGTAATCTCCGGGATCTGTATATGTTCAGGAATGATACTCCTGAGTCCCATTTGTTCTCGTTTCAAGTCAGGCAAAGCCTTAAACTCATCTGACGTGAATTCTTGTTCTATATGTCCTTCTTTCATGTAAATAATTCTATCTGCGAATTTCTGGATCCATGCCAGACGGTGCTCTGCCACAACTACAGTATGTCCCTTCTCCTTAATTACCTTCATTCTTTCACTCAGCTTTTCCATCGCTGCTAT
>CAKRON010000200.1 GCA_934373455.1 uncultured Marvinbryantia sp.
ATATAATACATTACCCGTCAAGAAAACGAAAACGTCGATGGTGTTTCTGTTTTGGAAGAAGGTAAAGGGGACGAATGCTGCATATTTTGATATTAATTTTAAAAATAACAGGAATTATCCTGCTTTTCATATTAGGTACAATATTGCTGATCATCGCAGCAGTTCTACTGATTCCTGTGAGATATTATGGGTATCTGGAGAAGGAAAAGATGCTAAAAATGAATGGAAAAGCAGCATGGTTTCTCGGAGTAGTGGAAGTAACCGCAAATTACGTAGAAAACCAAATGCAGATGGATATACGTCTGTTTGGAAAGTCTTTGATCAATAAAAAATCAAAGAAAATGAAAAAGAAAAAACGTCAGGATATTCGACCGTCTAAACAAAGGAAAGAAAATGAAGCACCGGAAATGATGCCGGAACGAAAAGAAATGGAAAACGAAAGGGATATTCCTGAAATACCTGTGACAATATCAGAACAAAAATCTGCGATGCAGGAGGCAGACAAAAAAAGTCCGGATGCAGAAAGAACTGCAGATGTAAAAAAAAGCACGCAAAAAAATCAGGTAAAAGAACTTGCAAATAAGATTTCCGAAATACCCAAAAAAGTTGTCGGAAGCATAAAACAGGTACAGAGATCTGTAAGAAGCGTATCAGGCAAGACAGAACAAATAAAAACACAAATAACAAAGTATATAGATTTCTGGAGTCTTGATGTCACACAAACAGCCAAAAATCATATATGGAAAGAACTGAAATATTTGATTCGCCATTATAGACCACGAAAAATAAGTGGACAACTATTAATTGGATTTGAAGACCCTTCTGTTACAGGTCAGGTTTTGGGTATCTTATGTGTGTTGGCTGTATTTGGCGGAAATCATCTGAAAGTAGATGGTGATTTTCAACAAAGTGTTTTGAAAGGTAATTTGGAAATGCGAGGTCATATACGCCTTTGTCACATCGCAAAATCGGCTGTTATTATGTTGACGGATAAAAATGTTCGCAGAACAATCAGAGAATTTCGCAGTATTGCAGTTTAAAAAACAAATCATAAATCAGGAAGAATTTTGAAAGGAGAAAGAACATGGCATCAGAAAATAATTTTCAGTCAAAAGTTGAATCATTATTTAAAGGAATGGATGGATATATTCATTCAAAAACGGTGGTAGGAGATGCAATTACTGTGGGAGATACAATTATTCTTCCACTTATTGATGTGTCATTTGGCGTGGCTGCCGGAGCATTGGAGGGAAAAGATAATAATAAAGTAAAGAATAATGGCGGCGGTGGAATGGGTTGTAAGATGACACCGAGTGCGGTATTGGTCATTCAGAATGGCACTACAAAACTGGTAAATATTAAAAATCAGGATGGTTTGACGAAAGTGCTGGATATGGTTCCGGATTTTGTAAACCGCTTTACTTCTGGCAGTGGGAATGCGGCGGCAGATGCTGTAAAAGCAGCGGAAACAGTAGCAGAAGAATAAAATCACATTTTTTGAAAAACTGCATAAGATAGAAAAAAAGGAGTACAGCTATGAAACGTATTGCGGGATATACTTTATTTTGGATTTCAGTCGGAATGCTGATATCATTACTGATCGCAAATACATTCTGGAATGTACTCCTGATCTTTTTATTGCTGCTGATCGGTTATAACTTATTTGCATGCTGAAAAAAAAGAGCCGCTATACAAGCGGCTCCGATTTGCTTTTATTAAGCTCTTTCAACTTTTCCGGATCTTAAGCAAGAAGTACATACATACATCTTCTTAGCAGCTCCGTTCACTTTAACGC
>CAKRON010000201.1 GCA_934373455.1 uncultured Marvinbryantia sp.
TTTTGCACATAAACAGGCCGTGCATCCAGATAAGATTTGGTGATACGGAAGGACTCTTCTATTTTCCAGAGGTTGTGATATGTGTGGTATACCTGCAGTGGTTCCATATCCAGTTCAGATGTCACTAGGAGATTGTATCCTGCGTATTTCAGATCCTCGTCAATCTTTGCCTGGTTGATTTCAATTACCGGCTTTCGACTTTTTCCATTTTGATCTGTATTTGTGACCTGAATATATTTAACAGAATCCCCCAGATCCTCCCGTGCCATTTTTTTGTAAGTGGTATAGTTGGCGGCCTTGTCCACCATTTTCATGATCTCAGCTTTTTGTTTCTGGGCAAGGGAAGGGTTATAGGAAACGATGCGTTTTTCTTTTACGCAGAATGAGGTCTCTTTTTCCTCACCGGTTTCGGGATCTGTTTCCTTGAATTTATAAGAAAAAGTATCTACACAGGATTTCAGGCGGAACAGAAGCTTTCCGCTTTTATCACGGTAATCCGTATAGACATTCGCATCATTCTCAAGAAGCAGCCACTGCTTTTCTTTTTCACTCAGTCCCTTTCCATGAACAGATTTTGAAAAAATGTATCCGTCTTTGGCTTCTACGACAGCAGCATAAATGTTTCTGGCACAGTTTAATCCTTTATCTGCAACCTGCACAGTTTTTCCGGCAACTTTATAACGCTCCTTCATCTCCTGTATGATCTTCCGGATATATGGTTTCTCTGACTCGTTTCCGGGATACATCTGCATGGCAAGCGGAACCAGATCTGCATCCAGAAGCAAGGCCTGGCCAATGATCGGATCATGCCTGTTTTCCTTGGAAGGGCCTTTCTGCTTATCTTCCTTCGGAAGGTCGATTTCAAAGTAGTAGTTTGTGCAGTCAAAGAAAACACTGCTGAAGTCACGCTTGTAATGCTCTTCATAACAATGGTTGAACAGTTCGATATATTTTTTATAGGACTCTCCAATAAAAGCACAGCCATCGTAAATCTGGTCTTCAGAAATAGGAATACCATGATAAAGATATGGGAAGACGGTAGATGCTGTTTTAGATTTTGAGCAGGGATAAAGAATCCGCGCATAAATTAGTTGTGCAATCATGTCATAAAGGTCAAACTGGAATCTTTTTTGCGATGCAAGGATGTCGATGGTTTCTCTTACATTCAGTTCCGAAAGAAGAGAGGAAATAAGAAAGTATCCGATGTTTTTTTCAGGCTGGACAGTGAATGCTCTGGGGCGTGTTTCATCAGCAACAGAATCCGCATGTTCTCTGTTCTTATTCTCCACATATTTCTGATAATAAGAAACCGGGTCTGGAATCTCATCAGAAATGAGATCCGAGACGTATCCAAAGCTTTCGATATTTCTGGAACGAGGCTGCTTCTTTTCTTTGTCCCAGTAACTTTCATACATCTGCAGATAAGTTCCTTTTTTCTTTTTATCCTGTCGTAAATAGTATGCCATATGCCCTCCTGATAGAGTACTATGTAGTACTATTATTATACAATATATCAAAAAAAATTTCAATAAAAAAATGCCCTGTAAGGACATTAAATTTTGCGATAAAATCAAGCTTTTCTGGATATATGAGCGATTTGAGACGTATTGGGGAATTTGAAAACGTCGGAATTTTCATAGTACTTCGACGGAAGACGGGACTGAGCTTTGCCGGACAGAATATTTCGTTTGTGGTGAACGAAGGAGTCCTTACGGTGACGGAGGTGTCATAACT
>CAKRON010000202.1 GCA_934373455.1 uncultured Marvinbryantia sp.
CTGAACAGCAGGGCGCTGCGTGAAAGGAGACTCCGGTTTCACTTTCGCAGACACGCACCTGCGGGATTGCAAGGAGGTGATTGCAGGAAAAGCAGACCTGCACCCAGCGCGTCCGATTTCCTGCGCCCATGATCCACATGTGAACAATTGGCTCTCGAATGACAGACAGCAACAGTTCAAAATTCAGAGGGAGGATAATGAAAATGAAAAAACGTGTGCTGAGCGTCCTGCTCTGCCTGGCAATGGCAGTGGGCATGCTCCCCACAATGGCGTTAGCCGGCGTTGTCCGTGATGAGGACAGCAACATCAGTTACGAACCGGATGAACAGGGTGAATACTCTAAGGGTGACTATAAGATCGACAAGGTTTCTCACCCGACTTTGGGCTACAAAGGAATCGATGGTATTCTGACCGGCAAAGATCAGGACCGCAGCAACAACTACTCCTGGTCCATGGCGGACGGTGGCAAGGACAGCGAATATATTTATATCGGTACTTGCTCCAACTCCACCTATCATCAGTATCACCTCAACGTACAGACGACCCTTGACGGTATGGTGAAAAAGGGCGATCTGCCCGAGGGTACCGACACCAAGGAAATGGCTGCAAAGATTGTGCGCACCGTGTTCGGTGATGGCACCTTCGATGAAACTTACGCAACCGACTGGGATCCTGTCATCATCAGTGTAAACAAAAAGACGTATGAAGCACGGATTGTCTTCCATGAGAGTGAGATTCGGAAAGACAACCCTGATATCTTTGTCGGTTTCAACGAACATACACGGGGAATGAATGTTTTGGCCGGTTACCGGATGGCCTGCAGATTCCATGACAAACTCTACTTTGTCAGCATGGGTCAGCCCACGGCCACACTGGTCGAAGTAGATCCCAAGACAAACAAGGCTCAAATCGTCTATCACAATTCTCGCTTTACACCTGGCGTTGCCAGTGGTGTGCATGGCTTGATCGTCTATGACGACGAGATCCTCATGTGCCTCGCTACGGATAAGTATGATAGCAAGGGACTTCCCGGCGGCATCATCGTTGCCAGCAGCGACCCCAGTGCTGACCTGAGTAAATGGCGTGTTATCGCTGATCAGGACGACTTCGACAATCTGCCTGCTGTTATGCAAAAGGACGGCCTGTGCGGCGGCGGTATCTGGGATATCATCGAGTATAACGGTCACTTGTATGTTACCGTTGTGACGGATAAGAACATCGACGGCAAGATCAACAAGCAGGGCTTTGCCATGTACCGCGGCGATAAGCATAAGGATGGCGACCGTACCTGGTTTACCTGGGAACAGATCATCGGCGGCAAGAACGGCAGCAAGTATGGTTACGGCTTTGGCATCGATCACTCCATGTCCTGCAACCTTTGGGTCTACAACGGTTACCTGTATATGGGTACCTATAACGACCCCATGCTCGACCTTGCAGAGGTTCCTGCCACCGGCAACTTCGAACTGCTGTACAATGACCTCGACCACTCCATCTATCTCTATCGCATGGACGAGGACGAGCACTTTGAGCAGGTGGCCGGTAAGAACGACAACCCCTACTTCCCCGATGGTCCCATCGGCAATCTCGGTGCGGGTCTTGGCAACA
>CAKRON010000203.1 GCA_934373455.1 uncultured Marvinbryantia sp.
TTGGGAGTACCGGTGTTTTCGGAAGAAGAATTTTTGAAACTGATTGGAGAAGAACAGTAAAAAGCGGCAAAAAGAGAATCGAGGAATTTCAGTGGAAAAGAAAAAACAGTTTTTGATGAAGCAGAGGGAACAGCTGGATCGTGGAAAAAGAGGGATTCTGAGTATTGTTTTTGGACGTACCGGGATATTGCTGATTCTGATCTTACTGCAGATGGGCATATTGCTGGTTGGATTCCGTTTCCTGAGTAATTATATATTTGCTTTTTATGGTGGATCTATTTTTCTTGGATTTATACTTTCGGTATATTTAATTAACCGAAAGGGTAATCCGGCGTTTAAGATCGCCTGGATGGTACCGATTTTGACGGTACCGGTGTTCGGGGCTTTGTTTTATCTTTATTTTCATTTGCAGATGGAGAGTCAGCTGTTAAATCAGCAAGTGGTGAAAGAAGTAGCCAGAACGGCAGAGCTGTCAGAACAGAAAGAGGAAGATCAGAAAGCGTTGGAAGAAGATTCTGCGCAGATGGCAAATCTTGTGTCTTATTTGCGGAAGGTAAGCAACAGCGCTGTGCATACGAATACGACAGCACGTTATTATCCCAGCGGAGAAAGTGCCTTTGATGTGATTTTGCGGGAACTTTCTGCGGCGAAGCATTATATCTTTATTGAATTTTTTATTGTAGATCAGGGGTACATGTGGGAAACGATACTGGAGATCCTGCGGGCGAAAGTAAAAGAAGGGGTAGAAGTAAGGATTATGTATGATGGCATGAGCGATTACTTCCGCCTTCCGATTCACTATGCCAGACATTTGAATGAAGAGGGAATCAAATGTCAGGTATTTTCGCCGATCGTACCACTATTGTCTACGGTGCAGAATAACCGTGATCACAGAAAGATTATGGTTGTAGATGGGCATACGGCATTTACCGGTGGAATAAATCTGGCAGATGAATACATCAATCAGAAAGAACGTTTTGGGTATTGGAAAGATGCATGCCTGATGTTAAAGGGGGATGCAGTCAGAGATTTTACCCTGATGTTTCTTCAGATGTGGAATGTAGTAGAATATGTAAGACTTCCAAAAGTGCAAAGAGATCGTGCGGAAGCACATTTGCTGGATGAATACCGCAGATATATTCAGATGCCGCTTCCAAAGTGTGAAGAAAGTGGCAGGGGATTTGTGGTACCGTATGATGATAATCCGCTGGATAACGAACAGGTGGGTGAACTTGTCTATCTGGATATCTTAAATACTGCCAAAAAGTACGTACATATTATGACTCCATATCTGGTTCTGGATCATAATATGGTGGTGGCATTGACGTACGCGGCAAAGCGTGGCGTAGATGTCAAGATTATTATGCCTCATATTCCGGATAAACAATATGCCTTTATTCTTGCCCGTACTTTTTATAATGAACTGCTGGAAGCAGGAGTGGAGATCTACGAATTCCTTCCTGGGTTTGTTCATTCTAAAGTAGTTGTATCAGATGATGAAAAGGCGGTTGTGGGAAGCATCAACATGGATTTCCGTAGTCTGTATCTCAGTTTCGAATGTGCTGCGTTGATGTA
>CAKRON010000204.1 GCA_934373455.1 uncultured Marvinbryantia sp.
AAATATGACGCAGCCACCAAGACGGATTTTTATGCGTTCATTTATGTCAAGGATACGAATAAAAAAGCCATGAACCTGAATATTAAGCTGGAAGGAAAGGACAGTACGATCGGCGATTCCAGTCTGGCGGGATGTACGGCTGAGTCGGCAGGTGGTGGTTACTATAACTCTTACTGGGGCATTTACAATCCGTATGGGAATGTGACGGTCACCGGTTCAGCAAGGCTGAATATCTATACAAACCAGCTCGGTGTAAATGCGAACAGATTTACGGTAGACGGCTGTACGAAGGGTGTCTATTTGCAGGCATTCTCTTCCTGTGTTGGTGTCACCTACCTGAATGTAAAGGGTGGCAGTAAAATTAACGCTTATTGTGGTTTTGGCGGAGGCCGTATGTATAACACTCCGATCCATGCTTCAAAAAATATCAATATCTACGACACATCAGAGATTTATTCCGAAATTGAACGCTATGAGAAAACGGATGACTACGGTGTCAGCGGAATTTTCTGCGAAGGCACGATCAATGTTTACGGCGGAAAAATGAGCGGGATCAGTGTTGCAGGTGGAAAAACGCCGACAACATCCCGTCCGGCCTGCATCGGTATTCAGACGAAGGTGTTGAATGTGTCCGGCGGGGGCGTTGTGGAGGCACTTGTAAAGCAGGCATCCGGACAAAGCTCATACCTCAGCTCCACGGGTATCTGCTATTATTACAGCGGAAACGGAACGATCAATATGAAAGGCAACGGTATCATCCGCGCCGGCGTGCAAAAAAAGAATCCGGACGGCGGGCAGACTGTATTGCCGGAACCGATCAATCATGCCGAAGGTGTGCAGGGATACTGTACCGCCATTGGAAAAGAAGGCTATGAGATGTACTGGGAGTACACAGCTATGGGGCGCGAGGGTATCTTCCTGCATTCATTTGCCCTGTACCCGCACTGGTCATATTACAGAGATCCCGTGGTGGACAGAAATACATACTCCTTCTGGGTGAAGTTAAACGATATACTTCCGAAGGACTCCGGTTTTAGTGTTTATTCTGTTTCCGGTGACCAGAGTATGGATCCTTATGTTGAAGAGGGTGAGATTCCGCCGATCACGGTTGAGAGCGGATCGCTGATGCTGTGTCTCACGAGTGGCAGAACCTATAACTTTACACATCCGATAGAAGTAAAAAGCGGGGCAACGCTGAACATTTATGGCAGTGGTATCGTTAACGGACTGGATGTGAGGGGCGCAGGAACGGTACATTTTAGCAGCGGAACCTTCACGGGAACGGTTCTGAAATCACTTGCCATGACCGTCACAGGCGGCAGTGTCAATGTAGACTATAGTGGTCAGGCAACGGATGCTGACGGCAACAAAGTGTCAAAGCAGGCGTATACCCTTACTAAGAATTCGACCTTTAGCAAGGTATCGTTGATTACCCTGAAGAATGCAAGAAATTATAATGCAAACGGCATTTATCCGGATAACGGAAAAAATATTTATCTATGGGTGAAGTCACCCGAAGAGGTTGAATCAGTCTATGCTACTCCAAGCGGCTCAAACTATCCGGTTACGCT